>CAOKNG010000072.1 GCA_948470025.1 uncultured Clostridium sp. | reverse complement strand
TACAATTATATTCTAGATTTTTAAAATTGTTTATGATATAATAACAAAAATTTAATAGGAGGTTTGAAAATGAAAATTTTAGTACTGAATTGTGGAAGTTCTTCTCTAAAATATCAACTAATTGATATGAAAACCGAGGAAGTGCTTGCATCTGGAAAATATGAAAGAATAGGAGAAGACGAAGCATTTATCACTCATAAAGTAAATGGGCAAAAAATTGAAATTACACATCCAGCAAAAAATCATGAAGAAGCAATCGATTTTACTTTAAAACAATTAATTCACCCAGAATATAAAGTAGTCGATAGTTTAGATGAGATTGAAGCAATTGGTCATCGTTTAGCACATGGAGGAATGAAAATAACCCAATCAGTTGTAATTGATGATGATGTAATTGCTGTATTAAAAGAATGTACCGATTTAGCTCCATTACATAACCCTGCAGGAATTATTGGTGTAGAAGCCTGTAAAAGAGTAATGCCAGGAAAACCAATGGTAGGAGTATTTGACACCGCATTTCATCAAACCATTCCAGAAGAAAGATATTTATACCCAATCCCATACGAATATTATGAAAAATATGGAGTAAGAAAATATGGTTTTCATGGAACCTCTCATATGTATGTTTCAAAAAGACTTGCCGAAATAGAAAATACACCAATTGAAAACCTAAAAATTATTACATGTCATTTAGGACAAGGCTCTAGTGTATGTGCTGTTGAAGCAGGAAAAAGTGTAGATACCAGTATGGGACTTACACCACTTGCAGGAGTTCCTATGGTAACAAGAAGTGGGGATATTGATCCATCAGTTGTTACGTTCCTTATGAAAAAAGAAAATAAAACCGCAGACGAAATTGAAACGATTTTAAATAAAAAATCCGGAGTACAAGGAATTTCTGGTTTAGCACCAGATTTTAGAGTAATCGAAAATGAATCAGTTGTAGGAAACAAACGAGCATTGGTAGCTATGAATAATTTTAAATACTCTGTTGCGGGATTTATTGCAAAATATGCAGCTGCGATGAATGGGGTAGATGCTATCATCTTCACTGGAGGTGTTGGTGAAAACCAAATTAACATTCGTAAAGGAATTTGTGATAGATTAGGATTTATGGGTGTGGAATTAGATGAAGAAAGAAATAATGTAAGAAGTGAAGAAACATTAATTTCAAAAGATTCTTCTAAGGTACGTGTTTATGTCATTCCAACAAACGAAGAATTAATGATTGCAAAAGAAACCGAAAGATTGGTGTAAGATGTAGGGTCAGCCCTTGTGTCTGTCCCTACTTGCAAACAAATTAAATATGTAGTATAATATTGATTATGTTAATCAAAATAAGGAGGAAAGAAACATGGCAAAAATTTTAGAAGATATTTCAAGAACATTTAATGAATTTTTATTATTACCAAATTTAACAACAGAAAATTGTATACCAAATAATGTGTCACTGAAAACACCACTTGTCAAATTTAAAAAGGGAGAAGAACCAAAGTATTCGGCAAATGTGCCAATGGTATCTGCCATTATGCAATCCGTTTCAGGAGAAGAAATGGGAATTGCTCTTGCAAGAGAGGGAGGAGTGGCATTTATTTATGGTGCCCAGTCTATTGAATCACAAGCAAACATGGTATATCATGTAAAAAAACACAAAGCAGGTTTTGTAATTAGTGATTCAAATGTAAAAAGTGGAACACCTTTACGAGAAGTGATTGAATTAGTAGAAAGAACAGGGCATTCTACGGTTATGGTAACTGAAGATGGAACGGCGAATGGAAAATTTTTAGGTATTGTAACTGATAAAGATTATCGTGTTACAAGAGATAACCAAGATGCTCCTATTGATGAGTTTATGACAAAAGCAGAAAAAACCATTTGTGCGAAAAAGGGAATTACATTAGCAGAAGCAAACGATATAATTTGGGAAAACAAAATTAATTGTTTGCCAATTTTAACAGAAGAAGGAAATTTGAAATATTTAGTTTTTCGTAGAGATTATGAAGAAAGAAAGAATAATCCAAACTCATTATTAGATGAAAATAAGAGATATATTGTCGGAGCAGGTATTAATACAAGAGATTATGAGCAAAGAATTCCAGCTTTAGTAGAAGCAGGAGTGGACATGGTATGTATGGATTCTTCTGATGGATATTCTGTATGGCAAAAAAGAACGATTGAGTTTGTAAGAGAAAAATATGGAGATAGTGTAAAAATAGGAGCAGGAAATGTTGTAGACAAAGAAGGATTCCGTTATTTAGCAGAAGCTGGTGCTGACTTCATAAAAGTTGGTGTTGGTGGAGGTTCTATTTGTATTACGCGTGAAACCAAAGGAATTGGACGCGGACAAGCAAGCGCTTTAATCGATGTAGTAGCAGCACGTGATGAATACTGTAAAGAAACTGGAATTTACATTCCAATTTGTTCAGATGGAGGAATTGTACATGACCACCATATTACCATTGCATTAGCACTAGGAGCAGATTTTGTTATGATGGGAAGATATTTTGCTCGTTTTGATGAAAGCCCAACAAGAGTATTAAAAGTAGGAAATAGCTATGTAAAAGAATATTGGGGAGAAGGTTCTAACCGTGCAAGAAACTGGCAAAGATATGATTTAGGAGGAGA
>CAOKNG010000071.1 GCA_948470025.1 uncultured Clostridium sp. | reverse complement strand
TTACAAAACAAGAAAAAGCAATGTTATTTGGTTTATCGGTATACCAAACTCTTCCATGAGTGCCGTTTTCCATGGGTTTGAGTATCGGCAATTACAAGTGTTCCATTGGTAATGGTATTTGCTTTAATTCTTCTTAAAATTTCCAATTGTGTTGAATCAATTTGAGAATAATAATACACATCTCTTATTAAATATTTTGTTTTTAAATCGCTTTCTCGTTCCATTTATTGCCTTCTTCTTTCATAATTTGACTTAAGTTCATTTCGCGTTTTATCTTATTGGTAGTCGTTTTTATTAATGGAGTAGTACTTAATAAAATTCCTCGAATCGCTTTGTATTTTGGCATAATCTGATTAATTTCTTTTATTTCATTATTAATGGCTGTATAAATTTCTTCTTTGGTTTCTACTTTATAAACATTTTTTACAATTTCCTCATTATACACAATTTTGGCATATATTTTGATATTCTCGGCATCTTCGGAAAGTTGCTTTCCAAACACAAACGACTCTTCAATTCCTTCAATTCGATTAATAAGATTTTCCATTTCTTCTGGGAAAATGTTTTTCCCGTTTTTTAATACAATCACACTTTTCTTTCTACCACAAATAAAGATATATCCTTCTTCATCAATTTTGGCTAAATCTCCTGTTCGGAACCAATTACCACTCATGGCATTTCCGTGTTGCTACTTTGTTTGCAAAATACCCTAGCATAACATTTGGTCCTTTTACCAAAAGTTCTCCTACCCCTTCACGGTTACAATCTACTACTTTTGCTTTTACACTTGGTACTGTTTTTCCGAATGGAACCTAGTTTGTAATTTTCTAAAGTTCCGCATTGCAACAACTGGAGAAGTTTCGGTTAAACCATATCCTTGTACAAGGTTTAAGCCCAATTTTCGATATCTCTCTTCAATGCTTCGTTCCAAACTTGCTGCTCCACTAATTAATAATTTGACATTTCCACCTAGCATATCATGTATCTCTGAAAATACTTTCTTCTTTTCTTCCATACTTGCATTTATGTATTCTTCTTCTTTTTTTAAGATTTCCTCTAATTTTCCTTGTTTTTCTAAATTCTTTCGGATACTTTTAAAAATTCTTTCATAAATAGCTGGCACAGATGCCATAACCGATACTTTGTATTCTTTCATATTTTCGGTAATATGTTTTGGCCCATCACAAAATACAGTTTGTGCTCCTTTATATAAAGCAAATAAGAAACCTACTGTACATTCAAATACATGATGCAATGGCAAAAAGGATAAAAAGACATCATCTGAATTAACCTCTAAAATAGAGGCTATATCCATTAAATTAGAGCAAATATTAAAATGCGATAGTGCTACTACTTTTGAAGCAGAAGTAGTACCAGAGGTAAATAGCATAATATTCATCTCTTTGTTATTAATTTTTGCATTAATAAATTCATCATTTCCTCTTAAAATTAAATTTCTTCCCTTATCAATTAATTCCTTTTGGGAATAAATACCTTCTTTATGTTGATGTAAATCCATAGAGATTAAATGCTTTAATTTCCCAATTCCTTTATATTTTATTTTTTCTAACATTTCTTCATATTTTTTGGTATAGAAAATCGCTTCTACTTCTGACCTTTTAATTAAATCGCTTAATTCATTTTCTGGTAAAGATTTATCTAGTGGAACTACCGTTCCTACTCCACAAACAATCGATAAATACGCAATTTCCCATTCATATCGATTTTCTCCAATAACAGCAATTCTCTTTCCTTTTAGCCCCATATCGTATAATGCGGTTCCTAAGCAATTTATCATTTCTCTTACGTCTTTATGGGTAAAGGTTTGGTATTGGTCTTTTTCACTTCTAATTTTATAAGCAATTTTTTCGCCAAATTCATCTCCAGATTTTTCAAGCATATCTTTTAAATCTGTTATTTTTGTATAAGTATACATACTTCCCTCCCAATTCTATTATTTTATATCATATCTAGCAAAAAAAATATATTGTACTGACCTATCAGTATAATATATTTTTTTCTTTCATATTCATAACAAAATTGGTTGAATTTGCTCTTTTTCTAAGGCATATTCTAATGTTTTTACCAAATATTCTGGGTCAAATACTAAAGAGCGTGGTTTGGTAATTGGGTTATCTTGCCTTAAGGGAACAAAGAAGTAATTATTTCGATTTAATAAAGTTCCTATATTGGATGCATTACCACTTAGTGCATCATTGGTCGATACAGCAATGACTAATGCATTATTATTTCTCAAATGGGATTTTGCTGCCATTGTTACAGGGGTATCGGTAATACCATTTACTAATTTTGCAATGGTATTTCCTGTACAAGGAGCAATTATCATAATATCGGTCATTTTCTTAGGACCGAATAGGTTCTGCATCTGGAATGGTATGAATTATTTTTTTTCCTGTAATTTCTTCGATTTCATCGATAAAATCTTGTGCTTTTCCGAATTTCGTATCTAATTCATAGGCATGAAACGACATAATTGGAATAACCTCGGCACCTTCATCGATAATTGCTTTTATTTTCGGAATTGTGCTTTTAAATGTACAAAAAGAACCAGTCATAGCAAAACCAACTTTTTTACCTTCTAATTTCAAAATACATAGCCTCCTTTCTTTGGACTTCTTACTAATATATTATGAAATTATGTAAATTTTGCCAC
>CAOKNG010000070.1 GCA_948470025.1 uncultured Clostridium sp. | reverse complement strand
AGTTTTAGTGAAAGTTATAAACAAGCAGGAGTTGATGTAACAGCAGGTTACAAATCCGTAGAACTAATGAAAAAATCCGTTAGAGAAACCTATACAAAAGGCGTTATTTCCGACCTAGGAGGTTTTGGAGGATTATTTTCGATTGATGTAAAACAAATGGAAGAACCGATTTTAGTATCTGGTACCGATGGAGTAGGAACCAAATTAAAATTAGCCTTTTTAATGAACAAGCACGATACCATAGGGCAAGACTGTGTTGCCATGTGTGTTAATGACATTGTATGTTGTGGTGCAAAACCATTATTTTTCCTAGACTATATGTCCTTATGGAAAAACATACCAGAAATGGTAGCAACCATTGTAAGTGGAGTAGCAAATGGTTGTAAAATGGCAGGATGTGCCCTAGTAGGAGGAGAAACCGCAGAAATGCCGGGGTTATATGCTGAAAACGAATACGATTTAGCAGGATTTAGTGTAGGAATCGTTGATAAAAAGAAAATGATAAACCCAGAAAATATTGAAGTAGGAGATATAGTAATAGGACTTGCCTCATCAGGAGTTCACTCTAACGGATTTTCTCTAGTAAGAAAAGTATTCAATGTAAACGAGCAAAACCTAAAAGAATACAAAGAAGAACTAGGAACCACACTAGGAGAAGCACTCCTAACCCCAACCAAAATCTATGTAAAACCAGTGTTATCCTTACTAGAACAAGTAAAAGTAAAAGGAATTTCCCATATCACAGGAGGAGGCTTCTTTGAAAACATGCCAAGAATGCTAAACGAAAAAGTAGCCCTATCCATCAACAAAGACGCCTACGAAGTACCAGCCATCTTCAAACTAATCCAAAAAGAAGGAAACATCCCACTAAGAGACATGTACAACACCTTTAACATGGGAATTGGAATGGCAATCATCGTTCCAAAAGAAGAACAAGAAAAAGCACTACAAATATTAAAAGAAGCAGGGGAGACAGCATATGTAATAGGAGAGGTTACCGAAGGTAAAAAGGAAATCAATATTAACCTATAAACTATAGGGGACTGCATATCATGCAGTCCCTTATACAATACATTTATCTGCTTATTTTGCGTTTCCGTAAGAAAAATATTGATAAAGTTGTCGGTTTATAATATAATAGCAATAGAAAAAATAAAAAATGTAGGAGGTTTTGGGAGATGGTAAGAAGAATTTATGTACAAAAGAAAGAGGGTTTTGATGTTGAGGCAAAAAACATTTTGCAAGATTTACAAAAGAATTTGCAAATACGTGGATTAGAAGAGGTTATTCTTGTTAATCGTTACGATGTATCTGGTATTGATGAGGAGACTTATGAAAAGGCAAAGAAAACAGTGTTTTCGGAACCACAAGTAGATGTTTGTTTTGAGGAAGAGTATCCATTTATGGAACAAGATAAAGTGTTTGCAGTGGAATTTTTACCGGGGCAATTTGACCAAAGAGCGAATTCCCTAGAAGAATGTTTACAAATTATTCGAGGAGAGCAAAGACCAATTGCAAAATCGGCAAGAGTGTATATTCTAAAAGGAACCATTTCAAACGATGAGTTACAAAAAATCAAAACCTATTTAATTAATAGCGTAGATTCCAGAGAAGCCAGCCTTGAAAAACAAACCTCTTTAGAAGATAACATGCAAGAACCAAAAGATGTTGAGGTTATGGAAGGTTTTATTCAAATGACCGAAGAAAATTTAAAAGAAATTCTACCTCAATATGGCTTTGCTATGGATTTAGCAGATTTAACATTTTGCCAGAACTATTTTAAAGATGTCGAAAAAAGAGACCCTACCATGACGGAAATGAAAATGATTGATACCTATTGGTCAGACCACTGTCGCCATACAACCTTTCTTACCAAACTAGAAACCATAGATATCAAATGGGATTTATTACAAAACATCTATAATGACTATATTGCCTCAAGAAAATATGTCTATGAAGACCGTAAAAAAGACATTTGCTTAATGGATGTTGCCACCATTGCCGCGAAAGAATTAAAGAAAAAAGGTCTTTTAAAAGATTTAGATGAGTCCGAAGAAATTAATGCATGTAGTATTAAAGCTACCATAGAAGTAGATGGAAAACCAGAAGAGTACCTAATCATGTTCAAAAATGAAACCCATAACCACCCAACCGAAATCGAACCATTTGGAGGAGCAGCTACCTGTCTTGGAGGAGCCATCCGTGACCCATTATCTGGACGTGTCTATGTATACCAAGCAATGCGTGTAACCGGTTGTGGAGACCCAAGAGCAAGTATCGAAGAAACCTTACCAAATAAACTACCACAACGAAAACTAACCAACGAAGCAGCAAGAGGGTATAGCTCCTATGGAAACCAAATCGGGCTTGCAACAGGACAAGTAGCCGAAATTTACCATCCAGGATATGTCGCAAAACGTTTGGAAATTGGAGCATTGGTAGGAGCGGCACCAGCTAAAAATGTCATACGCCTACGTCCAGAACCAGGAGATAAAGTCATTCTACTTGGAGGAAGAACTGGACGAGACGGATGTGGAGGAGCAACAGGTTCTTCTAAAGCACATACAAGTGCATCACTAACAACCTGTGGAGCAGAAGTACAAAAAGGAAATGCACCAGAAGAAAGAAAAATCCAAAGACTATTCCGTAACCCAGAAGCCACCAAATTAATCAAACGTTGTAACGACTTTGGAGCAGGAGGTGTATCGGTTGCCGTAGGAGAATTAGCAGATGGACTAGAAATTAACCTAGATGCAGTGCCAAAAAAATATGAAGGGCTTGATGGAACCGAACTTGCCATTTCTGAATCACAAGAAAGAATGGCAGTCGTAGTACGTGCAAACGATGTAGCCAAATTTGAAACACTAGCTTCTTTAGAAAACATAGAAACCAGTATAGTTGCTGAAGTGAAAGAAGAACCAAGAGTTAAAATGTATTGGAGAGGAAAATGCATTGCCAATATTAGTCGTGAATTCTTAGATACCAATGGAGATGTAAAAAAAGCAAATGTAACCATTCAAGCACCAAACAGCCAAGATAACTACTTTACCAAAAAAGAAGT
>CAOKNG010000069.1 GCA_948470025.1 uncultured Clostridium sp. | reverse complement strand
AATTTTCCTTTGGAGAAAACAACTTATCCAAATTAGTAGGGTTTGACTTAATTTTCCGTTCCCCAAGTTGTATGCCAACCAAAAAAGAACTAGTATTAGAAGAACAAAGAGGAGCCATTGTCACCACAGAAATAGAAATGCTAATGGAAATGGCACCTTGTAAAGTAATTGGAGTTACGGGAAGCGATGGAAAAACTACCACCACAAGCCTTATTTATGAAATCGTAAAAACAGCGGGACATCAGGCTTATCTTGGCGGAAACATTGGGTATCCACTTTTTACCAAGCTTGGCGAAATGAAACCAGAAGATGTGATTGTGTTAGAATTAAGTAGTTTCCAACTAATGAACATGACGGTAAGCCCAGATATATCTGTTATTACCAACATATCGCCAAACCATTTAAACATTCATGCAAGCTATGACGAATACATCGAAGCCAAAAAGAATATTTTCAAAAATCAAAACGAAAATGGTATTTTAGTCTTAAACTATGACAACGAAATAACCAGAAAATGTAAACCAGAAGCCAATGGAAAAGTCGTATACTTTAGTAGCAAAGAAAAACTAGAAGACGGCATTATTGTCGATAACGATGTGATAAAAGAATGTGAAGACCGCCTAAGAAAACACATCATAAATACAAAAGACATTCACCTAAGAGGCATGCATAACTACGAAAACGTATCAGCAGCCATTGCTGCTACGAAATCCTTTGTGGATATGGATACCATCGTAGAAGCCATTAAACACTTTAAGGGAGTTTCGCATAGGCTAGAATTTATACGAGAACTAGACGGTGTAAAATGGTACAACGACTCCATAGGAACCAGCCCAACCAGAACCATAGCAGGACTAAAATCCTTCGAAGAAGACATTATCCTAATAGCAGGAGGATACGACAAACACTTAGACTACGAACCACTAGCAAAACCAATAGTAGACAAAGTAAAAGCACTTATCTTAATTGGTCAAACCTCAAAAAAAATCTGCGAAGCAGTTCGGAAAAGAACTAGAAGAAAGCGAAAAAACACTAGACATCTACCAATGCACCGAATTTCCACAAATTGTAGAAGTAGCAAAAAAAATAGCAAAACCTCGGTCAAATTGTATTATTCTCACCAGCCAGTGCTAGTTTCGATTTATTTAAGAATTTTGAGGAAAGAGGAGAGAGGTTTAAGGAATTGGTAAATAAGATAGAATAAGAAATGTAGGGGCGACTATTGGTCGTCCATTTTGCTACAAAGAAATCATTTTAGAAAAAATTCGTAGGAGAGCGGGCATCTACTAGACGCCCCTTGTCATTTTGTTAAGTACTTACAATTGTTTCTTTTTTAACATAAAAGCAGAATTGGTAAATAATTACGAAAATAAATGATTGTAAAAAACCGGAAAAACACTTGACATTGTCACACAAATGTCATATAAAAATGCTTGACATTAAATATATGTTAATATAAACTAATGTCATAAACAAAAGAAATGTGAACATACTAAAGGAAAAAGAGAAGGGAGAAACAAGTATGAAAAAACAAAACAAAGGTATTACACTGATAGCTTTGGTGATTACAGTTTTATTCTCTTATGACGAAAAACTAAAATGTAGTAATAGCAAAGGTTTCCTCCTAGTAACAATTTAGAAAAAATAAATTTTCACATATTTAAAGAGGAAAAATATTATAAAAAATGGTAAAGATTGTAAGCATTGACATCAAGATACAGATAATAAATTGCAATTACTTTGTTTTTATTGCATAATCTTAACACAAAATAGTAATTGCACTAAACTGCTGTCGCAGTGGTCGTTTAAGTTAGTGTATTCTATTGCCATAAATAACCATTGATTTTAGTATAACACATCCTTTATAATAATTATAGAAGATGTGTTGTGTTTATGAGATTAGTTAAATGCTATGGAAAAAAAATTATATTAAAAGAACTTAAAAAAAGTTATAAGTTTTTTATTAACGAAGCTAATACAAATAAAAGAAGTTTGGGATATGGATTAATCAGAGATAAAACAATATTAGCTAACGATATAGCAAGTATTGCTTCTGTAGGATATGGTTTAGGTGCATTAATAATTGGAGTAGAGCATAATTGGATTAATTATAAAAAAGCATACGACAGAGTTAGTAGAACATTAGACACATTTATAAACTATGTGGAAGGGAAAAATGGTTTTTATTATCATTTTGTAAATATACAAAATGGTAAAAGAGAATGGAATTGTGAAATATCAATAATAGACACAGCAATATTTATATGTGGTGCAATAACTGCTGGTGAATATTTTGGAGGAATTATAAAACAAAAAGCAGAAATATTGTATAAAAGAATTAATTGGGAATGGTATAGAAATAAAGAAACCAATTATTTTTATATGGGATATACACCTGAAAATGGTTTTTGGGGACATTGGGATATGTATGCAGAACAATTAATGTTATATGTTTTAGGTGTAAGTTCTCCAACATTTGCAATAAACAAAAATATGTATTATAACTTTAAAAGAAAAAAGAAGATTATCAAAACATTAAAGATATAATATATACATATTGTGGAACTTTATTTACATATCAATTTTCACATGCATGGATTAACTTTAAAGATTTAAAAGATAAAGATGATATTGATTGGTTTGAAAATTCAATTAGAGCAACAAAAGCCAATAGGCAATATTGTATAGATAACAAAAATAAATTTAAAACTTATAATGAAAATTCGTGGGGATTAACCGCTTGTTTGTCTCCAAAAGGATATATAAGTTGTGGTGCAAAACCATGTGATGTAGATTTGAATATAGAAAATGATGGAACAGTAACTCCTTGTGGTGCAATCGGTTCAATAGTATTTACACCAAAAGAAAGCATAAAAGCAATGGAACATTATTATAATAATTATCCTAAACTATGGAGAAAATATGGACTTAAAGATGGATATAATTTAGAAGGTTTCAAGCCATGGTTTGCAAAAAAATATATAGGAATTGATAAAGGAATAGAAATGATAATGATAGAAAATTATTTAAAAGGCACTATATGGGATTACTTTATGAAAAATGAATATGTTCAAAAAGGATTAAAAATATTAGAATTTTCAAAAAGCAGAAATAAGCGAAGTTATGTATAAATTTGCAAAAGAATAAAAAACTCTTTAAAATAGATATTATGTAGATTA
>CAOKNG010000068.1 GCA_948470025.1 uncultured Clostridium sp. | reverse complement strand
GGCTCTAGGCATATCTCTTCGTGTTGTTTTCTGACACCCAATGACAGGTCCACAACTAATGGCATACCTATGCCAAGTAAACATGTGGCTTGAAAGGTATCAACCAAAATTAGAATTGTAAAGCCAAAGAGGTCGCAAACTGCGACCTCAAGTTTTTTAATTAAATTTTTCGAATTATTCCATTTTTATTTTTTCAAGGCAATATTCATTACCTCTTCATTTGGAAAAACTGAATCAAATATGTACTTTTTTCTTTTCTTCATAGCAGAATGCCTCCCCATTAATCCCAATGAAATTGGTTTTAATGGATTCAATCTACACTCAAAACCACAAGCTAGAGCACAGTCACCTTTAATATATCGACCATACCGGCATTCACTACATTCTCTTTCTGCAGGAATTTCCGCTGCTATTTCATTTGCCTTTTTTTCATATTTGTCTTCAATTTTTTTACATATTATCTCCATTCCTAAAAATTTCATAATTTTATAAATCATCATTTTTCTTTCCTCCATTCTTGACAATTGTCTTTTTACTTGTTACTGCCTACCTTAAAATAGCACAGGAGCATCCTTTACTAAGTTTCATGCTATTATCTTAACATAACTTTCCTACTATTTCAACTAAATTTACTCATTTTCTCTACATATTCCATATCCTCTATTTTCGAAATAGCAAAACACTTCTTTCCTAAATCTTTTAAGGATGCTCCTATGTGATATAACTCTTTATCATCTATTACGATAAATCTATCGTGAAACTTGTTTGTATATGAAATTTTTAAACTTGGATATTGTTTATTGAACTTTGAGATATCTAATTTGTTTAGATTACAATTTTGTGAGGTTAAAATAACAACTTCTACATCTTTATTTTTCTTTGATAACATTTTCAAAATACTATCATCAATATAATTGTCTATGATTAAAATTTTAGTTTTAGCACTTTTTATAATGTCTATTATTAAACTATATGCATCATAAATTTGCCCATTAAAGAAAATCTTTTGCTTAAATTCCCTGCTTTTATCTTTCTGCATTTCATCAAATACTTCATTAAATTTTTTATCATGTTCTAATAATTTATATTCTACACTTGTTAACCTTTTAAATATTTGTCCATTGTATGCTATAAATTTTCGCATCTCAATAAAGGCTCTCATTATATTTATACTAACTTGTACTGCAATTTCATTTTTTAATATTCCTGATAACATAGAAATTCCTTGTTCTGTATACACATATGGCAAATACTTCTCACTTCTATATTTTATATTATTTTCATATGTGGTTCCATTTTGGAACCACATTGTATTTAGTTCTTCTTTTGTCAGTTGAAAACAGAAATCTTCTGGGAATCTATCGATATTTCTTTTCATAGCTTTATTAACATTTTTAGTAGTATAATGATATAACATAGCCACATCACTATCTAACATTATTTGCTTTCCTCTTATTGTATAAATTAAATTCCTAATATTCTCTATTTCATATGTTACTACATTTTCTTTTTCATTAATTGGTGCAATATTACGATTTTCTTTTTCCATTAATATCACATCCTATTTTTCATTTGTGCTTATTATAAAACATTTGTTTCTTGTTGTCAAGTAATTTTTATAAATTTACTAATTTACCACCCATATATTGAAAACGGTACTTTCTTTTGATAACATTCAATACCTTCTTTCACATATGGTATCACATTACTTGGCAAATTATCTAACTCATAAAAAGCCAATTCATCACATTTGTCTTTTTCCATAATTCTTACTTCGCCCTCATAACTTTTACAAGTTAAAAAGTAATCAATGCTTTCTCTTTCTGGCGTCTTTCGGTGCATAACATGTACAATATCCAAATCCTTTTCTTGTATTACAATTCCTGCCTCTTCAAATGCTTCTCTTTTCATAGCATGAATAACACTTTCGTTTCCATCAATATGTCCTGCAACAACACTATAGTTTCCATCTTCATATCCTGTGTTATATCTTCTTAATAATAATATTTTTCCATTTTCAATTAATATTAAATGCACTGCTACTACTAACTTAAATCGTTCCATTTATTTCAACAACTCCTCCACAAGTTCCTTCATTTCTTCCTTGTTTTTCTCATTCATACGAGAGCGAATGGTTATTATTTTTTCACACACTGTAACCTCTTTCATATTTCCCACAATTTCTAGCATTTTCTTAGCTGCAGATGGCGCCCATGTTCCATTTTCGATGATGGCAATTTTTCTTTTTTGATAGTTTTTTCCTTGTAGTTGATGTAAAAAATTGTGCATTGGTGGAAAAACATCTGCATTGTATGAGGCTGCTGCAAGAACTAGTTTGTCGTAGCGGAAGGCATCTTCAATTGCTTCTGCTAAATCGTCTCTTGCAAGGTCAAATAAGGATACTTTTTGTACTCCTACTTGTTTTAGCAATGTAGCAAATTCTTGGGCTGCTTCTTTGGTATTGCCATGAATGGAAGCATATGCTATGGTAACTCCTTCGTTTTCTGGTTCATAACGACTCCATATATCGTATTTTCCTAAATAATGCCCCAAATCTTTTGTTAAAATTGGTCCATGTAATGGGCAAATTGTTTTGATTGGTAAACTCTTAGCCTTCTTCAAAACCGCTTGCACCTGAACCCCATATTTTCCAACAATATTAAAATAATACCTTCTTGCCTCACAATCCCAGTCTTCCTTGGTATCCAATGCCCCAAATTTACCAAAAGCATCTGCCGAAAACAAAATTTGATTGGTCACTTCATATGTCATCATTACCTCTGGCCAATGCACCATTGGTGCCATAACAAACTGAAAAGTATGCTTTCCACTACAAAATGTATCCCCTTCTCCCACAACAACTTTCCTCTCTTCTAAATCCTCAATCTCAAAAAATTGTGGAAGAAAAGCAAACACCTTTTGGTTTGAAACAATTTTCATCTCCGGATACGCCTCACAAAGTTTCTGAATGTTATAAGCATGGTCTGGCTCCATATGAGAAACCACTAAATAATCCACACTCTCCCCTTGCAAAGCCTCCTTCAAATTCTCATACCATTCATCAGTAGCACGCCTATCCACCGTATCCATCACAACATTCTTATCATCCCTTATCAAATAAGAATTATAAGAAATCCCATTTGGCACCACATACTGACTCTCAAACAAATCAATCCCTCTATCATCAACCCCAATATAAACAATATCTTTCGCAATCTCTTTATTCATAGCTAAATCCTCCTTAATAATAAATTTCTTCCTCTTCAGTAGCATGAAGCTAATAATCGATTTCTTTTCGAAATGGAGACCCGACAGCCCTTTGAGGCGGGGGAATACCCGTGAGCTTGGAGGGCGAAATGAAAAAAATAAATCGATTATTAGCTGGGAGCGGAAACCCAAAGTACCTACTAAGAAATG
>CAOKNG010000067.1 GCA_948470025.1 uncultured Clostridium sp. | reverse complement strand
AAGTGGATATTCCTATTGGTAAATGGCTAAAATGCGAAAATTGCAAGGAAATTGTGTATAAAGAAACGGTACGAGAAAACTTAAATATTTGTCCAAACTGTGGACATTACTTTCGTATGCATATTGGAAAACGACTAGATTTAATCATCGATAAAGATACTTATGAGCGTTTTAATTATAATATTGATACCACCAATCCCTTAGATTTAGAGGATTACCCAAAGAAATTAAAAGCCTTACGAGAAAAAACAGGATTAGAAGAAGCCGTTGCCTGTGGTACAGGAAATATTCATGGAGAAAAAGTGGTTATTTGTATTATGGATAGTGGCTTTTTAATGGGAAGTATGGGAATTGTGGTAGGAGAAAAAATTACCTATGCCATTGAACAAGCAATTGCGAAAAAATTACCCCTTATCATATTTTGTGTTTCTGGGGGAGCTAGAATGCAAGAAGGAATTATTTCTCTTATGCAAATGGCAAAAACAACAACAGCACTTTCAAAGTTAAATGAAGCAGGATTACTCTACATTTCAGTCTTAACCGACCCAACTTATGGTGGTGTTACAGCATCTTTTGCCAGTTTAGGTGACATTGTACTTGCAGAGCCACATGCGATGATCGGTTTTGCAGGGCCAAGAGTAATCGAACAAACCATAGGGGAAGCATTACCAGAGGGATTTCAAACAGCAGAGTTTTTATTAGAACATGGATTTATTGATAAAATTGTAGAAAGAGAACAATTAAAAGATACCATTTATCAGTTAATTCAGTACCATAAAACAGAGGAGGTTGAAGCATAATGGAAAAACAAACGGCTTGGGAAAAAGTAGAAATAGCCAGAAACCCAAAAAGAAAAACCTCTTTAGACTATATTGAAGCTATTTTTGAGGATTTTATCGAACTACATGGAGACCGAAATTTTAAAGATGATAAGGCAATTGTATGTGGACTTGCACGAATTGGAAACCAAAATGTTACTGTAATTGCAGAACAAAAAGGAAGAACCACAAAGGAAAATATTGAAAGAAATTTCGGAATGCCAAATCCAGAGAGTTATCGAAAAGCGATAAGGTTTATGGGGCAGGCAGAAAAATTTCATAGACCAGTGATTACATTTATTGATACCAAAGGAGCTTATCCTGGAATTGGAGCAGAAGAAAGAGGGCAAGGAGAAGCAATTGCAAGCTCTATGCTAAAAATGGCTTCTTTAAAAGTACCTATTCTTTGTATTGTTATTGGAGAAGGTTCTAGCGGTGGGGCATTAGCCCTAGGAGTAGGGAATAAAGTATTTATGTTAGAAAATGCAATTTATTCCATTTTATCACCAGAAGGATATGCAAGTATTCTGTGGAAGGATAGTACAAGAACAAAGGAAGCTGCTGAAAAAATGAAATTAACAGCAAAAGATTTATATGACTTAAAAGTCATTGATAAGATTATTAAAGAACCAAAAGGAGATTTTGAAACATCTTTTGAAAACGTATCTAAAACGCTACAAAAAGAAATTGCAGAAACAATACAGGAATTAAAACAAAAAACACCAGAACAGTTAGTAGAAGAAAGATACCAAAAATTCCGAAATATGGGAGAGTATCAAATTATTTCAAAATAAGGTTTTTATACATCAAAGTAAGACATAAAGATAAATTAAAAATAGAGGAGAGAGGAATATGTTATTAGAAAATAAGAAAATTTTGATTATGGGAATTCGAAATAAGTGGAGTATTGCCTTTGGAATTGCCAAATCCGCTTATGAAAATGGAGCAAAACTAATTTTTACTTATATGGGAGAAGAAAATAAGGATAAAATAGAAGAACTTACCAAAGAATTTAAAGGAAGCAAAGCTTATGTGTTAGATGGCGCATCAGAGGATGAATTAGTAAAAGACGTTTTTACCAAAATAAAAGAAGAAAATGGAAAAATCGATGGAATTGTGCATGCTATTGCTCATGCCAATACAGAAGATTTACATAGAGACTTTATCTACACAGGAAAAGACGGCTTTTCCCATGCTTGTGATGTAAGTAGCTATTCTTTTGTGTTAGCAGCAAGAGTAGCCAAAGAACTTGACATGTTAAACGAAAATGCAAGTTTAGTAACATTAACCTACCATGGTTCTACCAAAGTATTAGAAGGTTATAATGTAATGGGAATTGCCAAAGCAGCCTTAGAAGCAAGCGTCCGCTATTTAGCAGAAAACTTAGGAAAAGACAACATGAGAGTAAATGCCATTTCAGCAGGTCCAATTAAAACCCTATCTGCAAAAGGAATAAAAGACTTTAATTCTATCTTAACTGTAGTAGAACAAAAAGCACCACTTCATAAAAACGTAACACAAGAACAAGTAGGATATGTTGCAAGTTTCTTATTAAGCAGTATGGCAAGTGCCATTACAGGGCAAGTCATTTATGTGGATAATGGTTATAATATTATGGGAGTATAAAATTTCATTTAACAAAAACCCCTCAATAATTGCAAAATTATAGGGGGGTTTTTGTTATTTTTTATTTTACGAACATTTTTTCACTTTTTTATCAAAAAGTATTGACAGGAAACTTTTGTTTGTTTATAATGAATTCATAAAGAATGAATGTTCGTTAAAAACAAAAACAAAACATTCATGAAAAAGGGGGAAATCACAATGAATTTAAAAATTGTAAATGGAAAAAAATTTATTAGAAGTATTGCATTTATTTTTGCAATCTTATTTGGAATTAGTTTTATGATTAGTAACCAAAGTTTATCTCATACAGAAATTCAATATAAAACCATCTATGTAGCAAAAGGAGATACCTTATGGAGTATTGCTAGGGAAGAACAAGAAAATAATCCATATTATCAAAATAAAAGTATACAAAACATCATAGCAGAAATTAAACAGGCAAATCATATGAAAAATAGCGATTTAAAAATACATCAGGAATTAAGAATACGTGAATAATTGTAGGAGCGGGCCTTGTGTCCGCCCACATTAGAAAAATACACATATAATACAACAAAGGCAGACACAAGGTCCGCCTCACAATAATATATTTACATGTCTGCCAAAGGATTGCTTTCCACGGCATTACGTACCTGTTCATTGGCAACATGGGTATAAATTTCTGTGGTAGAAATGCTAGCATGTCCTAATAATTCTTGTAGAGCACGGATATCCACATTTCCGGTATTGATACATAAGAGTGGCTGCTGTGTGGCGTAGTTTATGTACAGAATATTTATTCGTATCTAATCCAGCTTGTTGTAATTCTCTTTTTACAATATATTGTACCGTTCGATTACTAATACGTTCACGTCTTTCACTTAAAAATAAAGCATCCTTCGATTTGTAATTAATTCCTTCTTTGGGGCGAACTTCTAAATAATGAGCAATGGCTTTCATACATGCTTTATTTAAATAAATGGTACGTTCCTTATTACCTTTTCCAATTACCGTCATTTTACATTCATCAA
>CAOKNG010000066.1 GCA_948470025.1 uncultured Clostridium sp. | reverse complement strand
CTATATATTATAAATTCAATATTTTAAATATGAGAAAAGCAGATAATTTGGAAAAAGTTGGCTAAATTAAAAAAATAGTCATAACGGAATATTAGGACAATCATTATTTTGCTGATATTAGCAGGGATTACGATTAACTTAACAGTAGGGCAAAGGGGAATATTAAACCAAGCACAAAATGCAGGAAAAGCTTATAACGAATCCGAAATACGAGAAAATGTAGAACTGGGACTAATCGATATAGAAACAGAAGCAATTCTTAGCAATCAAGACTTGACAGTGGAATATGCATTAGAGAAATTACAAGAAAAGGGTGTATTTGAGGAAATTGACAAAGAAGAGCAAACAGGAATAATTGGAGGATATGTTGTTATTTTAGGATATGATGAAAATGGGAAGGTTATAATAGAAGACATAGAAATAGCAACTAATGAACCAAGAATAAGAAAAATAGAAATAGTAAAAACAACCATAGATAGTATAAGTATAAAAGTAACAGCATCGAATGTAAATGGTGGGGATTATAAATATTATATAAAAAATACAACAACGAATGAAGAATATTCACAAGAACCAATAGTTACACTAAAAACAAATGAATATATATTTACAGGGCTAACAAGGGAAAATAAATATAAGATAAAAGTAGAATTAGTAAATGAAAATGGGAATGTAGAGAAAGAAATAGTAGAAGAAATAGAAACAGCACCAACAAAAGTAAGTGCAATAACATTAAATAAGACAACATTAGAATTAGTAAAAGGCTCAGAAGACACAACGTTACAAGCAATGATATCACCAGATTATGCAGAGGATAAAAGTTTAACTTGGACAAGTAGTGATGAGGGAATTGTAATAGTAGAAGCAACAGACAGCATAATAACAATAACGGGAGTAAAAGAAGGAACCGCTAATATAATAGCAACTGCAAATGATGGAAGTGGAAAAAATGCAATTTGTAGAGTAACGGTAACAACGCCACCACCACCAGAAGTAGGAGTAGGAGGAACTACACACACAGAACAACAAATACCATATACGTGGGAAGAACTAAACTCAATTGCGAAAGTAATATCAGACAACTATGGAACAGGTGAAGGACAAATAAACAACGACACGGCAGAAGTAAATGTAAGTATAAATGGAAAAACAGGAATATTAGGAATAGGAGATTGGACAACAGTAAATGATAAACAAGTAAGAATATTAGGATTTAATCATGATACACTAACAGATGAAAATGCATATGGAGAAGGAAATACAAATACTTATGCAGGAATTTCATTCGAATTTGCGGAATACTTAAAGACTGCGTCAATGAATAGTAGCAAGACAAATACAGGGGGATGGGGAGCTTGTGTATTAAGAGATACTCTAAATAGTACAACATATGATGACTTAGAAAATAGAGCATATATAAAACAAGTTGTTAAACAATATATAAAAACATGTAATAATGCAAATTCCGTAACAGAGGCATATGACAAATTATGGCTTTTATCATGTTCAGAAATTTTTAATAATGGATATCAAAGTGGAAGCTATGGAGATGCAATAACAAAAGAAGGAGAGCAATATAAGTATTATAAAAATATAAATGCATTGTATGATAGTGTTGATTCTGGTATTATAAAAGATAGTGGAGCATTTACATGTGATTGGTGGCTTCGTTCGCCCTCTAATAGGAGTGGTGTTTTTAGCCGTGTAGGTGTTACTGGTTCTTGTGGTGCTGGAAATGCTACTCTTGCTCTAGGAGTTGCACCAGGATTTTGTATTTAATGCCTTAGGTTGATGTATTAAACTATTAGTCGGAGAAAAAACAAAAAATATGATGTGCTTTTTAATTCACACGCCATATTATACAATCTTTAAAATTCCATATAAGGAAACAGAGATTGTGGATTGGTGTATTGATTTTGAATTCGCAATCCTAGATGGAGATGACAACCAGTGGTGGCACCATTGGTTGGATTTCCATCTTTATCTTTATAGGGATTATTCGGAATACCATATATATTTTTAGGGCCAACATTAGCAATATGTTGGCCTTTTTGAACCATATCGCCGAACCGATACTAAAAAGTTAGGAGAAACATGACAATAGGTAATTTTCATATCGTCTTTGGTTAGTGTAATGGTATAACCACCACCACCTAGAAAGTCAGCAAAAGTAATTTATCCATCACAAATAGCATAAAGTTTGGTTCCTTCTGGAGCACCGATATCTATTCCTTTATGAAAGGAATAGGCTCCATGCAGTAGGAAAAATTCGTTTTCCATAAGGAAAAGTGATTGTTGTGTATCTAGGGATTGGCCAAATAAATTCTAAGGAAGGGTCAAAGTTAGTAAAATCAGAAGCACTTACAAAAAATTCGGGGGGTGAATTAAAAAAGTAAAATCTATATAGAAAAAGCAAATTCTAGTTACTGATTAAATGCTATTTAAAAGGATTTAATTTTGATTCAATAGAATTTACTTTGTTAATTAACTAGCAGATGAAATTACCATAGAAAAAGCAAGCCAATACTTGCTTTTTTTTGTATCTTGTAATATAATTTGTGGCATAATGAAAATAAGGAGAGCGATTATATGAGAGCAATTGACATTCGTAATAAATATTTAAAATTTTTTGAAAAACATGGGCACAAAATTATTCCAAGTGCACCATTGATTCCAGAAAATGACCCATCGGTTTTATTTACAACAGCAGGAATGCAACCACTTGTACCATACTTACTTGGCGAAAAACACCCAGAAGGCACAAGATTAACCGATTTTCAAAAATGTGTAAGAACAGTTGATATTGACGAAGTAGGAGACAACCGTCATTTAACCTATTTTGAAATGCTAGGAAACTGGTCATTAGGAGACTACTTTAAAGAAGAATCAATTAAAATGAGTTTCGAATTCTTAACCAAAGAATTAGGAATTCCACTAGAAAAATTATCGGTTACTGTATTTGCAGGAGATGAAGATGCTCCCAGAGATGAAGAATCGGCTAAAATTTGGAAAGAAGCAGGCATGCCAGAAGACCACATCTATTATTTTGGAAAAGACGATAACTGGTGGATTGCAGGAGAAGAAGGACCTTGTGGACCAGACACTGAAATGTTTTACGATACTGGAAAAGAACCATGTAGTAAAGAATGTAATCCATCTTGCGGATGTGGTAAATATGTAGAAGTATGGAATAACGTATTTATGGAATACTATAAATCAAAAGATGGTACATATACCAAATTAAAACAGCAAAATGTAGATACAGGGCTTGGACTAGAAAGAATGAATATGTTATTACAAGGAAAAGAAACTCCATATGATACTGAGATTTTTGCACCAATCATGGAAAAATTAACAAACCTTGCCAAGAACGATGAAATAGCAAGCAAAAGAATTGTAGCAGAACATTTACGCTCGAGTATGATGATTATTTCTGATGGTGGAAGACCAAGTAATGTAGATAGAGGGTATGTATTAAGAAGACTAATTCGTAGAATGACAAGACATCTAAATAAATTGGGAATTGATTTAAACGAATTATCGGATTTGATTAACCTAAACATTGAAACCTTAAAAGAGATGTATCCAGAATTAGAGAAAAATAAAGAAACGATACAACAAGTATTAATCGAAGAAAAAGATAAATTTATGAAAACACTAGCACATGGAGAAAAAGAATTTGAAA
>CAOKNG010000065.1 GCA_948470025.1 uncultured Clostridium sp. | reverse complement strand
TCAAGACAATTATGCCAAATTTTAACTTGGAAAGGAATTGACTATAAATCACAAGACAAGTTAAATAATAAATTAGAACAAATGGTAAAGTCAAAAATTTTAACAAGATATTATTTTACCTCAGAAGAAGGAAAAGGAATTTACCGTATTTATAGTTTAGAGAAAATGGGAAAATACCTATTAACTTCAAAAGAAATTGAATGTAAATGGCAACCAACCGATAATACCAAACCAGTAGCTATGATTAAAAAGAGATTAGCAGGAAATCAAACCATTTTAGCCTATTTAAGAAAAGTAAAAGCATTTGATGAATATACCGTAAAACCAACCATTACCGCAAAATCACTTGCTAAAACCTTTAAAGCAACAGGTGGTAGTGTGAAGCTAACCAAAAATAATAAATCCATTATCTTTGTATTTGAAACAATAAGAAGAGAAGAAGATTGGGAAACAAAGTTAGTAGAAAAAGCACGTTTATACCAAGATTTTTATGCAAATTTTGTAGCAGGTGATTCTGGTTTTTCTGCAATGCCACAATTAATTTTCATTTGTGAAGATGAAAAACATATGGCAGAATGCTTTAAAACAATCGTCACAAACAAAATAGAAATTCCACAAATTAAATTATATTTCTCAACAGATTTAAGACAAAATAACGAAACCTTAGCCAAAACATTGGTAGAGTTTCGATTAGATGAACAAACTAACAAATATAAGATGGACGATGTAGAGCTTAAATTATTAGATTAAAAAAACAAACTTTGCTTATGCAAAGTTTGTTTTTTATAATATCTATTGATTTCCTTTTTTCAAATCAAACACGATGGCGTCATTGTTATCGAATAAATAACTAGAATCAGTGTTGTCCATTTTAATTGGGTCAGTATCACCATTTGAGTCAGACTCGTAATCCATTTTGGTTAAGTCAATTTTTCTTTTTTTCGTTACTTTTTCTTCTTCTGCAATACCACTTGTAAATTTTGCAAAATCATAAAATTTACTTGGATGTGGCTCTTTGTATTTATCTTCCATAAAATCAACTTTTCCATCACCATATTGATTTTTTCCTTTTAAATCCTTATAAACATAGGCACACATTTTGAAGCCAAGGGCTTGTAACTTACCAGCCTTAATATTTGCCTTCCAATCCCATTTAGGATTACTAATTTTTGAATCATATTCTAGTTTGTCGGCATTATAGGTTACATTATATAGCCATTCTCTATGGTCGTTAAATTCTTTTTCCCATACTTCACTTTCCTCACGAGTAAGTCCACCAAATACTAATTTTGTAGTAGCATTGGTTAAAATAGAAGCACGATATTTAGATTGACCATGGAAACCAAGTTGTGCTAAGTTTTGAATAGAAAGCATGGTTCCTACGTGGTATTTTCGATAAATAGTATAAAGTGGTTCTGTAGCAGGACCTACATAATCTCCGAAATCATCGACATAGAAGAAATGTGGTATTCTCGATTTTTCGCCCCCAGGTCTTCTAAGAACTGCAAATTGCATAAGGAGAATAAAGAATAGTCCAAAGGCTTTGTAAGCAGCTGCTCCTAAGTCTCCACGTCTTGTACATACTAGGGTAACTTCACCATTTGCAAGCATTTTATCAAAATCAAGGTTATTTTTACGATTGCATAGTACATTTCTTACATTCGCAAGTCGTAGTAGATTGTCTAATTCCGTAATAGCAGAATATACATATTTTTGTGTTTCTGCTCGAATTTCTCCATCACGGTAGAAATTCTTTTTGAAATAGCCAAGTTGTAAAGAATACTCTTCTGCAAGTTCTGGAATTTCTTCTAATTTATGGCACATGTCTTCTACTAAATCGAAATCATTTAACATTTTTAACATATCTTCTAAGTTTGGTAAGTCGCCATTATGAAGCCTTGGGTACATGACCTTTAATAAGATAGATAGGTTTTCAACAGCTTGTGCTGCCGAGTTTTCTCGGTAAGTTTCTTCTTCACCAGAATGATTGGTTTTATACATTCCACGAATAACGGTGGAAACGGCTACCGCGGTAAGGGCAGGTTCTTCAAATACGAATGGGTTTAAGCCAAGCGAACCTATATCATTTGGGTCTACTAAATTTACTTTTACATTATAATTACTAGCAACTTCTAACATACGTTTGGTAGATTCAATATCTGGTGCAATAAAGGTTAATCCTAAATCACGGTAAACAATACCATTTGAGCCCTTATCATTGTAAATCATTTTATTTAAATAAGCTTTAAAAATAGCTTCTTTTCCGGAAGTAGGAGTTAACATGTTTAAATTAAAGTTTTCATTTAGGTAATGATTATCATAAGGAAGGTTTAAATGGGCAATTCCTGTTTTTAATGCAGTAAATCCCATTTCTTTGGAAACTTCCTTAAAGAAGTTTTTCTTTTCAATATCTCTTGCAATCATTGGTTCAAAAACCATCATTGTTTTTCCTGTACCAGAATAACCAACAATAAGTGCTGGGTCAAATCTTCTTGCTTCTGGAATTTTAGCAAGATGACCTTTTATTTTATCACGGCAAAGAATATTTTCACAAGTATATGGTCCCATACCAACTTTTTTATCGGATAAGTCAATACCAGAATAATCATTAATACCATCACGAATATCTTTGTTTTCATTAAGTCCAGTAAATAACCATTTAAATAATGGATAAAAAGTAACAAGAGGCAGATAAATCGCAATCGATTGGAATGCTGGGCGAATTAAGTTTGAAAATTCGCTAACAATAGTAGTATAGTTTGGAATGGAAACAAACAATAACCATAAAATCGCGTTTAGCCATTGCACTGCCATGGAAATTCCGACAACATACAAACTAATGCAGTAAACATATAAAAAGGTTACCTTTGTCCAATACGATTTTGCAAAACTAGAAGAGCCCGAAAATAGGAAGGCAAATACAGGACAAGCAAGTGCTAAGGTATAGGTAATTGGTCCCCAATACGAAACTCCAATTCCAGTAAAGAATAACATTAGCAATTCCACAATTCGGTCTACCATAATATATATTGTAGCAAGGGTTAATAAATAAGTAACAAAAGTATTTCGGTCAGTCCCAAGCCATTTTAAAAATTTATCAAAACGTTTTAACAATTTGTTCACCACTTTCTTACTTTTAAAATGATACACTATATATTATCCTACAAAATCAAGAAAAAATCAAGAAAAAAAGCTAAAAAAACTGTGAAAAATATGCAAAATTTCATTATAAAGTTTTTAAAAATACTTGAATGTTCTTATAAATTTGCATATAATGGGTAATAACAAAAAGGAGAAGGGAAGAAAATATGCAAAAAGAAAAAAAGAGTAGAGCAAAAGAAAGCTTTATGCAAGGCGTTTTTGCGATGATGTTTTCACAGGTATTAATTAAATTTATTGGGTTAGTGTATAAATTGTATTTAACAAACCGAGAGGGGTTTGGAGATGAAGGAAATGCGATTTATACTTCTGGATTTTATATTTATTCTTTACTACTAACCCTTTCTTCCGTAGGAATTCCGAATGCCATTTCAAAATTGGTTTCCGAAAGAGTGGCACTTGGCGATAACAAAGGGGCAAACCGAATTTATAAAATTGCATTTTTGACCTTTGGAATGCTAGGGTTAATTGGTACAGGAATTTTATTTTTTGGTGCCCATTATATATCCAATTTTATTATCCAAATTCCAGAAGCAGAAATGACATTAGTTGCTTTATCACCATCGATTTTCTTTG
>CAOKNG010000064.1 GCA_948470025.1 uncultured Clostridium sp. | reverse complement strand
GTACTTTAATAATAGATATTTCTAAGAAAGTGTGACATATGTTTGACAAACCTACGAAAAGTATAAAGATAAAGTTTCAAAATAACTTGACAATAAGTAGTAGGTTGTATAAAATAAGACGAGAAAACATATATAAACATAAGAAAAGGAGAAAGGGTTTTATGAAACTAAAATACGAATCGGCTATAACACTAATAGCACTTATGATTACAGTTATTATTCTATTAATTTTAGCAGGAATTACAATTAGTTTAACTGTGGGACATAATGGAATATTAGAAAAAGCACAACAAGCAAATATAGAAAATAAAAAATCGGAAATACAAGAAACAATACAACTTGCTATTATGGATATTGAAGCAGAGATAGTGTCTAATCAAAAAGGAGAAAGTTTAAACGGCAATATTCTTATTCAAAAATTACCAGATAAACTACCAGGAATAATGATACAAGACGATATGACAGGGACATATCAAGGATATGAATATTATATTGATGAGAACTATAATGTTCATATTGGAAATGCCAAACAAGTTACAAATCATATAAAAATGCAAGAAACAAAAAGGATGATTACTGTTTCAGTAATCGATATAGAAGAAGGAATAAAAACAATAGAAGTGATTAATCCAAAAGGAGAAACAGTAGCAAGCAAGGAATGTGATGGAATCGTAACACAAGATACCGTAGAATGTATAGCAAATTTATCAGGAGAATATAGAACGAAAGTAACAACTTCGAACAATACAATAGAAGAAAAGACGATGATGGTAAAAAATATGGAAATTAGTAATTTAGCAGAACTAAAAGAATTTGCTGAAATGATTGAGAATGGTATTACATTTGAAGATGATACCGTTTATGTGGTAGATGATATTGATTTAGGTGGAAATGAGAGCAATCGAAATTGGAAAGCAATAGGAGATTTGACAGAAAATAAATACTTTGCAGGAACATTAGAAGGAAATAATCATAAAATTTCGAATTTATACAATACACAAATAAATGAACCAAGACAAGGACTTTTTAGTTATATTAATGGCGGTACAATACAAAACTTAGGAATTGAGAGTGGAAATGTTATAGCAAAATACACAGGGGGAGGATTCGTAGGAAGAATTGATAATGGGAATATTATCAATTGCTATAATAAAGCAAAAGTAGAAAGCAAAGATTTAGAAGGTGCAGGAGGTACTGGGGCTTTAGGAGGAATAGTAGGTGTTACAAATGATACCACAATAGAAAACTGTTATAATGAGGGAGAAATTAAAGGAAAATTAAGTGAGATGGGAGGAATTGTAGGGCAAACACATAAAACGAAAGTGCAAAAATGCTATAATTTAGGAAATGTAACATCAGAGAGTGGAGGATTTGTAGGTGGAATTGTAGGAGCTATGGTGGATGAAAGTATAGTGATTAATTGTTATAACAAAGGTGAGATTACAGCAAATGCAACTGCAGGCGGATTAGTAGGATGGGATGAAACGGGTACAGAAATAAGAAATAGCTATAGTTTAGGAAAAGTAACAGCACAAAGTAATGCGGGAGGAGTTATTGGTATACACAGTGGAATACTAAGTAATTTATTCTTTATAAAAACAGCAGGACCATATTATGGATGTGGAACAAATGATACAGAATTTGGATTAGAAGAATCGAATGGTTCAACGGAGGAAACATTAAAGCAACTTACGAACAAACTAAATGGAACACAAAACCAAGCTCCATGGAAAGAGGATACAGAAATGATGAATGGAGGATATCCGATACTAACTTGGCAAGTAAAATAAAAAAGTGCTTGCAAAAATATATATTACGTGGTAAGATTATAGTCATAATAGAGAAAAGACTAAAAAAAGGACAAGACAGTAAAGTAAAAGTGAAAGAGAGCTAGAGAGTGGTGTGATTCTAGTGGCAGAATAATTTATTTGTTATCCCCTTTTTGTTATTAATCTGAAATATCAGTAAGATTAGTCGTGTTACTTACGTTATAGAGTAAATGAAGTGAAAAATTATGATAGAGTAATTTTTAAAATAGGTGGTACCGCGGAATTTGAAAGCCATTTCGTCCTAATGTAGATGAAATGGCTTTTTTGTATTATTTTAAGGAGGAATGGAAAATGGCAGATGAGAAGGAAGTAAATTATAGTGACACATTAAATTTACCAAAAACCGATTTCCCAATGAGAGGAAATTTACCACAAAATGAACCTACTATTTTAGAAGGAATTTTTGAAAAAGGTTTATATGAAAAAATGCTAAAAAAGAATGAAGGAAAGGAGCCTTTTGTATTACATGATGGACCTCCATATGCAAATGGAGAAATTCATTTAGGGCATGCATTAAATAAAGTATTAAAAGATACCATTGTAAGATATAAAAATTTACAAGGATTTTATACACCTTACATACCAGGTTTTGATACCCATGGTATGCCAACCGAAAAAAAAGCAATTGAGAAACTAGGATTAAATAGAGATGCTATTCCAGTCACGAAGTTTCGTGATACTTGTAAACAATTTACCATGGAATACAAGGATAAACAAATAGAAGGCTTCAAACGTCTTGGTGTATTAGGAGATTGGGATAATCCATACATTACCTACCAACCACAAGTAGAAGCAAAACAAATTGGTGTATTTGCAGATATGTATCAAAAAGGTTATATTTATAAAGGCTTAAAACCAGTTTACTGGTGTACAGACTGCGAAACCGCTCTTGCAGAAGCAGAAATTGAATATAAAGACATTAACTCTCATACAGCATATGTAAAATTCCCTGTAAAAGATGCCAAAGGAAAATTCGATGAACAAAACGTATCGTTTGTAATATGGACAACAACGCCATGGACTTTGCCAGGAAACATGGGAATTACCATTGGAGCCGATTTCGAATATAGTATTGTCGATATGGGAAAAGAAAAAGTAATGATTGCTACCGAATTAGTAGCAAAAGTAATGGAAAAAGCAGGAATTACGGAATATAAAGAAGTAGCCAAATTTGAGGGAAGTGACTTAGAAGGAATTATTTGTAAACATCCATTTTTAGATAGAGATTCCAAAGTAGTATTAGGTTCAGATGATACCATTTTAGTTGAATTAGAAACAGGTACTGGTGCTGTTCATACGGCTCCTGGATATGGTAAAGAGGATTACCTTTGTGGCTTAAAAAATGGATTAGATATTGTAGTAACCATTGATAGTAAAGGTCATCAAACAGAAGAAGCAGGACCTTTTGCAGGAATGTATTATGCAAAATCCGATAAAGAAATTATCAAATGGTTAGAGGAAAATGGATATTTATTAGTAGCCGAAGATGTAAACCACTCATATCCACATTGTTGGAGATGTAAACATCCAGTGATTTACCGTGCAACGAATCAATGGTTTGCCTCAATTGATGGTTTTCGAAAAGAAACCCTAGACGCGATAAAGAGTGTAAAATGGTACCCCGCATGGGGGCAAGAAAGAATTACCAAAATGGTAGAAGAACGAAACGATTGGTGTATTTCTCGCCAAAGAACATGGGGTGTGCCAATTCCAATTTTCTATTGTGCAGAATGTGAAAAAGAATATGTAACAAAGGAAAGTTTAGATAAAGTACAACAAATATTTAAACAAAAAGGCTCAAATGCATGGTTCGATTTAGAAGCAAGCGAACTAATGCCAGAAGGTGCAACTTGCCCTCATTGTGGTAGCAAGGAATTCAAAAAAGAAACCGATATTATGGACGTATGGTTTGATTCTGGTTCAACACATGAAT
>CAOKNG010000063.1 GCA_948470025.1 uncultured Clostridium sp. | reverse complement strand
ATGGAACTGTTAAATTTGAAAGACTAGGAAAAGATAAAAAGAAAGTAAGTGTTTACCCAAGTGTTGAAACAGTAGAAGCAAAATAAACACATATCTTAGGACAACTCGAAAGATGAGTTGTCTTTTTTTTCAAAATACAGTATAATATAGAAATACGAATTGCTTAAAAAGGAGGAAAACACAAAATGGAAAAAAAGAAGATATTAACAGGAGATAGACCAACTGGAAAATTACATATAGGGCATTATTTTGGCTCATTACAAAATAGAGTAAAACTTCAAAATGAATATGAAACCTTTATTGAAGTAGCAGATGTGCAAGCATTAACCGATAATTTTGCAACCCCAGAAAAAGTAAAAAACAATGTAAAAGAAATTCTAATGGATGAATTAGCAGTTGGAATTGATCCCAATAAAGTAACTTTTTTCTTGCAATCCATGATACCAGAAATTGCAGAGCTAACGGTTTTTTATTCAAACTTAGTTACCATCGCAAGACTAGAAAGAAATCCAACCGTAAAAACCGAAATTGCACAAAAAAGAGATATTTTTGGAGAAAGTGTAACATATGGTTTTTTAGGCTATCCAGTAAGCCAAGCAGCAGATATTACAGCCTTTGATGCAAACCTAATTCCAGTAGGAGAAGACCAATTACCATTAATTGAACAATGTAGAGAAATTGTAAGAAAATTTAACAGTATTTATGGAGAAACACTAAGAGAACCACAAGCCTATTTAGGAGAAAATAAAAGAATAAAAGGATTAGATGGAAATGAAAAAATGGGAAAATCTTTAGGAAATGCTATCTATTTAGCCGATACTGAAGAAGAAATTACGAAAAAAGTAATGAGTGCGATTACAGACCCTGCTAGAATAAAAAAGGACGACCCAGGAAATCCTAATATTTGTATGGTAGCATATTACCACAATCTATTTAGTACAGGAGAAGTAAAAAATATTTGCGAAGAATGTAAGGCAGGAAAAAGAGGATGTGTTGCTTGCAAAAAACAATTAATCAAAAATATTGTAGAACACTTAGAACCAATTCGCCAAAAAAGACATTACTATGAAGAACGACCAAAAGAAGTAAAAGAAATCTTAATGGAAGGAACAAAAAAAGCAAGAAAAGAAGCAAGTCTTACAATGGAAAAAGTAAAGGAAGCAATGAAATTAGATTATTTTAAAGGAGAATAGACATGTTTACAGATTACGCAAAAATAACAATTAAATCTGGAAATGGTGGAAATGGTGCAGCAACTTTTCGTAGAGAAAAATATGTGGCAGCAGGAGGACCAGATGGAGGAGATGGCGGAAAAGGTGGAAGTGTTTACTTTGTAGTAGACAAAGATATGAATACCCTACTTGACTTCCGTTATAAAAAAATATTGAAAGCAGAAAATGGACAAAATGGTAGTGGCAATAATTGCTATGGGAAAAAAGGAGAAGACTTATATATTGGAGTGCCACAAGGTACCATTATTAAAGACAGCATAACACGGACGAGTTCTTGCAGATTTATCGGAAGAAAATCAAAAAGAATTGGTGCTTCCAGGAGGAAGAGGAGGAAAGGGAAATGTACATTTTGCGACTTCTACAAGACAAGCACCACGATTTTCACAAGATGGGGAAAAAGGGCAAGAAAAAGAAGTCATTTTAGAATTAAAGTTACTTGCAGATGTAGGATTAATTGGTTTTCCTAATGTCGGAAAATCGACTTTCCTTTCAAGAGTAACCTCAGCAAAACCTAAAATTGCAGACTATCACTTTACAACCATTATTCCAAACCTAGGAGTTGTAAAATCCGTGTATGGCGATAGCTTTGTCATTGCCGATATACCAGGAATTATAGAGGGTGCTAGCCAAGGTGTAGGACTTGGAATTCAATTTTTAAGACATATTGAAAGGACACGATTATTACTACATGTTATCGATGTTTCTGGTGTAGAAGGAAGAAATCCAGTACAAGACTTTAACACCATCAATGAAGAATTAAAAAATTATAGTGAAAAATTAGCTTCTAGAAAGCAAATTCTTGTTGCCAATAAATTAGACGTTATGCAAGACGAAGAGTTCCTAAAACAATTAGAAACACTAGCCAAAAAAGAAAACTTGGAATTATTCAAAATATCAGCAGTAACAGGAGAAGGAATAGATGAGCTAATGAACCGAGTAACAGAAACATTAAAAGAATTACCAAAAGAAGAATTAATTGAAATAGAAGAAAAAATGGTATATACCTTAGAAGATAAAAATGAATTTACGGTTACGAGAGATGGAGAAGAATATGTTGTAGAAGGTCCAGCAATTGAAAGACTAATGGGAAGAATTAATATAGGAGATAATGAATCTATGCACTATTTCCAAAAAGTAATTAGACAACTAGGGATTGAAGAAGAGCTTATAAAAAAAGGAGTAAAAGAAGGAGATACCGTTAAATTTTTGGAATGGGAATTTGAGTGGTATAGGTAAGATAAAAGAAATAAAAACAAACTTTTTTGAAAAAGTTCAAACTTTTGTTTGACTTTTTCTTTTTTTTATGATACGATTATGGCAAATAAAAAAAGGGAGTGATTTGGTTTGAAGAAAAAAGATCCAAATGAATTAGGAAAAAGAGAAAAAGCAATCTTAAAATTTATTGAAAAACAAATAGCAATAAATAGCTATCCACCATCTGTTAGAGAAATTGGAAAAGCAGTTGGACTAAAATCAACCGCAACCGTACATGGTTATCTTGCGAAATTAGAAGAAAAAGGATACATTAAAAAAGAATCTCAAAAAGGAAGAACCTTAAAATTATTAAAAGGTGGACTAGGAGAAAACAAAAATCAAACACAAATGAAAGAATTCTATTCAGGAAAAGAAATGGTTGAAGTACCAGTCATCGGAAAAATTACAGCAGGAGCACCAATTCTAGCAGTAGAAAATATTACCGATACTTTCCCAATTCCAATCGACTTCGTAGGAAACAGTGAATCTTTCATGCTAACCGTTAGAGGAGAAAGTATGATAGAGGCTGGAATTTTAGATGGAGACTATATTCTAGTAAAAAGACAAGAGAGTGCCAACAATGGAGAAATTGTGGTAGCTTTAATCGAAGACGAAGCAACCGTAAAAACGTTCTATAAAGAAACCGACCATATTCGTTTACAACCAGAAAATTCTACCATGGACCCAATCATCGTACCAGATTGTAAAATACTTGGAAAAGTATCTGGTGTATTTCGTAAAATGTAAAAGAAAAAAGGCTCAACCTAAGGTTGAACCTTTTTTCCTTGTTTGATACAAGTTGAACCATACGAAAAAAGACATTTCTTGCAAGTTCCCTTACAAACTTTACAATGAGCCCGCTCCATACAAACAGTACAACTAGAGGGCGCATGATATCCATCTGGATATTTGCATGAATTTAAAATTACTTTATCCATGACAATTTAAGAACCTCTCTTTCTTGATTTTTACTTATTATATCAAAGAATAATAAGTAATTCAATAAATAGAAAAAATATTTATTGTTTAGATATGTAGGAAATAAGTTAAGGCTGAAATGTAACAAAATAGTATAGAAGTAAACAAGTAAACAAGTAAACATTGCTTTTTTATGTAAATAGTGTTACAATAAAAGTATAGTTATTAAAAAATCATCAACCGAGTAAGGTTAAAGGAGGAGACAGAATGAAAATTCAATTTGATTCACGTAATGGAGCAATGGGAGCAGCCTATGCATATGTTGTAAATGCTATTCCATGGAAAGATGGTTCAGGCAGTTACTATATGTGGAACATCACAATCCGGAATGTAGAAAATGAGGAAAAGGTAAAAGACTTGACAAGCATAGAAATTTTCTGTCAAGATATTCCCGTTTTAAAGATGGAAAAGGTGTTCGAATGGCTGACTAAAAATGCCGAAGGGACAGCGGACGAAATAAAGCAGTACATTAGGGGGAATCTTTCACGCCGGAAATGTAATGTGTACAAGATGACAGGCGTGGGGAGCAGTATGAAAATCGTAGAGCAGTCTAGAGGTGCTGGTACACCAGCATTGAAGTATCCCGGAAGTAGAGATGATGAATTGGAATAAAAAAATGCGAGACGCGATATGCGTCTCGTGTTTTTTTATTCTAACGTTTACTAAATTGAGGTGCACGACGAGCTTTTTTAAGTCCGTATTTTTTTCTTTCTTTCATACGAGGATCTCTTGTTAAGAATCCGTTTGTTT
>CAOKNG010000062.1 GCA_948470025.1 uncultured Clostridium sp. | reverse complement strand
GACCAATTGTGCTTGTTCCATTAGAACTTTGGACATTACTTCTTTCATTATCCATATTAAGAAACCTCCTATCTTTAAAAAGATAACTTGTATAATAGAAATTTCTATTATCAAACAAATACAATGTTTATGACTATATTATGAACAAAAAAAATAAAATTATTCGAAATCAATTTGTATAATTATTTGAAAATGGTTCAAAATAGATACAAATAGAAAACAAAAAGAAACATTTCCAAAAAAAGGATTTTAAAATGAGGAGGAAATTGGAATGTTAATTACATTTATTAGAGCCATTTTTTTATACATAGTTGTATTAGTAGTAATGCGATTAATGGGAAAAAGGGAAATAGGGCAATTACAACCATTTGAACTTGCCATTTCTATTATGATTGCAGACCTTGCATCAATACCGATGACAGAAACAGGAATACCAATTACAAGAGGAATCATTCCTATTTTTGGCTTACTGATTATGCATTTATTAATTTCATTTATCAATTTAAAAAGTGTAAAGGCAAGAGAAATTGTGTGCCGGGAAACCACGTATTTTAATTTATCGTGGAAGAATTGATGAAAAAGCCTTAATGAAGGAACGTTTCACTATTAATGAATTAGAAGAACGCCTACGAGGAAATAATGTAGCCAGTGTAGGAGATGTAGAATATGCCATATTAGAAACCAGTGGACAGCTAACAGTTATTCAAAAACCGAATAAAAGAACCACAATTCCAGAAGATTTTAATATTATGCCAGAATACGAGGGGATTCCATATAATTTAGTAGTGGACGGAAAAATCATGGAAAAGAACTTACAAAAAATTGGAAAAAACTATACTTGGCTAAAAAAACAAGTAGAAAAATTTGGCATGAAACCAGAAGAGGCATTACTAGTAACACTAGATGGAAAAGAACAAATCTTTTGCCAAAAGAAAGGGGAAAAAGATGTATAAGGAGTTGATTATTAGTGCTATTGTTGCAGTTATGATTCTGGGGTTGAATTTTATAACACAAAATTATACCGAAAATGCAGTAGTACAAATGGGAGAAAAGCTAGATAAAACAAGACAAGAATTAGTAAAAGAAGAGGTGGATTTTGAAACGGCAAAAAAAGCTTCAAAAGAAGCTTTTGATAAATGGGAAGAGCTAGATGATACCATCGCGCTTTATATTGAACATGCAGAAATAGAAAAAGTAAAAACGGCCATTATTTCCATGCAAAGTTTTATCGAAATGGAAGATGATTCACAAGCTGTAGATAGCATTGATAGATGTAGTTATATATTGGAAAATATTAAGCAAAGAGAAGAATTTTCAATTGATAATATATTTTAAAAAATATCTTAACAGGGATGCAATATCAAATTTTGCATCCCTGTTGATTTCAAAAGAAAATCTTCTAGGTTAACTTACTAAATCATCCATGCAATAATATCCGGATTTTTGCTTTGCAAGGAAGATAGCAGCCTTTAGAGCACCTTCTGCAAATACATTTCTAGAATAAGAAGTGTGTTTTATTTCAAAAGTTTCGTGTTCGCCAAAGAAGCAGACACTATGCTCTCCTACAATATTACCACCACGAACAGAAGAAAAACCAATTTCGTTTGGATTTCTTTTTGCATGAACATCATGACGATTAAAGTTATATACTAACTTTTCGTCCATAACTTCATTAATGGCATCAGCTAATAAAATAGCAGTACCACTTGGGGCATCTACCTTTCGGTTATGATGGGTTTCAATAATTTCAATATCGGTTCCTTGTAATTTCTTCGCAACTTCAGCGACTATTTTTTTCATTAGGTTAATATCAAAAGACATATTAGAAGATTGGAAAATTGGAATTAGGGTAGAGGCTACTTTAATTTCTTCTAATTGTTCTTTGGTAAAACCAGTGGTAGCAATAACAACAGGAACTTTTTGGTTTACTGCATAATTTAAGATATTAAAGGTAGAAACAGGAATGCTAAAATCAATAATAACATCTGGTTTTTCCTTAATATCTTCTATTTTTGAATAAACAGGGAAGGTGTTTTTACCTTCATCGTGAATATCAAAACCTCCGACTAATAATAATTCTGGGAAACGGTCAATTTCATTTACAAGAACTTGACCCATTCGACCATTGCATCCATTAATTAGAACTTTTATCATTTCATTTCAAATCCTTTCTTTATAAAATAGAACATCTATAAAAATGTAAGGGGAAGAGAAGTGTCTGCCACGAAAAAGCGGGCGACTGCTAGTCGCCCCTACATTTCTTATTTTAAAATTACAAGCATGCTTAAGAAGACGTATGCGTAACGATATAATTTTTGAATCGAATGTTTTGATCGATAGGCTTTTACTGATTCTTGAATGGCACAGTATTTGTCTACTAGTGTAATAATATAGCTTTCTTTATATTTTGGAAAGCGAAAGAAAGTAACAGGCCACATATGTTTTAAAATAATATCTTTTTCTTTTTGGTTTAATTCAAAAAGGTTAGAAGCATTGGTTAAGGCAGTTTGTGGATGAGTAAATGCATGAAGTCCTTTTCTGCCATCTTGGCGAAAACGCCAATCGTATAAAAATAAATCATGTAACATACCAGCACGAGCGGCTGAAGTATAATCTAAATGATACTTTTTACAAAGCAAATAACTATAATAAGCCACCTGTTTACAATGCTCAAAACAAGAAGTATCATAATGCTGCTTGTATAATTTCATTTTTTGCACGGTTTCATTCGAAACCAAATCTTGTATAATAAAATCAAATTCCGATTGATTCTTTAATTCATTTTCTTCTTTTTGTAATAACATAAATAAAAATTCATCCCCTATAAATCTTTCGTAAATTTTCTCACTCTTCTATTATAGCATAAAAAACACGAAATGTCTGTAAGTTAAGAAAAATTTAATGAAAAAGTAGGTTCTATAACACCCCATATTCTTTCATTTCTTTTTCTAAAAGTATGTCATTCTCTTTTGATAATGGCGTAAGAGGTAAACGAGGCTCTCCAAAATTGTAGCCCATTTTATTTAAAGCTTCTTTTACAGGAATTGGATTTACCTCAGAAAATAGAGCTTTTATTAAACCAATTGCTTCTAATTGTGCTTGTTTTGCTTCTTCGAAATGTCCTTTAAGAAAATCATGTACCATTTTACTCGTTTTCTTTGGTGCAATATTAGAAAGAACCGAAATAACCCCTTTTCCACCAAGAGAAAGAACCGGTAAAATTTGGTCATCATTACCACTATAAATCGTGAAATCATCGCCACATAAAGATGCAATCTCAGCAACTTGTGATAAATTACCACTTGCTTCTTTAATAGCAACAATATTTGGAATTTTTGAAAGTTCCAAACAAGTTTTAGGTGATACATTTACTCCAGTTCGACTGGGAACACTGTACACAATAATTGGTAAATTAGTACTAGAAGCAACAGCTTTATAATGGCTAACAAGACCGTTCCTGAGTTGCCTTATTATAATAAGGAGTTACCACAAGAGCACCATTGGCACCAATATTTTCGGCATATTGGGTAAGCTCAATAGCACTACGAGTACAATTACTACCAGTTCCAATAATAACAGGAACACGACCATCCACTTTTTTTACAGCAAAAGAAAACGTTTCCTTTCGTTCAGAATCTGTCATAGTAGCAGATTCGCCAGTCGTTCCACAAACGACCAAAGCATCAATTCCTTGTTCAATTTGAAAATCAATCAAACGACCGAATTCTTCAAAATTAACACCCGATTCGGTAAAAGGTGTAGCGATTGCAGTAGCGCAACCTTCAAATAAAGTTTTTTTCATATTCACACGCTCCTAAAAGCTTATGTATCGTAAAACATATAATTATATGCTTTAACTTCCTACATTATATGTTAAGAAATAGAAAAAAGAAAGTGATTTATAAAAAAATTTAAAATAGTTTGACTTATGTATACTTGTATTATATAATAGGAAGGATTAATAATAGGAGAGTGAAAAAAGTGGCATATCAAAAAGAATATAAAAAGTTAGTATTGGAACAAATGAAAAATAAGACAATAAAAGAAATATCACAAGAAACAGGAATCTCAAAAGTCACTTTATATAAATGGAAAAAGGAACAAGTTAATGAGATTACAGAAATGGAAGCATTTGCATTAATAAAAAGGTATAGGAAAAGTGGCAATAGAGAAAAAGTAGAAGAAATAGCAAAGAAATTTCCTAAGGATAAGTTAATTCAATCTCAACGAATAAAAATGCATTTACAACAAATAAAAAAGTATTTACAAAGTGGAAAAGAAGAAGATAGAGAAAAAAAAGAGGAAGATCAAGAAAAAATAGAAGAAATAGCGGAAAATTTTCCATATAACGAA
>CAOKNG010000061.1 GCA_948470025.1 uncultured Clostridium sp. | reverse complement strand
TTGAAAGGATGAAAAAAATGAGTATAAAAATTGAAAAAACAGACAAAAAAGATGAAGTAAAATTAGAGTTTACGATTGAAGCTGCAAAATTTGATGAAGCGATGAAAAAGGTATATTTAAAAAGTGCAAAATATTTTAATATTCCAGGATTTCGTAAGGGAAAAGCACCAATGCAAATTGTGGAGAAATATTATGGTGATGAGATTTTTTATGAAGATACGTTTAATGAAGTAGTACCAGAAGAATATGAAAAAGAATTAAAAGAAAACAATATTGAGGCAGTTAGTCGTCCAGATATTGATGTAAAACAAATTGGAAAAGGACAAGATTTAATTTTTACTGCTATTGTACAAACAAAACCAGAAGTAAAACTTGGAAAATATAAAGGTATAGAAATTAAAAAAGTAGAGTATAATGTATCCGATGGTGATATTGAACACGAATTAGGACATATGCAAGAAAAAAATGCAAGATTAGTAACCGTAGAAGATAGAGAAGTTCAAAAAGATGATATTACTGTTATTGATTTTGAAGGATTTGTAGATGGAAAACCATTTGATGGTGGAAAAGCTGAAAACCATGAATTAACCATTGGAAGTAATACCTTTATTCCAGGATTTGAAGACCAAATCATTGGAATGAAAACCGAAGAAGAAAAAGACATTAATGTAAAATTCCCAGAAGATTACTTCTCAGAAGAATTAAAAGGAAAAGACGCAACCTTTAAAGTAAAATTACATGAAATTAAGAAAAAGGAATTACCTAGCTTAGATGATGAATTTGCAAAAGATGTAAGTGAATTTGATACATTAAAAGAATTAAAAAATAGCATCAAAGAAAAATTAGAAGAAGAAAACAAGAAAAAAGCAAAATACGAAACCGAAGATGCAGTTGTAAAAGCAGTTTGTGATAATGTAAAATTAGACATTCCATCCGGTATGATTGAAACTGAAATTGATAACATGACCAAAGAAATTGAACAAAGACTTATGTACCAAGGAATGAAACTAGAACAATATTTACAAATGCTTGGAAAATCAATGGAAGACTTTAGAAAAGAATATGAAGAACAAGCAACCACATCTGTTAAAAATCGTTTAGTATTAGAAGCCATCATCAAAGAAGAAAAAATAGAAGCAGATAAAGAAAAAGTAGATGCAAAAGTAAAAGAAATGGCAGAATTATACGGTAAAAAAGAAGAAGAGTTAAAAGAGAACGAAGGATTCATGAAATACATAGAAGAATCCATGAAAAACGAAAAAGTAGTAGAATTCCTAGTAGAAAACGCCAAAATTAAATGATTGTGTTAGTGGCTTTGCCACTTACAAATCATTATATGCGTTAGAATAAATGACCTAAGTTATCGCCTTTGGCGATTACAAATAATGGCTATGCGTTAGAATAAATAGAACCGTAGGGGTCGATGCCCACATCGACCCGTATTACAAATACAAGGGGATAAAAAATAAAACAAGGGAGGAAATGTTATGGTAGAAAAAAATAGTTTAGTACCATATGTTATTGAGCAAACGAACAAAGGAGAAAGATCATACGACATCTTTTCAAGATTATTAAAAGACAGAATTATCTTTATGGGAGAAGACGTAAACCCAACATCAGCAAGCTTAGTCATTGCACAATTGTTATTCTTAGAATCCGAAGACCCAGACAAAGAAATCTTTTTATACATTAACTCACCAGGAGGCTCCATTACCGATGGTATGGCAATTGTTGATACCATGAATTACATCAAATGCCCAGTTTCTACCATTTGTGTTGGAATGGCAGCAAGCATGGGAGCAGTATTACTTGCCTGCGGGGAAAAAGGAAAACGTTTTGCCCTTCCAAATGCAGAAATCTTAATCCATCAACCACTCATTGGGGGACATGGAATTTCAGGGCAAGCCACCGAAATTAAAATTCACGCAGACCATATGGTAAGAACCAGAGAAAAACTAAACAAAATTTTAAGCGAGAGAACAGGTCAAACTTTAGAAACAATCGAAAAAGATACCGAAAGAGATAACTATATGACAGCCGAAGAAGCGCTAAAATATGGACTAATTGATGGAATTATGGACAGAAAAACAAAAGAATAAGATTACAAATGTAATGTGAAAGGAATGGAACTTAAATGGCGAAAAATCCAAGTGAAAGAAATATAAAATGCTCTTTTTGTGGAAAATCACAAGAAGCAGTAAAGCGAGTTGTAGCAGGACCAGGAGTATATATCTGTGATGAATGTATTTCTTTATGTAAGAATATTATCGATGAAGATTATATGGCAGAAGAAGAAACTGGTTACACCATTGATGAAGTAAACACACTTCCAAAACCAGAAGAAATTAAAAAAACGCTTGATGAATATGTCATTGGGCAAGAAGAAGCAAAAAAGACATTAGCTGTTGCCGTATACAATCATTATAAAAGAATTAATACAGAAGACGAAATTAGTGATGTAGAAATCCAAAAAAGTAATGTACTATTACTAGGACCAACAGGTTGTGGAAAAACCATGCTTGCACAAACTCTAGCACGAATTTTAAATGTACCATTTGCCATTGCAGATGCTACTACATTAACAGAAGCAGGGTATGTAGGAGAAGATGTTGAAAACATTTTATTAAAACTCATTCAAGCAGCCGATTATGACATTGAAATGGCAGAAAGAGGAATTATTTATATTGATGAAATTGATAAAATTTCAAGAAAATCCGAAAATCCATCTATTACAAGAGATGTTAGTGGAGAAGGTGTACAACAAGCACTTCTAAAAATTGTAGAAGGAACCGTTGCCTCTGTTCCACCACAAGGAGGACGTAAACACCCACACCAAGAATTTTTACAAATTAATACCTCTAACATCCTATTTATCTGTGGAGGAGCTTTCGAAGGACTAGATAAAATTATTGAAGAACGAGTTGGTAAAAAAACAATTGGTTTTGGAGCAAAAATCGAAAGCAAAAAAGAAATTGATAAATCTGTTATTTATGAACAACTATTACCACAAGATTTATTAAAATTCGGGCTAATACCAGAATTTGTAGGAAGATTACCAATTATTGCAACACTAAGAGAATTAGACCGTGAATCACTAGTACGTATTGTAACCGAACCAAAAAATGCATTAGTAAAACAATATAAAAAATTACTAGAACTAGATGATGTAGAGTTAGAATTTGAAAGAGAAGCACTAAATGTAATTGTTGATAAAGCAATTGCAAGAAATACTGGAGCAAGAGGCTTACGTTCAATTATAGAAGATATCATGAGAGACATTATGTTCGAAGTGCCATCTAACCCAAAAATAGAAAAATGCATTATTACAAAAGCAACAGTAGAAAATGGAGAAGCACCAGAAATTATTATCAATGAAGACAAAGTTGCAAAAAAACATATAAAAAAGAAAAAAATTGTACCAAATAAAAAATCAGAAACAGCATAAAAATAGGAAGAGCCCAATTTATTGAATGAATAGTAGGAAATTTAGTATTGTATAATTTAACATAATGTGATAAAATATAATTGTTACAACTTAATAAAAAGCAAGGAGGATGCATCTATGGAGAAGGCAACAATTATTAGTCAGCTAAATGAATGGAGAGGAAAGCGAGTTCACAGAAAAGCGGAAAATTGTGAAGGAAAACCTGATTGGATATACAACAGTGTTATTGTTGTGAATGCATCCGAAGAAGGGATGCTTATCCGGTGGCCGAGATTTCACGAAGAACCATTTATGTTGCAAGCCGACAAGTGGCTTGATGACAAGTGGGAGCTGGCCAGTGAAAATCCGCAAGCTGTGGATTACGTCTAGTGATTAGTGAATAATCCTTGACAAATGGAAGGAGGAGTATTTCTCCTTCCATTTGTATTAGATTTGATAGTTATAATAAAAGATAATAGAAAAAATCTAAAATAACTTTAAACATAAAATTCAAAAAAGTATATGGAGCAGCAAGTTTAAAGGCAGTAGAAGCAGAATTTGAGCGTTTCAAGCAAACATGGAGTGAATATCCAGGAGCAGTAGATGTATGGGGAAGAAATTGGAAACATATAGAGCAGTTATTTAACTAATGTAAGTCTTCTATATCCATATCTTCCTTTATTTTCGTGGTAAATAGCTGTTATTTCTTCTTATATTTCTTTATATTTATCTGGTTGTCTTAATCTATTTAATTGGTAGTAAAATGTACTTCTTGTTACTTCTGCATATTTTAACGAAGCCTCTAATTTAAATTCATCTGAATATTTTGACATAAAATGAACCCTCCTTATTAAACTTTTTTGTCTAATAATTTGGGTTCACTTCACAAAACGAATTGTGCTTTTTATAAGCTCTTTTCTTTTCCTATAGCTTATTATCACCAGGAATAAAGTAATCAACCACTCCATATACAAG
>CAOKNG010000060.1 GCA_948470025.1 uncultured Clostridium sp. | reverse complement strand
GTTTCCAGAATTGAAACCAAGGCAATTGGTAAATTAAATAAGGAATTTCAAGAATGAGGAAAGCCCGGCAAATTCTGCCGGGCTGTGGCTTACTAAGGCCCCTTTATTTAAGGGGGCTGTCGCCGATAGGCGACTGGGGGTTCTTTACATACTCTATATATTCAATATTACTCTCCCTACTCCTCTTTACCATACACTCATATACCTTATTTCGTAAATCCTTTTGTTTGTCTTTTCTTCCTAATTTCTCATCTGCAAAAAATGGGCCATCAATGTAGGTTATAATTTTTACTTTATCTTTCTTTTTTCCATATGCTTGATAGGTATTTGTCATGCAAAAAGTTGGTGTTCCGAAGTGTAATTGGATATTGGAATGATACGTCTTTGAAGGGTCTTATTTTTGTATAATATGGCCAGATGTGTGCTTCTGGATATATGGTAATGGACGATTTTTCTAAAATTCGTTTTTCGATGGCTTCTAGAAAATGTTTCATAGCGGTTTTGTTTCCAGGAACTGGTATGGCTCCTAGCATTTCGATGATAGTGCCTGAGCCTTTCATAGAAATGTTTTCTGGGTTTACGATAAAGAAGTTTCGTTTTGGATAGTTGCCTATGCTTGGAATAAAGGTATCTGCAAATATTTGGGTATGGTTGGCATAGATGAAATACCCTTGATTACGATAGGGTTTTAGCTTTTCTTTTCCTATGTATTGTATATGAAACTTGATTTTGGCATACCCTACTTTGATTGGCATACTAAGCACATTTTGCAATAAATACGACATCATATTCCATATGGGATTTTTACGAAGGTACGGATACGTTTCATCTATTTTTCTTGGTATGATTTTTTTGGTAGAAAACTCATCGTTTAATTCATCTTGGTAATAGATTGTTTTTCTTTCCATTTATGAAACACCTATTTCTTCTTTTTTTGTGGTATATTCTAATGGTATATGATAAAACTCCTCATACACTTCTTTCCAAACTTGATAGTTTTTCTCTCTCATTGCTTGGATGTTCTTTTTTGCCATTGTATTTTTGCTAGGGTAAATTGGTTTCCCAATATGAACGGTATATTCTTGTATGTAAAATCCATTTTCATCAAGCCTGTCACTATCTTCCATTGTAATAAAGATTGGAAGAACTGGCACATGGTTTTTAACCGCCATATTATAGGCACCATCTTTTAATGGCTTTGGTTTTCTATAATTCCACCACATACTTTGTTCTGGATACATTAAAATAAAATCGCCTCTTTGTAGAATGGTATCTACTGCCTTTATAAATGCTTTCATTGTTTTTTTGTTTGAACTAAGTGGTAAGGTATCACAATTTCGAAACAAAAATCCATAAAATCCAGAGAAATTTGTGTAATTTCCTTCTCGAATTACTTTATATAGTGTTTTATTTTTGGCATGGTTTGTTCTTCGAAAAACGGTTTCAACTGTAAAGCAATCATATGGATTAAAGTGGTTACAGGTAATAATTGCCCCTGTTGATAGGTTACTTAAGTTTTCTAATCCTCTTATCTCTTTAATGACTAGTTTTTTATCTTTTAGTAATTCTTCTACAAATTTTTCGGCTAAACGATTGGCAAATATCGCTTTTAGTTTACTTGTGCTTTTGGTTTTTAAATAATCCACATGCTCGGGGGTTAAAGGAATGGTTGGTGGATCATCTTCTACATCGATATCAAATTTTCCTTCTCGCTCTAAGTTTTCAATTTTCTTTAAGATAGCCAAGCGTTCTTTGGATGGTTCGACTACTTGTTTGATTTCTTTTTTATGCATACGGTCATCTCCTACACAAGAGCTCTCTTTTTGTGCAAGAACTACTAATTTATCATACGCTTCTAAATCAATCTTTTTTTCTTCTTCGGAATAATTTGCTTTAATCTCATTAATTTCTTCTAAAAATTCCGTTTTTATGGCATATTCCCAAAAATATTCTTCATACAAAATATTTTCAAAATGCCATGGTTTATACGATAAATTGTAATGGATTAAATGTAATTTATCTCGTCTTACCGTATCTCCTCCAATTGGCATACGGTTCCATGTGTTTTCAAACAGGGTCACTCTTCCCTTACATAAATGGTTTAAGTAGTCTTGGTCTTGTGCCACAGAGAATTTGATGGTTTCTAGTAAATATAAGAATTTTTCTTGAAACTTAAAGTTTCGAAGTTCCTTTAAATTCATTAATAAAATTCCAGCATTAAAGTAGTTTTGGTAACGTACGACTCCTACTACTTTTTCGGCATATTCTTGAAATGTCTCAATGGTTTGAATAACGTCATCTGGTGCTGCTGCTACTAAATTGGTTCCCATTTCAGTATGAAATAATTCAGAAATATCGGACAATACAGCAATATCACTATCTAAATATAATACCTTGTCATATTCTGGGTATAATTCTGGAATGAATAAACGAAAATAGGTTGTTTTGGTATAATAATCTCTAGTATATAATTTATCTTTTACTTCATCAATATAGTAATTCACATCTACAAATTCGATATGAATATAATCTTTTTGGTATTTTTCAATCTTTTTCTTGTTTTCTTCTTGAATATTGGTATGTAATATTTTAATTTCATAATAATACTGTTTGGAAGCATGCTCAAACATCGATTGCAAAGCTACTGCTAGAAACGGTATGTATTTGTCATCAACTGCAAAAAAGATTGGTATTGTTTCTTGTTTCATTTTCTTTTTCCCCTTTTTCTTCTTCAAATTTTTGTTTTAATTTTACATATTCTTGTAAATCGTCTTCAAATGCGTAACATTTTAGTTCTCGATGGATATCATCAATTTGCCATTGTTTATAGTTTTCGGTATGTGGGTATGGTAATAGCATAAGCCTTTTACAAAAGTGACATATGATGGTATCTTCCCTTTTAAAACTAGATTGCTCATTGTATTTTCTTGGTAATAATAACTTTTTGGTAGTAGAACGATAAATTGCATCTTGGTCAGCAAATAACATCTTTTTGGTTTTGATGAGATGTCGTGCTTTTTCTAGTAATTTCGTTTCTTTTATTTTCTTTATATTGAGTAATAACATACCTGCATTAATATAATCTGGCCAAATGAAAATAGAACCATATTTTTCTTTTACTGCTGCATATTCATAATTTGAAATATCGGTATGGTATAATTCAGAAATATCCCCTTTTGCCATCATATCAATATCAAGGTATAAAATTTTATCTGGTATTTCTGGAATTACATCGGCAAATAAGCGAAGTAAGGTGTATGGCGTACAATAGGCTCCTTCATTTTTGCATTTTCCAAACTCGGTTTCGTATAAATTGGTAATATCGATTCGAGTTACTTGATTTTCTGGATGCTTAGATTTGACTACTTTGTTTAAAAATTGAATTTGTTCTTCGGTAATACAGGTATATTCTGGTTTTATCCTAGAGACATCCATGGTAAGAATGTACCAATGGATGATTTCTTTGGTTTTGTTGGTAATGGATAAGCTTTGTGTAAGTGCTCCATCAAACACTTTCTCATTTCCACACAATAATATATTGATCATTTTTATTTCCCCTATTTAAAGTTATTTCTAACTTATTTGACATTATAACCTATTCTTCAAATTTTTTCAACACTATTTTTGTTCCTATTCCTCTTCTTGTTGCTGTTACAATTCTTTTGGTAAAATAATAAAATTCTTAAAACCCCCAGTCGCCTATGGCGACAGCCCCCTTAAGTAAAGGGGCCTTTTAATAGTCATTCCTTCAAAGCCTTTTTCTTGTCTCTAATTGTGTTTATTATTACAATGATTGAACTAATGATAACAAACAAATAGAAATTGATTCCTCGGTTTAATAGCATGGCACTTTTTAATAGGTCTTTTGTAAAGATTGAACTGAAAATGGCAAGAAAGCCTCCTTCACTTACTCCAATTGCTCCCGGTGATGGAATGCCAGATACGGTAGCGTATAATACCGATTGTAGTGTGATAATTTCAAAAGCATTGTGTCCTTGTAGTCCAAAAGAGCAATATACCCAGTAAGAAATACTATAAAATAAAATATACTGTACATACGTAGTAAGAAGGGTTTTTAAGATTAGTTTTGTATTCTTTTTTAAGTAGTTGGCACTGCCTTGGTATTTGGTTAGTTCACGTTCAAAACGCTCTTGTTTTTCTTCGATGTTTTTTACTTTGAAAAAGGTTAGTATTCGAATGGTAACTTGAATTATCCAATTGGTCATTCTTTTTGAAAAGATAGATATTAGTAGTAATGCTAGAGCGGTTAAGTTTAATGTTATCCCTAGAATTAGAAACCAGATAAGTACTGTGTTTAAATATTGGTAATTGAAAATAAGACTAAATAAAGCAATAGAAATGGTAACAATTTGAACACAGCTTAAATTGATTAATAGTGTTAATGTAGAATTAGCAATCGAAATGTTATCTTTGTGCATATAATAGACTTGCATTGGCTGTCCTCCACTTGCTGCTGGCGTAATGGAACTAAAGAAAAATCCA
>CAOKNG010000059.1 GCA_948470025.1 uncultured Clostridium sp. | reverse complement strand
TTTGTTATGTTAATTGCCTCATATACGACAGAGGCTGGGTCTGCTCCTTCTTCTTTTTTTACCATATCACAACCCGAACGTTTTGCCCAAATTTCTAATTGTTCCACTGCTGCTGCACGAAAGGTATCGGCTGCTGCAATTACAATTTTTTTGCCATCCTTTTTTAGGCGGTTTGCGATTTTCCCAATAGAAGTGGTTTTTCCAACCCCATTTACGCCAACTACTAAAATAATGGATGGTTTTGTATCTAAATGCAAACTACTATCAATGTCTAAAATACTTGCCATTTCCTCACGTAACGCCTGTTTTACTTCTTCTGCTTCTTTTATATTTTCCTTCTTAATTCGCTCTCTTAAATTGGAAATAATCGAAACCGATGTCTCCATTCCAATATCGGACATAATCAAAATTTCTTCTAATTCTTCTAATAATTCTTCATCTACCTTACGAAACACGCTAAATGCCTGATTTAACTTTTCATCAAAAGAACTTTTTGTCTTTCCTAGTCCTTGTTTCAATTTATCAAAAAATCCCATAACTTCTCTCTTTCCTTTGTAAATTATTGTAGACAATATTTTATCACAAATTTTCCATTTTTCCTAGCCTTTTTTGTGGAATTAATTGAAATTTAAGAAGTAAAGGAACCACTTTGTAACAAAAAAGTGGTTCCTTTACTGGATTTAATCCAAAAGGCTGACATGTTTTAAAGCTTTGTCATACTCTTCGCACAAATAGCCCTCATAGAGTTTGATATACTCATAGCAAAACCGCACACGGTCATTGTACATTTCGCTATCCTTTACCTCTTCATCAAATGCCCATAACGCCTGCATTATTTTTGTTGTGACAAAGTAAGTATGCTTCTTTCTTAACTCTTTTTTCAGTTTCTCGCAAATATCTGCCACAATTTGACACACTTCCGTCTCTGAACAGGATTTTTTTGTAATTGCGGAAATGTCGATATCCTCAAACTCTTTGCAACTCTCGGCATTTGCTTTTCGAATAAGTGTCAATAGTGTGTCAAAGAATTCTTTATAATACGTTTCCTTTAACACCTTTTTTACGACCCGCTTTACTACTTTTTTCATTTCCTTTTGCTCCATTTTAAATCCTCCTTTGATGTGTAAAATGCCAAATAACATAGCATTTATCGTAAATATGTAAATTTCCATTCCAATTATAGCATATTTTACATAATATTGCAATTTGTTTTTCATACAATGATACAGTTTCTTATTTCTTACGAATTAAAATTAGTGGCGTGGTTTGTCTGCCTTGTCCTGCTGGATTGTCTTTTATTAATTCTTTCAAATATTCTTCTCTTCCTTTTAGGTCGCTTGATACGCCTAATATTTCTTGTCCTAAGTCGTTGGCATCTACTATCATACAACTAATACCAAGTTTTTGTTTTATTTCATTACATACTCCATTTGGATTTTGTGGTAATTCTATTCCAATATCTCGGTATTCGCTCCATACATGGTCATAAAATCCATCTAATCCAGATACTTCTTGTCCTACAATTTGGTAAAAAACTCCTTTTTTGCCGAATAGTTTGGTAATGGCACTTGCAAGTGACGCATATAGTACCTTTATTAGTCCTACTTTATCAATGGCATATTGCATTTTAATGGTTTCTCCTACTCCTACTCCTGTCGTTGGATGTGACGCAAATTTCGATAATAGTTTTGCCCAAAATCCGATTTTTAGGTCTTCTCTTTTTACTATTCGGTTTTGGCAAATACTAATAATTTTTTCACTTATGGAAAGAATATCTCCTTTTTCGTAAATATTCGAAACATATTGTTCAATAATTTTTAAATATTCATCATTGGTGGTAATAAATTTGGTTTTAATGGCGTGTCTTAAATAAATTTCCTCCCCTACTGTTATTTCGAGCTTCTTTTTATCATTGGCTTTAAATTCCATACATACCTCCTAAACTAGTTGTAATTTACAACCCTATGCCTTTTATAACATAGGGTTGTATCTGTTTTGTATGAAATTTGTATCAAACTTGCATATAATTTGTATCTATTTTGTATCAATTTTTAATAGATTTCACTACTTCTACCTCATTCATCATTCTATTAATTGTATGAATGGATAGTATAAACATATCTTGATCTTCTACTAAATTAATCACTAGATTTGCTTTTTGGGATATACACATATCATCTTCATATTTCCAGTCATCAATAATATATAAATTTAAGTATTGGATATAATTTTTCATAAGTTCCTCTTTACTGCTACAACTGCTCGTATCCTCCTTTTTTAAACCTACACATAATATTTTTCCTGTTTTATATTCTCTATCAATATAATATTCGTTATTTCCTATTTTTAGAAAAAAACTATCAATTTGATATTGATCCTCTTCACTTCGGTATACTTTATTAATAATACCTATTTGCATTTCTTCTGTATCGTTATATTCAAAATTTCCTAAAATATTGTATTGTTTTAGTTTTAACAATTCTTCCTCCACATCATTTTTTGTATTCTTCGATACCTCTATTAAAACAGATTTTCCATTTTTCATATTTTCAGAATTAAGGGTAATCATATAATTTCCACTTTCCATACTATGAATCGCTTTTACTAAATAAATTTCTTCTGCTTCTACATCTAGGCTATTTTTATTTTTTTCCTTTTCATATACTTCTTTTTCAATTTGCTTATTCTCTATCCCTATTAGTATTTCTGGCATTTTGAAAGATACGCCAATCATGATAGCAACTGCAAAATATACTAACATATTTTCTATTCTTCGCATTTTCTTCCTGCCTCCTTTAATTCAAAAGAAACAATAGTTCCTACATTTTCTTCACTTTCAATATGAAGTTTTGAATGGTGGAAGTTTAAAATTTTGGTTACCAAAGATAAACCAATTCCACTTCCTCCTTCTTGCCTGCTTCGTGCTTTATCAATCATATAAAAATCTTCTGTCACTCTTTCTATATGCTCTTTTGGTATTCCAATTCCTTTATCTATTACTGATATTTTATAGTTTTCATTCTCTAGTTTTTCGCCTTTTACAAGAATTTTATGGTCTTTCGGTTTTGCTTTATTTGCATTTTCAATTAAATTTCTAAGAACTACTTCAATTAATTCGCTATCTCCCATAATTTTAGCAGGCTCTAGTCTAAATTCTATGGTATTGTCCGTTATCATCATTTCTTCCGCTTTTTGAATTTTCTTTTCTAATTCGGTGATCCAAAATCCCTTTACTTCAATTTTTCCATCGTTTAATGCCATCAGCCTCATTAATTTAAAAGATAACATTTCTAATCGCTTTGTTTCAGAATGAATATAGTATAAAGCTTTGCCAAACAATTCTTCATCACACTTTTTTAATCGTAATAAATCGGTATAGCCTACAATCGCTGTCATTGGTGTTTTTAATTCATGAGTAAATCCATTAATAAAATCATCTTTTTGTTTTACTTGCAAATGTAGTTCATTGATTTTATTTTCAATCTCCACTGCCATTTTATTAAAACTCTCAGCAAGTTCTCCTATTTCATCATTACTGCTAATATCTACTCTTCCACTAAATTCCCCAGAGGCAATCTTTTTGCTCATTTTATTTAATTTCTGAATTGGTCGAATTAACACAGTGGAAAATACCGAAATAATAATGGCAGAAACTACTAAAATAAGAATATTTGCTATTAAAATATCCTTCATCTGTCTTTGTTGTTCTTCATATAATTCGCTTACATCATAGGCATTTACAATGTATATGCTTTTATTATCAATCGACCAATTCGAGGAAAATAACATATAATGTTTGTCACCTATTTGTCTAATCGCATATACTTCCTTTTGGCTATTTAAAATTTCTTTTATTTCTACTTGGTCAATTTCATTAATGTTTGAATATATTTTCTCATATGCCTCATTGTAAATTGCAACAAATTCGGAATTATTTTCCATATACTGATAAAGCGATTCTAAATATTCCACTATATTTTCATCGCTTATTCCTTCTCCTAATTGAATATTTTTTATCATATTACTTTCTAGCATGTACTTTTCTAACATATGTTGTTTCATGTTTTGATTTTTGCTATTTTCAATGGAATGTAGAAAGTTACTTTTTACAATATAATGACGACTACAGGATAGCACAATGGCAATCATGGTAATAATAAACAAAACGAGTTTTTTCCAAAATTTCATTTTAAACTCCATTCCTCTCTTCGTGTGCTCTAACGGTGCACATCATTGTAAAAAAGTTACACCTCTAGCATATAACCAATTTTGTAAACTGTCTTAATTTTATCCTTCCACCCTAACTTTTTTCGTAATCTTTGAATATGTAAATCTAGTGTTCTTGTTTCAAATTCCAATTCTTCTCCCCATACTTTTTCAAAAATCGTTTCACGGTATAAGGCAAAATTTTTGTTTTGTATGAGCAAAATTAGTAAATCAAATTCTTTTGGCGTTAAACACACAACATGACCATCTTTTTTCACTGTTCTTGCCACTATATTAATCTCTACATCTCCCATGGTTTGAATGTCGTTTCCCTTGTGGTATCGTCGTAACACTGCCTCTATTCTTGCCACCAATTCTTCTATCGCAAATGGTTTGGTAATATAATCATCTGCCCCCTGTTTTAGTCCTTTTATTTTATCATAAACTTGACTCTTAGCAGTAATAAAAATAGTTGGTGTAGGGTTAATTTGTTTCATATATTCTAGTAACTCATATCCATCTATTTTGGGTATCATTATATCTAATAGTACCAAATCATACACATTTTTCTCTAACAAATTAGCTGCAACTTCGCCATCTTCCGCCGTTTCACACAAATATCCTCTTGAACCGTAATTCTATTTTAATCAAGTCACGAATTGCCATTTCATCTTCTACAATTAACACTTTACTCATATTCTCTCTCCTTTTGGTATTATAAAATGAAAATGTATCTAAGTTGTATC
>CAOKNG010000058.1 GCA_948470025.1 uncultured Clostridium sp. | reverse complement strand
CCGAATTTGGTTGAAAATCACTTTTGGTAAAGTTTTTATCATTATCCACATAATCCACCGAATAGGTATTTAATTTTGGTAAATTGTTTTCCTTGTAATAATTGCAAATATAGGCAGTAATAATGCTAGAATCTAAGCCACCAGAAAGCATAGCACAAAGTGGCATATCGGAAACAAGTTGTCTTTTTATGGCATCATCTAGTAGAGTATGAACCGTTTGGCAAGTCGTTTCAAAATCGTCGGTATGAGGTTTAGATTCCAATTTCCAATATTCTTCTTCGTGCATTCCGTCTTTATGATATACCATAAAATGAGCTGGTTTTACTTCATAGATGTTTTTAAACACAGAAGTGCCAGGGGTATGGGCAGGACCAATACCAAATAATTCGCAAATTCCAGTTTGGTTGATTTTGGCTTCAATGGATGGATGTTCCAAAAGTGCTTTTACTTCTGAGGCAAAAACAAGATTGTTTTCGGCAAGGCTGTAATAAAGTGGTTTTATTCCAAAATGGTCTCTTGCCAAGAATAATTCCTGTTTTTGTTCATTCCAAATAGCAAAACTAAAAATACCATTAAAGTCTTTTATAATATCATTTCCGCCATTCTATGTAAGCTTTTAAAACAACCTCTGTATCACAATATCCTTTAAAAGTATGCCCCTTTTTTTGTAATTCTTCACGAAGTTCTTTTGCATTGTATAATTGTCCGTTATATACAATGGTATAAGTAGTATCACCATGCTTTACACTCATAGGTTGACCGCCATTTTTGGGGTCAAGAATGATTAAACGCCTATGTCCGAAATTAACTCCGTGGAGCTAAATAGAAGTTTTCTTCATCTGGTCCACGTTTTGCTAATTTTTTTGTCATACGTGTTAAAATTTCTCGTCTATTTTGTAAATCGTGTTCTAGATTTACAAATCCAACAAAACCACACATAAATGTCCTCCTTGTTTTTCTTTTACGATAATATATGCGAAAAAAGGCAAAACGTGCAACAAATTCGTTTGGATTTCATATGATAAGTAAGGTGAGAGGTATGAGATTTTGGAAAGAATTATATGAAGATGCGAAAAATATACAAAAAAAAGACCCTGCGGCAAAGCATATTTTATATGTGATTTTGCTATACCAAGGGTTTCATGTGTTACTATTCTATCGTATGGGACATTTTTTCTATACACACAAACTATTCTTCCTAGCAAGGCTAATTTCACAAATAGCCCGATTTTTAACGGGAATCGAAATTCACCCTGGTGCCAAAATAGGAAGAAGATTGTTCATCGACCATGGAACGGGGATTGTTATAGGAGAAACAGCAACCATAGGAAATGATTGCACCATTTACCACGGAGTAACACTAGGCGGAACTGGAAAAGACAAAAACAAAAGGCATCCAGACTTAGGAAATGATGTAATGGTAGGATGTGGTGCCAAAATCCTAGGCCCCATAAAAATAGGCAATCACGTAAAAATTGGTGCCAATGCAGTTGTAACAAAACCAGTAGAAGATAATGTAACTGTAATCGGAATTCCACGGAAAGGTATTGCAAAATGTTACGTAAAGTGGTAAAATAATAATAACATTGAGTATTTACCTTATATTTACACCTAGGGCGAAGCTTGATGAAATAAACATTATATTTAGGAGGTAACACAACATGGAACAGAAGGAATATTTAAAAGCAAAGGTAGAAGAAAGAAAGGCGCAGTTGCAGCCGTCAAAGCAGCATAAGCAGCCGGCAGTAGTAAGGGAGCCTGAGACAAGAAGACCGCTCTACCGTGAGCAGCTTTAAATTTCCAATGGGAGACTTAGCTTTTGCTAGGTCTCCTTTTCATAGAAAATGAAAATATATATTGTATAAAAGTAAAAAATATGTTAAAGTTAAGACTAAGGTGGTGAGAATATGTTAAAACAAGTATCATTAAAAAGTTACAAAAGTATATTTGGCGTTTTCAAAGAAAACATCCAAGAAAAAAGGCTTAGAAAGAAAATAGGTGACGAATTGTATATGCAATATATCAAAAATGCCATACGTGAAGCAGAAGAAGATATTGCAAATGGAGGAAAAGTATATACGTTAGAAGAATATCGTGAAAGGATAAGAGAATTATATGGTGCTAATGTTTAAACTCAATGTATCTAATAAAGCGGATAGAGACTTGATAAAAGCAGTGGGATATTTGTCTGATAGAAATTCACAGAGATTTTTAGAAGAGTTATTTCTAAAATATGATGATATAAAACTTATGCCAAGACTGTATCAAAGAGTTTTCTATGAGGAAAAAACAAAAACAGATTATCGAAGAATTGTACATAGAAAACATATTATTATATACAAAATTCATAACAATCAAATTACAATCTTAAGAATTGTTTCTGAAAAAGAAGATTATTTAAAATCACAATTTTTTAAATCTTTTTTATAAATCAAAAAAAGAGGAATTGCATAGAAAAAAGAAGGGTATTTCGATACTTTATTTGTTGTACACAAAAATGAAAAAAATACACACAAACACTTGTTTAAAATGAAATAATATAGTATAATATACCTTGCATGTAATCATAATAGAAATAAAACAAGCATGCTGGGGGTAAATATGAACGATAAAATAGTAATAAAGGGAGCGAAGGAACACAATTTAAAAAATATTAATTTAGAAATACCAAGAGATAAACTAGTGGTTATTACAGGACTTTCTGGTTCACGGAAAATCATCTTTAGCATTTGATACCTTATATGCAGAAGGACAAAGGCGATATGTTGAAAGTCTATCAAGTTATGCAAGGCAATTTTTGGGGTTAATGGAAAAGCCAGATGTAGAATTAATTGAAGGGCTATCACCAGCCATTTCCATCGACCAAAAAACAACCTCGAAAAATCCTCGTTCTACGGTAGGAACCGTAACAGAAATATACGACTATATTCGTCTATTATATGCTAGAATTGGAATTCCGTATTGCCCAAATTGTGGCAAAAAAATTGAAAAACAATCCATTGACCAAATTGTAGATATGATTATGGAATTAGAAGAGGGAACCAAAATACAAGTATTATCGCCAGTCATTCATGGAAGAAAAGGAGAATTCACAAAATTATTAAACGACTTTGTAAAAGAAGGATTTGTGCGTGCTAGAATTGATGGAGAAACGGTAGAATTAACAGATGACCTAGAATTAGATAGAAAGAAAAAACACAATGTGCAAATTATTGTTGACCGTCTAGTGATAAAAGAAGATATTAGAAATCGTCTTGCAGAATCGGTAGAAATTGCTATGAAACACGCAAACGAGCTTGTATTAATCGATATTGTTGGACAAGAAGAAAAATTATTTAGTGGAAATTATGCATGTCCAGATTGTGGCATCAGTTTCCCAGAATTATCACCACGAATGTTCTCTTTCAATAATCCAGTAGGAGCATGTCCATCCTGTACAGGAATTGGTTATTTAATGAAAATGGACGAAGAATTAATTATTCCAGACAAAAACAAGACCCTATACGATGGTGTAAAAGCCTTTGGGGCAAGCACCATGAAAAAAGGCGATACCATGGCAAAAATGTATTTTGAAAGCATTGGTCGTCATTATGGAGTCAATATTAAGGTGCCAATTAAAAAATTGCCACGAGAATTTTTAGAAAAGATTTTATATGGTACAGGAAGCGAAGAAATTGATTTTGAATATACTTCAGCAGCCGGAACAAGGAAATTCAAAGCACCATTTGAGGGAGTCATTCCTACCTTAGATAGACGCTATAATGAAACAAAATCGCAAGGAATGCGAGATTTTTATGAGATGTACATGAGCTATAGTGCATGTCCTACTTGTCATGGAGCAAGGCTAAAAAAAGAGGTACTTGCGGTAAAAGTAGGAGATAAAAATATTAATGAATTAACCGATATGTCGATTGATAAAATTAAAGCTTACTTAAATGCACTAAAACTAACCAAAAAAGAAGCTATGATTGCAGACCAAATTATGAAAGAACTAAACCAAAGGTTGCAATTTTTAATGGATGTAGGTTTAGAATATTTAACCTTATCAAGGTCAGCAGGAAGCTTATCTGGAGGAGAAGCACAACGTATTCGTCTAGCCACTCAAATTGGTTCTGGTTTAACAGGAGTGTTATACATTTTAGATGAACCAAGCATTGGATTACATCAACGTGATAATGATAAATTATTAGCAACCTTAAAAAAATTACGAGATTTAGGAAATACCTTAATTGTAGTAGAACATGATGAAGATACGATGTATGCAGCAGACCAAGTAATCGATATAGGACCAGGACCGGGAGTTCATGGGGGGAATGTGATTGCACAAGGAACCGCGGAGGAAATTAAACAAATTCCAGCATCGATAACAGGGCAATATTTAAGTGGTAAAAAGAAAATTGTAGTACCCAAAAAAAGAAGAAAATCAAATGGAAAAGCGATTGAAGTAATAGGGGCAGAACAAAATAACTTGAAAAACATCAATGTAAAATTCCCATTAGGAGTTTTTACTTGTGTAACAGGAGTTTCTGGTTCTGGAAAAAGTACCCTTGTTAATGAAATTTTATATAAAACCGTTGCCAAAGAAATTTATGGTTCCAATGAAAAGCCGGGAAAATGTAAAGAGATTAAAGGATTAGAGCATATTGATAAAATTATTAACATTGACCAATCTCCAATAGGAAGAACCCCACGTTCCAATCCTGCTACCTATACAGGAGTATTTGACATGATACGTGATATTTTTGCTACTACCAATGAAGCAAAAATGCGTGGTTATGCGAAAGGAAGATTTAGTTTTAATGTTTCAGGGGGAAGATGTGAGGCATGTAATGGAGATGGAATTTTAAAAATCGAAATGCACTTTTTGCCAGATATTTATGTACCATGTGAGGTATGTCATGGAAAACGCTATAACCGTGAAACATTAGAAGTAAAATATAAAGGAAAAAGTATAGCAGATGTATTAGACATGACAGTAGAAGAAGCACTAACCTTCTTCGAAAACATTCCAAGAATTAAAACCAAAATTCAAACCCTATACGATGTAGGGCTTGGTTACATCAAACTAGGGCAACCATCAACAACCTTATCTGGAGGAGAAGCCCAAAGAGTAAAACTAGCCACCGAATTATCCAAAAAACCAACAGGCAAAACCCTATACATCCTAGACGAACCAACCACAGGATTACACATAGCCGATGTTCACAAACTAGTAAATATCCTACAAAGACTAGTAGACACCGGAAACAGTATCATCGTAATCGAACACAACCTAGACCTAATCAAAACCGCAGACCACTTAATAGACC
>CAOKNG010000057.1 GCA_948470025.1 uncultured Clostridium sp. | reverse complement strand
ATGTAACCATTCAAGCACCAAACAGCCAAGATAACTACTTTACCAAAAAAGAAGTTACCAACCAAGTAGAAGAATGGAAGAAAACAATATCCTCGTTAAATTGTTGTTCACAAAAAGGACTAGTAGAACGTTTCGACTCTACCATTGGAGCAGGAACCATTACCATGCCTTTTGGAGGAAAATACCAATTAACACCAGCTGAAGGAATGGCAGCAAGAATTCCAACCCTAGAAGGATATAGCGATACAGGAACCATTATGACATATGGATATAATCCATACCTTACCAGTTGGAGCCCATTCCATGGAGCAGTCTATGCAGTAATCGAATCGGTTACCAAATACGTAGCGATGGGAGGAGATTACAAAAAAGCATGGCTAACCTTCCAAGAATACTTTGAAAAATTAAAAAATGAACCATCAAGATGGGGTAAACCATTAGCCGCTCTTTTAGGAGCCTACTTGGTGCAAGAAAAACTAGGAATTGCAGCCATTGGAGGAAAAGACTCCATGTCTGGTTCTTATAACGAACTAGACGTTCCACCAACCCTAACCTCGTTTTGTGTAGGAACCATCAAAGTAGATGGCGTTATCTCAAATGAATTTAAAACACCACATTCCAAAGTCATGCTATTAAAAACAAAAATAGATGAAAACTCACTACCAGACTTTGACGACTTAAAACAAAACTACGAAATCATCCATAACTTAGCAAAACAAGGAAAAATATTATCTTGTAGTACCATTCGTCATGGAGGAATTGCAGACACTATCACCAAATGCGCAATTGGAAACAAAATAGGCTTTACCTTCGAAAAAGAAGAAGCACTATTTACACCAATGTATGGAAGTTTCATTATAGAAATAAAAGAAGAAATAAACGAACCAAAACTAGAAAAACTAGGACATACCACAGAAGAACCAATCATCAAAATCACACAAAACGAAACCCTAGACTTAGAAGAATTAATACAATTATGGGAACAACCCCTAGAAAAAATATTCCCTACAAAAACTGTAGGGGCAGGTCTTGTGTCTGCTCGCACACAGGATTTAACCCTAACACAACCAACAAAAACCGTATTAACAAAGGCAACCACCAAAATTGCAAAACCACGTGTATTCATCCCAATCTTCCCAGGCACCAACTGCGAATACGACCTAACCAAAGCTTTCGAAGATGCAGGAGCCATTGTAAATACAGCAGTATTCCGTAACCTAAAACCAGAAACATTGTTAGAATCCATCGATGTATTCGAAAAAGAAATCAAAAATGCACAAATCATCATGTTACCAGGAGGGTTTAGTGCAGGAGATGAACCAGACGGTTCTGGAAAATTCATTGCAGCAGTCTTAAGAAACCCAAAACTAACTGACGCAATTCATAGACATCTAAACGAACAAGACGGTTTAATGCTAGGAATATGTAACGGTTTCCAAGCACTTATCAAACTAGGACTACTACCATATGGAAAAATCATCGACATGGATGACACCATGCCAACCCTAACTTTTAACGATATTGCAAGACATCAATCCAAAATGGTAAACACAAAAATCGTATCCAAATTATCACCATGGTTTAGCAAAGTCAATATGGGAGATGAATTTATCATTCCAATATCCCATGGAGAAGGAAAATTCGTAGCCACTGAAGAAGTAATGAGTAAACTAATCGAAAACGGGCAAATTGCAACCCAATACGTGGATTTAGAAGGAAACCCAACCTACGACATTTGCTACAACCCAAACGGTTCTACCTATGCTGTAGAAGGAATCACCAGCCCAGACGGAAGAATTTTAGGAAAAATGGGACACTCCGAAAGAAGCTACCGAAGCGATATCCTAACCAATATACCAGGAAACAAAAACCAAAAACTATTCGAATCCGGTGTAGAATATTATGCATAGACAATACAAAACGTGTAGGGGTCGATGCCTACATCGACCCGTTGAAACACATAAACATTTTAAAGGTAAATTAAAATTTTGTGAAGAAAGAAGAGAAGGAGAAAATGTATGGAAAATAATATTTACAAAACCCCATTATCAGGAAGGTATGCAAGTAGTGAGATGAACTACCTATGGTCAAGCAATAAAAAATATTCTACATGGCGTAAACTATGGATAGCACTTGCCAAAACGGAACAAGAATTAGGAATTGATATTACAGATGAACAAATAAAAGAAATGGAAGAAAACATAGAAAACATTGATTATGAAGTGGTAGCCAAACGTGAAGCAGAGTGTCGCCATGATGTTATGGCACATGTGTATGAATTTGGTACCAAATGCCCAAATGCAAAACCAATCATACACCTAGGAGCAACATCCTGCTATGTAACCGATAATACCGATGTTATTCTAATGAGCGAAGCATTAGAATTAATCAAACAAAAATTAATTTTAGTCATTCGGAAATCTAAGAAACTTTGCTTTTGAAAATAGAAACGTAACCTGTCTTGGCTATACACATTTTCAACCAGCTCAACTAACTACTGTAGGAAAAAGAGCCACCCTATGGTTACAAGACTTACTAGAAGACTTAGAAGAATTAGAATTCGTTCAAACTCATATGAAACTACTTGGTTGTAAAGGAACAACAGGAACTCAGGAAAGCTTTATGAAACTATTTAAAGACGAAGAAAAAGTAAACCAAATTGACCATAAAATCGCCGAAAAAATGGGATTTGATAAAGTATATGCCGTATCACGGACAAACCTACACAAGAAAACTAGATGCAAGAGTATTAAACATACTTTCTAGTATTGCAACAAGTGCCTCCAAATTTGCAAATGATATGAGACTACTACAACACGAAAAAGAACTAGAAGAACCATTTGAAAAAAGCCAAATTGGTTCTTCCGCAATGGCATATAAAAGAAACCCAATGAGAAGCGAAAGAATCAACTCCCTTGCAAGACATGTTTTAGTACTTGCGAGCGACCCAAGCTTCACCGCTGCTACCCAGTGGCTAGAAAGAACCCTAGACGATTCCGCAAATAAACGAATTTGTGTACCAGAAAGCTTTTTAGCAGTAGATGCTATCCTAATCCTATATGCCAACATCTCAGCCAATATCGTGGTATACCAAAATGTCATCAAAACCAACATGATGCAAGAACTACCATTCATGGGAACCGAAGAAATCCTAATGAATGCCGTATTAAAAGGAGGAGACCGCCAAGAACTACACGAAAAAATTCGAGTTTACTCCATGGAAGCCGGAAAAGAAGTAAAAGAATATGGAAGACCAAACGACCTAGTAGACCGAATTGCAAACGACCAAACCTTCGGATTAACCAAAGAAGAAATCCTACACATCCTAAACCCAGATAATCTATGCGGAAGAGCCCCAAAACAAGTAGAAGACTTCATTAAAAACCACGTAGACCCAGTCCTTGAAAAATATCAAGATTTAGCCAAAGGAGTAACAGCAGAAGTAAAAGTATAAAATTGAATAAAAAACGTAGGGGCGTCTAGTAGACGCCCGTTCTTTGAAAGGTTATTTTAAAATATGGTTACAAGAAAACCTTCAAAGCGACGGGCGACTGCTAGTTGCCTCTACAATATAACATTAATGTTTAAAATGCCTCATGCCAGTAAACAGCATAGCCATATCATATTCATTACATTTATCAATCGACATCTGGTCATTAATTGAACCACCAGGTTGAATAATAGCAGTAATACCAGCTTGATGGGCAGCTTCCACACAATCATCAAAAGGAAAGAACGCATCTGAAGCAAGAACCGCACCTTTTGAGGCATCTTCTCCAATTAATTCTACTGCATGCTCAAAACATTGCTTTGTTGACCAAATACGATTAACTTGTCCTGGTCCAATTCCTACGGATTGTTTGTTTTTACCAATAACAATCGCATTTGATTTTGTATGTTTTACAATTTTCCAAGTAAATAATAAATCCTCAAGTTCTTCTTTGGTAGGTTCTCTTTTAGTAATTACTTGATAAGCATTTTCCTCATTTAGTAATTTCGAATCAATAGATTGAATAATAATACCACCATTAATTTTCTTAATATCATAAGCACTTGCAGGCTGTTTTACAGAAATGCTTGGTAATTCTAATACACGAACATTTTTCTTTTGGCAAAGAATACTCAAAGCTTCGTCCTCATAAGAAGGAGCAACAATTACCTCCAAGAAAATCTTAGCCATTTCTTCTGCAATCTCCTTGGTAAGTTTACGGTTTAATACAACAATACCACCAAAAATAGAAGTTTTATCAGCAGTGTAGGCTTTTTCCCAAGCCTTTAAAATATCTTCATCACTACCAACCCCACAAGGATTTCCATGTTTACAAGCAACCACGGTTGGTTCATCAAATTCCTTTAACAATTCCAAAGCACCATTGGTATCATTAATATTATTAAAGGACAACTCTTTTCCATTTAATTGTTTTGCAGTGGTTAAAGAACCCTCGCATTTTCCTACTTCCTTATATAAAGCTCCTGTTTGATGAGGGTTTTCCCCATAACGCATTTCTTGTACTTTTTCAAAAGTAAGAGAAAGACAGCTAGGGTAAGAAGTATCTTGTCTTTGGCTACGCAAATAATCAAAAATCATGGTATCATAATTAGCCGTATGTTCAAACACTTTTTGCATAAAATAAAAATTCGTATCCACCGAAACTTTTCCGTTTGTCTTTAATTCCCCTAATACTTTTTCATAATCAGCAGGGTCAGTAACAACACTAACATCTTGATAATTTTTAGCAGCACTACGAAGCATAGTAGGGCCACCAATATCAATATTTTCAACGGCATCTTCACGAGTCACATTATCTTTTAAAATGGTTTGTTTAAATGGATATAAATTAACCACAACTAAATCGATGGTATCAATTCCTAAGTCTTTTAATTGCTCCATATGAGTTGGTTTTGAACGCATGGCTAAAATACCAGCATGTACCTTAGGATGAAGGGTTTTTACCCTACCATCTAAACATTCTGGAAATCCAGTTAATTCCGAAATCTCCATAACAGAGATATTATTTTCCTTTAAGATTTTATACGTACCCCCAGTAGAAATAATTTCTACCCCAAGGTCTTGCAACGATTTTGCAAATTCCACAATTCCGGTTTTATCCGAAACACTAATCAATGCTCTCATTTATTTTTTCCTCCTAATATACGAATATTCTTACCAATTTATATCTTCTAAGAACCCTCCGTCTTGCTTCGCAAGCCCCCTCCCTTAAATAAAGGAGGCTTTTATAGGGTTAGTCTTCGAAGAAATAACAGTATACAAAGGCCCCTTTACTTAAGGGGGCTGTCGCCGATAGGCGACTGGGGGTTCTACACCTCAAATTTTTTCCCTGTAATTAATTCATATGCCTCAATGTATTTATTCTCTGTTGTTGTAATAACCTCATCTGGGATAGGTGCTTTGGTTTCTGGGTCATAGCCAGAAGATTTAATCCAATCACGCATATATTGTTTATCAAAACTTTTTTGTGATTTACCTACTACATAGTCTTTAGCAGGCCAGAAACGGCTAGAATCTGGAGTTAACACTTCATCTCCCAATACCAACTCACCATTTTCATCTAACCCAAATTCAAACTTTGTATCTGCAATTAACACTCCACGGCGAGCAGCATACTCAGCACATTTTGAATACACCGCTAGCGTTTTATCACGTAATTTTATAGCAAGTTCTTCTCCAATCATCTTGCATACTTGCTCAAACGAAATATTCTCATCATGGTCACCAATTTCCGCCTTTGTAGATGGTGTAAAAATTGGTTCAGGCAATTTTTCCGATTCTTGTAAATTCTCAGGAAGTTGTATACCACAAACAGTACCATTTTCTTTATAACTTTTCCAACCAGAACCAGTAATATAGCCTCTTACAATACATTCCACAGGAAGCATTT
>CAOKNG010000056.1 GCA_948470025.1 uncultured Clostridium sp. | reverse complement strand
TTTCTTTTTTTAAAATTTTTAAAAATCTATTGACTTTTTATAGTTAGACACCTCTTTTTATCTATTTCGTTATATCATAAAAATCTTAATATCACAATAACAATCAACAATTTTGAGGTTGATTGTTTCTATATACCAAAAGAGACTTTGAAAACTTCAAAATCTCTTTGTTATTTTTCTAAGTTAAAACATCTTCTATTAATTTACATTGTTCTTTATACTAAGCAGGATTGCAAATCATTATAATTTGACAATCTCCTTCCCAAAAATAAATTTCTTCTTTATCTATTAAAATTACGTCTCCTTTGAAAAACTCTATTGTTTCATTCTTTTTATGGATTGTCCCTGTTCCTTCTAATATGTAACATATTTCTTTACATTTTAAGTTTGTACAATATCCTTGTTTCGGGTATCTTCCTTGTATGGTATTAATGCAAAAATCCACGTCTTTATCTTGTAGTTTTTTTGAGTATTCTAGTAACTGGCTTGTTGTACTATTGGTTACTTTTTCTGCCTCTTCTTTTTTTACAATTTTCATAAAGCTCTTCCTTTCTATTTTAATTTTAACATATACAATTTTCTTAAAAACCCATTGGATAGTCTTGTTTCTTTTACAAAATTCAGTCCGACTCTTTCAAGAGTTTTGCAACTTCCTATATTATCTGGATGTGCCATCGAAATAATATAATCAAATTCCAACTTCTTTGCTAATTCTAATTCCATTGTTTGAAGTTTTGTCGTAATTCCATTTCCTCGATATTCTGGCAAAACTAAATTTCCCCCTAATTCACATACTTTGTTATTTTCAAGTCCAAATTCCTTTTTAAAGTCTGCAAGCATATCTTGCGAAACATATAATTGCGCCATTCCGTACAAGTTTATCTTTGTCGTATGCTCCATAAAGTGGTGCATAATTTTTTTCATCAAACATACTCTCTATTTCCCATGGTTCATAGGGAATAAAATATTCTGTATTTTCTAAGCTACCTAATACGATATCAATTAATTTCAGTAATTGTTCTTTATCTTGCTTTTCAATTTTTTTATAAACGAAATTCATTTCAATACCTCCTTTAAATCTCTCGAGTATTTTTTTAATTCTTGAAAACATTCATATGCTTCCATGACTTCTTTTTTGTTTTTTGAAATGTATCCTCTTTTCTTGCTTGTTTCTGGTAAGTCTACAATTAGTGTGCTTTGGTCAATGCCGTCCCAACCGTTATGAACAATTTTTAATAATCTCGGTGCTTTTTGGTTTATTTCGTCATAATCGACAAATAGTGTTTTTATATTGCTTTGCATGTATATTTTTAAGGTTTTATTTTCTTTGAATTCTTTTATTTGGTTTTTGTGAAAAATGAAGATTCTTTCTACGTTAGCTCCTCGATTGGCTGCTTCTAGGTTGATTAGTCGAAATTGCATTTCTTGTGGAGTTTGTGTCCATTCGTCTTCTAGCATGGTAGATGCACACCATAAGTAGGATTCTTTGTTTAATTTTTTAAAATAGTAATTGATTGCTCTATAAAAATTTCCGACTTCTAAATTGGTACTTCTTCCTTTTTTATCAAATTCAATTTTTCCACCATCTGTAGTGATTGCTACTCCTGTTGTATTTTTTAATTTGATTAAGAGTTCTATAATATCCCTAGCAATTTCTTGTTCGTTTACTAGAATATCTTTGTTTTTGGGAATGTCTAAAATTAGTGTATTAATTCTTACTCCAATTTCATTTTTTAGCTTTTGGGCTAAGTTTTTTTCAACTTCGTTTCTCTTTGAGGTGTTTTCTTCTACCATAACAATACTCGATTCTGAGTGTAATTTGTTAGAAAAGTTTTCGAGGAATGTCTCTTCTTTTTGACCTATGTTGTTTTTGGAAAAATAAATTAGTCCTTCATAATAGTTACTTACCTCTTCTTGATGGTCTTTTATCCAATCTAAATTTTTCCATTCTACAATATAGCCTTCTTTTTCTAGCAATTCTACTAAGTATTCTTTTAATTCTTCTTTTCCATTTACAATCATAATTCTTTTAGGAATGTGAATGTATTTATATATATTACTTCTTTTGTCTGATGGCTTAAGGGTTCCTTCTGGAATTTCCCATACCATTCCATTTTTGATGGCTCCACGAATTCTTTCTTCTTTGCATAATTTAATGATTCTTCTTTCTGTTATGCCCCATATTTCAGAAAATTGTTTTGCTGTTAAATATCCCATTTTCTTCTCCTTTTTGTATTATTCTTAATTCAGAATAATATTGCTTATATTTTTATTTTATACCAAAATCGGAATAATGTCAATAGTTTTAAAAATAAAGAGGTTATTCCCCTTTCATAAGGCATCAAAAATGCTAAACAGATAATTACTGTTTAGCATTTTTTGGTTTGTATAGGCTTTTCTCTTTACTTCGTTTCTTTTGGTAACTTTTCATTTAATTTTTGATAAATTGCTTTCATATTATTTTCTTTTGTGATTTCTACCGCATCATTTATATCCACCCATTTTACGCCACTGTTCTCGTCTTCTTTTATTCTTATTGCCTCTTCTTCATCTGCTTCTAGTAAGAAACAACAATCCAAATGCAAATGAGATGGTACGAATTTTCCTCTTTTTTTATGGCTATCGACAGTTAGTATTTCAAGGCTATAAATCCCATCACTTAATACCTTCAAATTTGTTAATCCCGTTTCTTCCCTAGCTTCTTTTAGTGCTACTTGTAATAAATTCGCATTTCCATCTGCATGCCCACCAGTCCATGCCCATGACTGATAGATGTTATGATATATCATTAATACTTTTGTTCTTTGTTTGTTGACAATCCAATTTGATGCAGTAAAATGGCACATCTTATTTTCTCTTGTTAATACATCTTCAAATGTATCGACGTATTTTAACATCATTTCTTTGTCGTTTTCTTCTTGTTCATTATATGGTATATAATTTTCAATTTGTTCTCTTAATCCCATGGTTTCTACTCCCCAATTTTCTTTTTTATGGTTTCAATCATTTCTTTATAATTTTCATAATTTTTTGTAACATCATCCTCTTCACCACTTGAAAAATTTCTTAAAAATACTGCTTGAAATTTCATAAAGTCGCCGACACTTTCAAAATATGCTTTGATATTATTTGCGATTTCTTCATTTTCTTTTTCTTCTATTTGCCCTACTGTAATAACATATACTGTTTTTCCTTCTAGCATTTCTGGATGAGACATATAGGGATTGAAACGGTCGATGACGTTTTTTAAAATACCTGTTATGTGGTTCATGTAAATTGGTGTAATGATGATAATTTTGTCTGCTTTTATGATATTGTCATAAATTTCTTTCATATCATCTTGTAACACGCAATACGTTTCTAGCTTTTCACTACACTTACAACATCCTAAACAATACTGTATGTTTTTTCCCGCAAGTGCAATTTCCTTGTCTTCTTCTGTTTTTAAGTCTTGCATAATCTTGTAACAATTCCCTTTTCGGTTGCTTGCACTAATGTATAACTTCATATGAAACCTCCTAGTTTTATTCAATCTCTTTTTCTATTTTGAATTCTTTTTGTGGCTCTGTCTCTTTATTAATAGGAACATCTGGCACATCATATTGTAATATGGTTCCTCTATATCCTAAATCATATGCCTGTAACACACTTTTTATATTCTTCATTTTATGATATATTTTCTCTTGCCTTTTATATGTTTCATTACATGGATGAATTGGATAAGCTCCTGTATCATAATGTCTTTCAAAACTTTTATCATCCACTAACAAAAATTTCATTGCACTTTCTTTGCTTTTTTCTAGCCATGCCCATGCAATATCTACATTATACCATTTATTTCCTAATTTTACTTGATTCCAAGCATGCGTATTTTCCCATTTAGAGCTTTTTTCTTTAGCATTAAGGTATTGTCCCACATTTTTTAATAGTCCACACATTGTTGTATTTCTGAAAGACGGTAATTTTCCTTTCCCACGAATTTGCTCATTTAAGTTTTGTTCTTATTTCAAATAATTTTAACTTATTTAAGATTTCTTTTGTTTTCATTATCCTATCCTCTCCCAATTTTAGTAATTTCTTTTTTACGTCTATTTACAATATAATCTATAAGATAAGTAAAGTCAATAAATTTGTTTCAAAGTTTCTTCTTTTTGCATTGTAATTTAATTACAAAATTCAATACACAGATGACAGGTATAAAAACATACCTGTCATCTGTGCTAAAGTAAAATAGACTCATATTACTTTGTCTAGTTGTACAATGACATCCTCACCTTTCTTAATCAGATGTCCATAAGTCCATTTTCTTTCAGGTGTTTCCTCCAGCTCATTTACACATGCAATCTGTGAATCTATACAACCAATTCGTTCATTGATTGTATGGGCCACTGCCCTTCCTCCTATGTTGTATACTTTAATATCCCACATAAACACATCCGAAAATGCTCTTTCTTCACAGCTTAATTTTGCATCATATAAATCAATCTGGGAAACATTGTATCTACAGAATCGTCCTTGCCAATGAGTATAAATTTTTCCAAAGAATTCTATCCTATCTCCTTCTTGGAAATAAAAGTAATCCTCATTTTCCTTGCGGCACCGCATTCCGCACTTAATCTGTATTCCATCATTTAATGCAATTTTAAAAGACCAGTAATATATATTATCACACCACTCATCTTTATTATAAATTACATTTTGGATTCTTCCTACTCCATGAATTAAGATACTCGTCCATTTGGAATCTGTCTGGTTTAATTCTGTAATAATTTCCCTTGCTGGTTTTAACATGTCCATTTTCATCTTGTCATCCTCTCTTTCGCACCTAAAAGTCTTTACTCATACAACATTTCTTTATTCTATTATATTATACAGTATTTTACATAAAATTTCAACCAGTGTGTTTCTTAACTTGTATTTGTCTTTGGTTTATATTATAATATTGATGTTCATAAAGGATGATTTTGTATGTCGAATAAGGTGTTTGTATCTCATGGATATATTATTTTAGATAACATTTACGATGGTGATTTAAATTTAATGAAACAAGATGGTGGAGGAAGTAATTGGAATACCTTATATAATCTTTCTTACATGGGTGAAACTTGTTATGCCATTGGAAGCTCTCGGAAATGATGAAGAAGGTCGTATTGCGATTGATTCTTTAAAAAGATTTGGTGTTAATACTGACTATATCCGTATTGACCCTCATCCTACGAATATTATGAATATTATTATTCCAAATTCGACTCTAGGTGATGATACGATTATTCATAGTTGGTATTCTCCTATTACTAATACTCGTACTCTTGAATTTCGAAACAATTTACCAACTTCTTTACCTCCAGAGCTTTTGGATAAAGAAATTTTTGTATTACTAGACAAATTTGAAACCATAAACTTTGAGTTTTTAACTCATATTAAGAATAAAAAAGTATGTCTTGATATTGGTCATTATCGTTTTATTGAGCATTTTTCAAAACAATATTTAACCTCATTTTTCAAACATGCCAATTTGATTCAGTTGAATTATCATGTTTGTGATTTATTGTTCGAACGTTTACAAATTCAAAATGAATTTGAATTTTTTGATTTACTTGGTTTAGATTTATTGGTTATTACAAAGGGAAAAAAAGGAGCTACTTTCATTTTTAAAGATAATCATGTTTTTAAGTCCATTGACCAATCACCAGAAATTATTGCAAAAGTATGTGATTCCTCTGGTGCAGGTGATGCCTTTTTTGCTACTGTTATTAAAGAATATGCTTATGCTTCAAGAATAGATGATGGTTTTATTACCAACACTTTCATGATAGCCAATAAGGCTTCAAGAGATGTTATCTCTGCTATGGGAAGTAGAAGAATTTGAATTAAATACTGACAAATTTCTACATAAGTGATATAATAGGCTTAGTTTATAAAGAGGAGGAAATATATGGGTAAATTTGATGTTTCAATTATTATGGGTA
>CAOKNG010000055.1 GCA_948470025.1 uncultured Clostridium sp. | reverse complement strand
TTATGTGTCTATAATTTTATGTCTACAACGTGCATTTAATTATACAATATTCAAAAATTTCTTTATTTAAGTTATTGGCATATTATTATACTTTTTTAATACTCTTCTTACTATTTTGTACATACTTATTGCATACAAACTTCGAAGCTTTTACAGGAAAGCCCCTTTAATAAGGGGGCTGCCGCGGAGTGGCTGGGGGTTCTTAAAACAGATTTTTCACCTCTAAATTGTTACCATTTTTGTTATTTAATGACATCTTCAACTGCTTCGGATATGATTTTATTTACATCTGCTAGCATAATATTAAATTTTAACTCGGCATCAAAGTATTGTTTCATCTTTTCATTAGCAATTAATTCTACATATAGGTTTTGTAGATTATTAGCTTTTTCCACTTCCTTTTTTCCTTTGGAAATAGCTGCAATTTGTACTTCGTAGCGCTCTTTCTCAAATTTCTCTAATTTTTCTTTTAGTTCTGGTTCATTCGCGATTTCTTCTTTTATTGTTTTGTAATTTTTGTATTCTTCCGAATTTTTGATTTCATATGCCAAACGATTGGCAGTATCATAGATATTCATGCCGATTTTCTCTCCTTTTATTGTATTGTTTACGCATAGGCTTGTCTTTTTCTAAATGCTAGTAAATTGGTAATTTCTGTTTGAGTATTTCTTGCTTTTTTTGTTTTGCGTGCTTTTTCTTGTTGTATTTGACGAGCTTGTCGTTCTGCCATGGTTTGGCAAATCGCTTTTTGGTAAGTAAAGTGGGTATCTTGTGCAATTTTCGCCCAGTTATATTCATTTTTTACCATATTCTTAGCATTTTTAACCACATTTGCACACAATTGTGGATTATATAATAAGGCTAGAATGGAATCCGCAATCGAATTTGAATTTCCTGCATAGCTTTTCATTCCATTTTCTCCATGGTTTACGATTTCATTTAATCCTCCAATATCGGATACAACGACTGGTGTTCCAGAAAGCATCGCCTCTAATGCCACAATTCCAAATGGTTCATAGGTACTTGGAAATACTGATACATCCGCACATTTGTACATTTTACATACTTGTTTTGCATCCATATAACCAGTAAAATATACTTTATTACTAATTCCCATTGCATTTACTTGTGCTTTTAATTCATCCGTCATGCCACCTTTGCCTGCAATAACAAGCTTAGCATCATGATAACCAGCTAGAATTTTCGGCATAGCAGATACTAAATGTTGAACTCCTTTTTCATAAACAAGTCTTCCCATAAATAGGATGATTTTTTCATTATCTAAAGCATATTGTCTTCTAAAATCGTAATCTCTTTCAACACCACTAAACATATTCACATTAATCCCATTTGGCACTACATTAATTTTCTCAAAAGGAAGCCCAAATTGGCATTGTAATTCTCGTTTCATATAATTACTATTTACAATTACTTCTGTTGCTTCATAAGTTAGCATCCATTCTGTATCATTTATATAACGTTGTGTTTCATCATGAATACCAGAATTTCTACCGCTTTCGGTCGCATGAATGGTTGCTACAATTGGAATATCATATGAATTTTTCAATGTTTTTGCTGCATATGCCACAAGCCAATCATGGGCATGAATCACATCAAATTTTCCTTCTTTTACCATAATCTCATTTGCTTTTGCTACCATATTAAAATTCATTTGCATAATCCAATCAATAAAATTGTTAGGATGAATCATGTAATTATCTACACGATACACTTTAACACCTTTATCATCTTCATAATAAGGTGCATTTCCTTCTCGATAAGTCACAACAGTTACATCATGACCATCTTTTATCAATCTTTTGGATAAATCATTTACAACTCTTGCAATTCCCCCTACAATCCTTGGTGGATACTCCCATGTTAGCATTAAAATTCTCATTGGCATTTACGCCCCTTCCTAACAATTTTCTTTTGTTATTTACATACAAATACATTCTATACAAATTTTTGACAAATGTAAATATGTTTTGCAAAAAAGTTTTTATTTTTATAATTTTTTTATAAAATAAGTCCTATTATTACAAAATGCTATGAATAGTAAAAAATGAATGGTTAATAGTGAATAGTGCAAATGTGCTCTTTATCATTATTAACCATTCATTTTTCACTGCGACTTGCCAAAGTCGCACATTTGGTGGAGGCGAGGAGAGTCGAACTCCTGTCCAACAATCCTTTCATATTAGCTTCTCCGAGTGCAGTTTGTTATTATCTTTCCAAATATCTTTCATTAACAAACAAACGAATGATATCTGTAGCTTCTTTGTTACCCACTATTTTTGAAGCAAAAAATAGCTTTGTTTCCTACTATTTTGACACCTTTTACAAGCCGTAGGTATCTTGTAAAACGTGTAGCCGCACTTAGGCAGCTAATGCTACTTCGTTATTTCTAGCGTTTATATTTAACTTCTCGTTTTTTTAAGTGGATCATACGAGAATCCACTACTCGCTACCAATACTGCTAGATTGCTGTCGAAACCAATTACGCCCCCATATATATACATATTCTATTATACACCGTTTCTGTCTTTTTTACAAGATATTTCTCTTGACTTTTTTATTTTCCTATTTTATAATAGTTTTAAATACAAATTATGGGAGTTTTGTATGTTTTGGGCTACATTTATTTTGATTGGAGGAATCAATATGAATCGTAGTTTTTTTAATTCTGGTTTGCTTTATTTTATCATCATCATTTTATTAAGCGTATTTGTTATTCCCATTTATTCTTATTACCCCGAATTTTTTGTAAGTGCTTCCGATTTTACTAACTTTGACCCTTCCTTAGAATTTATTTGGCCAATCCCTGGATACACAGCACTCACTTCCCCTTATGGAAAACGAATTTCTCCTACTTCACGGAGCCTCTTCCTTTCATAAAGGAAGAGATATTGGTGCTCCAGAAGGCACCAAACTTTATGCCGTTTGTGATGGAAAAATTACTTTTGCTAATTTTTTAGGTGGTGGTGGTTATACCATTACACTAACCAGAGACGATATGAAAATTACCTATTGCCATGTTTCTCCTAACTTTTTAGTATCCGTTCGGTGATATGGTTCAAAAAGGTCAACATATTGCTAATGTTGGTCCTAAAAATGTATATGGTATTCCAAATAATCCCTATAAGGATAAAGATGGAAATCCAACCAATGGTGCCACCACTGGTTGTCATCTCCATCTAGGACTACAAATTCAAAATCAATACATAAATCCGCAATCTCTGTTTCCTTATATGAAATTTTGAATCTCCTCCTATTTTCGAAGCTCTGCTGTAAGCCCTTTTTCTAAGTCGGCAATAATTTTTTCTAGTATTTTGTTGATTTCTTCGTCGGTTAGGGTTCTGTCGCTAGCGTTAAATTCTAGTGAATAGGATATGCTTTTTTTGTCCTTTTCTATATTGGCACCTGTGTATAGGTCAAATACTTTTATGCCTACTAGTAGTGAGCCTGCTGATTTTTTGATTTGTTTTTGTATTTCTTCGTTTGTTGTTTCTTTTTTGACAACGATACTTAAATCTTTTTTGACTACTGGGTATTTTGAAATTTCTTTGTATTTCATTTTTCCTGTTTTTTTGCTTAGTAACGTATCTAGGTTGATTTCGAATGCAAATACATCGTTGTGTGCTTTTTTCGGATGTATTTTTCCTATGATGCCAATGTTTTCTCCGTTTAGATTAATTTCGGCACTTTGTCCTGGATGGAATTCTTCTATTGTTTCTTTTGGTAGGAAGAAACTGTATCTTCCTGCATAACCTAAATAATCTAATAATTCTTCTACGATGCCTTTTACTACATAAAAGTCTACTTTTTTACTTGTAATTCCGAAATAGTATTCTCCTGAAAGTAGGGCTGCTATTTTTCTTTCTTCTCCATATGTTTCGCCTTTTTTGTAGAAACTTTTTCCTATTTCGAAAATGGATACGTCTTTTACATTTCTTGCTGTGTTGTATTCATAGATTTTATATAGAGATGGCAAGATACTTGCTCTTAGGGTGTTTCTTTCTTCGGTTAATGGGTCTAATAGTTTTAGCGTTTCTACTTGGTCATCTTTCATAAATTGTTTGGCTTCTTTTTCGTTTACTAAAATATAGGATAAGGTTTCATTTAGTCCTAAATCTACCATTTTGTTTCGAATTTGTCTTGTGGTTTTGTCGTAACTTCCCATTTTTAGTGGTAGAACTGGCAGAATTCCTTCGATGTTATCTACTCCATAAATACGTCCTACTTCTTCGATTAGGTCTTCTGGTATCGAAATATCTATTCTTCTAGTTGGTACCGATACGGTAATTGTGTTTTGATTTACTTCATAGGTAAAACCTAGTCTTCGAAAAGCATCTAATATGCTTTCTTTTGGTATATCCAATCCTAGAATGTCTGTAATTTTTTGGAAGGTAATATCGATTTTTTTGTCTTCTTTATTGGTGGTATCGTATACTGCCATTCCTCCTACAATTTCTGCGTTTGCATATTGTTCTAACATATGGCAAGCACGGTTTATGGCAAGATAGGTTCTATTTGGGTCTAACCCTTTTTCAAAACGGCTACTTGCTTCACTTCTTAGAATTTTTTTCGAGGTATAACGTACTTTAACAGCATCGAAAATAGCAGCTTCTATAATGATGTTTTTGGTAGTTTCTTCAATTTCAGTGTCTAACCCCCCCATTACGCCTGCAAGACCGATGGCTTTTGTTCCGTCCGATATGACAATATCGTCACTTGATAAGTTTCGTTTTATTCCATCTAGTGTTGTTAATTCTTCGTCTTTATTTGCCATTCTTACTTCTAGGATTCCTTTTAGAGCATCCGCATCATAGAAATGAAGTGGTTGCCCTGTTTCTAACATGACATAATTGCTAATATCTACTACATTGTTGATTGGTCGTATGCCAGATGCCATTAACCTATTTTTGATGAAGGCAGGGCTTTCTTGGATGGTCACATTTTTTACTTTTTTGGATAAAAAGATACTACAATTGTTGGTAGCAATCTTTAGTTTGAATGTATCGTTAATATCTTCTTTGTTTTCCCTATAAGAAACGTCCATTGGCTTTACTGGCTTATCGTAAATGGCTCCTATTTCATGTGCCATTCCTAAAATACTTAGTAAATCCCCACGGTTTGCGGTTAATTCAAAGTCGATTACTTCATCCTCTAAATCAAGTAGCTTGATTGGATTTTCTCCTACTTTTGCATCCTGTGGTAATTCATGAATGCCATTTTTGTCGGCGTCGGTTAAGAATTTACTTTCTAGTCCTAATTCTTGCATGGAGCATAGCATTCCATTGGATTCCTGTCCTCTTATCATTCCCTTTTTTATTTTAATATCTCCTGGTAATTCTGCTCCGGGCTTGTGCTACAATTACTTTTAATCCTTTTCTTACATTTGGTGCACCACATACAATCGTTAAAATTTCAGTTCCAATATCGACTTTACAAATATGTAAATGGTCGGAGTCTGGGTGCATTTCGCATTCTTTTACTTCTCCTACAATTAGTTTTGTAGCATTTATCAATTTTTCGGCAACATCATATTCATTTCCAACATTTGTCATATCTTCTGCTAGTTTCTTTACGTCTACATCAATATCTACATAATCTTTTACAAAATTGGTACTTAGTTTCATCTATATCATCCTTTCTTATTCATTATCTTTTCGGTCAAATTGGTTTAAAAATCGAACATCATTTGCATATAGCAAACGGATATCGGTGATACCATATTTGAACATTGCTAAACGGTCTAAGCCAGTTCCAAAAGCAAATCCGCTATATTTTTCTGGGTCGTATCCATTCATTTTTAGTACATTTGGGTGTACCATTCCGTGAGCCTAGAATTTCAATCCATCCGGTTTGTTTACATAGGTTACATCCGCTTCCTCCACATTTGAAACAGCTTACATCGACTTCATAGGATGGTTCTGTAAATGGGAAATAGCTTGGCCTGAAACGTAGTTTTGAGTCTTTTCCTAGCATATGACGAACAAAGACTTCTAGTGTTCCTTTTAAGTGTGCAAGGCTAATGCCTTCGTCAATCACCAATCCTTCTATTTGACCAAATTGATGGGAGTGTGTTGCATCGTCATCTCTACGATACGTTTTTCCTGGGCATATGACACGAATTGGTGTTTTTTCTTTATTTGCCATCATGGTTCGTGCTTGAACAGAAGATGTTTGGGTTCTTAACAAATATTCTGTGGTAATATAGAAGGTATCTTGCATGTCCCTTGCTGGGTGCCCTTTGGGAAGGTTTAGTCTTTCAAAACAGTATTCGTCTGTTTCTAATTCTGGTCCATCTACTACG
>CAOKNG010000054.1 GCA_948470025.1 uncultured Clostridium sp. | reverse complement strand
GATTTGAGTTATTTAAAGTAATTCAAAATAACTTTACTATAAACAAATGTGAAAATTGTGGAAGATTGTTTATACCCACCTCTACTAGTAACAATCCAAATCAAAAAGGAAGGAACGATCAAAAATATTGCAATAACTTATATTTAAATACTGGAAAAACTTGTAAACAAATTGGAGCATTAAATAAACAAAAAGAAAAAGTCAAAAATAGCTTAATTCTAAAGGAATATAATAGAGAATATAAAAGAATGCATGGATTACATTATAATCATTTAAAAGAATTTAAAGAAAAGCAGTTTAAAGAATGGTCTAAAAAAGCTAGACAATTAAGAGATACTTATATGGATGAACAATTAGAAAAGTTTAAAATAGAATTGAAGAAATTAAGTATCACGTATTGGAAAAAATAAAATTCATCAAAAGCGAAAAGGCGATGATAATTATCACCACCTTTTCGTTTTCACTATACAAAAACTTGCAATATTTGGTATAGTTTTTCTTTATCGGAAGATGTAATCTCACTTTTTAAAATCTTTACTATCAATGATATTATCAATGTGTCTTCATCTAAAATGTGATTGTTTTCTTCCTCCATACCAGAATTATCTTCTGGTTCGTTTGTACGGAGTATAAGCTTTACATCTAGAAACTGTAATACGTTTAGAACATTATATAGATTAGGGATATAATCGCTTTTTCTCCATCTACTTATCATTCCTTGACTTATTCCAGCTTCTTGCTCTAATTGTGATTTTGCTATTCCATTAGATTCACATATTTCTTCTATAATCTTTAAAAAATCCTCTTTACTCCGCATTTCTCTTTCTGCCATGATTTTTCCTCCTTATTGAAATATCATATTATATTATATACTAAATTGCACCAATAGTCAACATAATTTAAAGTGTGAAATATTCTTTATCTTTCATATTCCCATTCTTTTTCTCTTTCTTCGTTATTTACTTGCTTTTCAGCATCCAGAGAAATGTTATTCTCTCTTTCAAAATCTTTAATCAGATTATCTTCAGCACCTATATCAAACTTTTTACAAATCCATTTTATGAATTTTCCAATAGTTTCTTTAAATTTATCTACTACTTTGTGTAAATGATTATTTTCTTTTTCCAAACTTTTTATTTTACTTTTATATTTCCACTCTATATCAAATTCCTTTTCTTTATATTCTGTTTTAATATTTTCAACTTGATTATGCAAGGCTTTATTATCAGCAAGTATTGCATCTCTTTCTTTTTGGTATTTTTGAGCCTCATCAATAACTTTAGATTGTTTAGATAATTCTTTATGCAATGATAAGTTATCTTTATATAATTCTTTAATCAAATCATCTTTAGGCTTTATAATTTCTTCTAATATTTTTTCATCTCTTTTTTTGGATAACCTATTTAGTTTAATATCTGTAATATCAGGTGTACTTGGTAATTCTAATTTCATTTCGCTTAAAATTTTCTTTGTATTATCATAATTTGTAATCTTTTTATATTCTTCAATAGTGTAATGTTTTCTTCCTGTATCTTCAATAAACATTCCTCTTTCTAAATCAAAACCTTTTGACTTAATATGATTGAAATAGGCATCTTGCAGTTTTCTATAACTATCTCGACCTTTCCAAAAATCTCTTGCACATATTTTATCAATATTTTTCCCTTCTTTATCTTTTGCATGAACAATAGGAACAAACATTAAGTGCAAATGTGGTGCTCCTTCATCTAAATGTACTACTGCTGCAATTATATTCTTTTCGCCAAGATTTTTATAATTGCAAATAAATTTATAACATTCTTCAAAATATCTTTTTGTTTCTTCTTCTCCAATTCTATCAAAGAAACCTTGATCAGAAGTAAATATCATTTGGCACATTACTATGCTATTACTTCTAATATGTCCTTCTATATTGTTTTCTTTTATATATTTATCAAATTCTTTTGTATAGGTATATTCATTTTTCTTTATATAATAATTTAAATGTGTTCTAGTTGGATCGATATCTTTATTAGAATGATTTTTGGCTTTTCTATCATTATGGGTACACTTCCCATTTATTCTATCTCGTGTTAATTTCTCATTTCTTACTATAGCATAACTCATAAGCTCCAACGCTCCTTTCTCAAAATAAGTTTACTTGTCTAACACACTAGACAAACAAAGTTTATCTGTGTGGCAGGGAAAATAAATTTTTTCCCCACACCCCTTTGCCTAAAAATTTGTGACTCACAATTTTTTAGGTTTGAAATAAATTTAATTTCTCAATTTATTTCAAAAAAAGAGCAAGAAAAAATTGCACTTGCAATTGTATTTCTTACTCTCCTTGAAACTCATTCGGTTTCAAACTTCCGTTTAAGCCTGTATATACAGTATTATCTATGGTTATTTTTATTAGATTCATCGGTGCGAAAATAACTAAGCAATAATTGCTTTTTATTTTCGTTTCCTTTCATTATAATATTAGGACTAACTTGCCAAAGTCCATTTTGTATTTTCTTTAAGAACTGTTGCTTTTGTAATTTTTTCATAACTTTAGCAATAGTAGTTTCAGATGTATGTGTATTCTTTTGAATTGTTTTATAAGTTCCCACAAACATATTTGTACTAGGTTGTGTATTTTCTAATATATATATCAAAATATCTACCTGTTTACTTTCCACAATTCCTAATACTGGTAAAAAATCTCCTAAATATAATTTCCAAAAATTCTTTTGCCCATATACTTTTTTAGTAATCTGATCTACTTCAATAATCTCTCCTGTTTCTTTATCTATCAACTCTTTTCTTCTTGTACCAATTAATGTTTCTGTTTTTTCTATATATTCAACTCCCATCATTCAAACCTCCTCAAATTTAAAATAAAATACTACATTATAGTGAAGTAAACACTAAAGTGTAGTAAAGTGTGTAAAATGTTTATAAATACTAATATCTCAACCAAAAAAGACTTTTTTATAAAATAAAACTCTTTTCTAATATAAAACTGCAAAAAAATAAGTCCTAAAATTTTACTTTTAAGACTTACATTTTTATTATTTATTTAATTACCAATCCAAATTTCACAATAGGATTTCTTGTACTTAGGAAAACTCCTTTTATTTCAATACTTTCTGGAATAACTTTTCCTATCTTTTTACCGTTCTTTAGTGTAACATCTTTGTGTACAGTACTTTTACTAATTCCAAACTTCTTTGCTGCTCCTCTTACGGTATCTCCACTATCTATAATATACTGTGCAAGATTAACGGCACGCTCTTCTATGTAGATTTTTCCCAAATGAAAGACCCCCTTATGAATACGTTGTTTTCTACATTGTATTCATACGAGGGTTGTATTAGAACTTCGTTTTCATTTCTCGAAAAACTTTAAAATTTTCTTAACTATTTTTTCATACCATTTCAGTGGTTTATATTCTATTAATTGTTTTTCTTTATTTTCTCTAATTTTCCTCTCTTTCTTTCCTATTCTCTGGCACCATTATTTCTTGACCTTCCTTTTCTTTCCCTGTTTCCTTTTTTACGCCATCCGCCAGCATAATAAACTGTACTTTTCCTTTTTGCCCTTCTTCTAACATTGTATAATTATTATATTCCAAAGAAAGCTCGCCAAGTTTTCTTACTCTTGTTTCCATATTTTTTACTGTTCCATTTACCAAATTACAAATTGGTTCGATTCCTTCTTTTTGAAATTGATTCATTCCTTTTGCTAATTCTTCAGAGCCTTGTTTTAACCTGCTTGCTCCATTGGTTAGTTGTGGTAGTGCTTGTTTTAATGTTCCCACTTTTGTATCTACTTTTTCTAATTCTTGGTAAATTACGGTTTCGTATTTGCTTAATTCCCCCCTAATAACGCCTTCTACTGCTTCTCCACTTAGTTGTTTTTGAATTAGATTATTAGCAATTTCGTTTGCGATGGTTTTGGTGTAATTCTTTGCTAATTCTTTTGCTGTTTTTTCTGCAACAGTGTCAATGGTTTTGTTTACTTCTCCTGCTATTTTATTTCCGTAGGCTTGTAATACTTGGTCGTTTGCTAATTGATTTTGTAACACCTCTACCATTTGTTTCATCATTGCTTTTTCATAGGTTTCTAATAATTCTTTGTTTCCTCCTGTTATTTTATTTGCCATTTGTTCGGAAATATCGTTAATATATCTGTCCAAATAGCTTTTTATGTTTTGCTCTATCTGGCTTGTATTACTTACAGTAATAGTATCGATTTTGTGATTGATACTGTTTTCTACTTCTGTTAAGGTCGATTCGGAAACAACGCCTATCATTTGTAAGGCTTGCATCGTGGTAATGGCTGGTGTACCGTCTGCATTTTTGGGTCCAACCGCTTGGATTTTTGCAATTTCATCCCCGTATTTTTTTACTAGTTCTGCTGGTGCCAGTTGTGAAGTTTGGGCTTTTTTTGCCTTTATTTCTCCAGATACTTTATCTTTTGCCTGTTTTTTGATACCTTGTTCCATTTTTTTATTTTCTGCCTTAATGCTATTTACCAGTTCGGTAAGGTAGACACTAATTTGTGGGTCTTTCATAGCTTTTTCATAAACTTCTTCGATGTCCTTCTTAATTACTTCTTCTAATTGTTTTTCTTGTTCTTTTGTAAATACTCCACCATTTTTTTGAATTTCTACTAGCTTTTCGTTAATTGCTTTTTTGGTATATTCAATGGAAGTATCGACTACCGCATTTTCGATTTCGGTTTCATGTCTTTTGATGGCATTTTGGGCCTCTATTTTTGCTTGCTTTTGAATACTTGGAAGAAGATTATCTAATTCTTGCTCTAATATTTTGGAAATTTGTTGTTTCATTTTCTCTTTATCCATTGCTTGTTTTTTTATGGTTTCATATTCATCAATCGTGGCATTTAACTCCTTCGATAACATACCAATACCAGAATTTAATGTGTTCATACCATCTTGTAGGGTATCTGCCCCATTTACTAACTGTGTATTTGCCTCTTGTAGTTCATTTACTTTACGATAAATGTCTCCTATTTCGTCTAGTTTATCTAAATCCTCTTTACTTTCTAAAATGTGTGGTGTTACAAAACTTGCAATGGTATCCATTTCAAAATCGGTGGTATCCATTTCGATGGTAACCTCACTTGGTAAACTTATTTCTCCTCCTAAACTTTCCTCCATTCCCGGAAATGCCATTCCGTATCGCAATCGTTTTGGAACCATTGTCGATTAGTTTTCCGTTTGAAATAGTAATATTTTTATTGGTTTCATTGTTAATTACAGTTCCTGCCATTACCAAAAATGGGGTATAAATTACTTCATTTTTCCCATTTATATTTACCTCATGTTTTTCATGGTTCGTATAGGTTAAGGTTATTTTTACCCTTCCACTTTTTCCTACCATTTCGCTAACTGAATTTTCTTCTCCATTTAACTCATAGGAAATTTGGCAAGAAACCGGTAACTCTTTTTTACTTTCCCCTTGGTAATAAATATCGTTTCCATTTGCCTGCCATATAATGGTATTTCCGTCTTTTTCAAAAGTCTCATATCCATTGGTATTTTCGAGGTTTATTAAATCTGATACATCTTGAAGAATTTGGCTTTCTTCTGTATTTTTGATGTGAGTTGATACAATCGTTTGATATGTCTCTCCCTTTTCATCTAGTTTTGAATATACAGTTTCTTCTTTGGTATATGCCATTACTGGCATGGTATAACAAAGCATCGACACTACTGTTATCCCTGAAATTATTTTTCCTATTTTATTTGTCTTCATATTTCATCTTCCTTTCCACCTTAACATTTCCTCTCTATTTTTTCATTCCTATTGTCGTTTTACAAATCACTTTATCAAGTAACATTAAAAATGCTGGTAATACCATAATAACGGTTATCATACTAATAATGGCTCCTCTCGACATTAGTGTACACAATGAACCAATCATTTCGATTTTCGAATAGGCACCTACGCCAAAGGTTGCACCAAAGAAGCATAATCCACTAACGAAAATAGAACCGATAGACGTTCCAAGGGCCTCTTCCATTGAAGCTTGTTTGGTATTTCCTCGTTTTCTTTCTGTTACATATTTCGTAGTAATTAAAATCGCATAATCAATGGTTGCTCCTAGTTGAATGGTACCAATCACAATCGAGGCAATAAATGGAATAATCGTGCCTGTGTAGTATGGAATTCCCATATTAATAAAAATAGCAAATTCAATGGTAAGCATTAAAATAATTGGTAAAGCAATCGATTTTAGCACCACAATCATCAAAAGAAAGATAATCGTGGTGGATACGGTATTGACACTGTTAAAATCATGATCACTAATTTCTACTAAGTCCTTCATGAGTGGTCCTTCTCCTG
>CAOKNG010000053.1 GCA_948470025.1 uncultured Clostridium sp. | reverse complement strand
TTTTTTGCAGTCCATCATTCCTGCACCTGTTTTTTCTCTTAAATCTTTTACCATATTAGCACTAATCATGATTGATTCCTCCTTTATTTTTTTGTAGGGACTTGCTAGCAGTCGCCCATTTATTTTGATATTTTATCTAAATACCAGTGTTGGGGTTGATTCTCCGAAGAGCGGGCGACTGCTAGTCGCCCCTACAGATTATTCGATAATATCTTAACACTTACATTTTTTAAATGGACACGGCCTCTTTCCGTGCCCATCCAAATATGTTATTATTTTTCTACTGTTTCTGTAGATTCTTCTGCAACTACTTCTTCAATACTTGTTGGTTCTTCGTTTTCTACTGTTTCTTCATTTTCTGTTGTAATTGGTTCAAAGGCTTCTCCTTGTTTTCCTTCTATTACAGCATTTGCCATTACGGTTGTAATTAATTTTACAGCACGAATTGCATCATCATTTCCAGGAATAACATAATCAACATCTTCTGGGTTACAGTTGGTATCGATTAATCCAACTACTGGAATGTTTAATTTTCTTGCTTCTAAAATCGCAATTCTTTCTTTTTTAGGATCTACTACAAAAATAACTCCTGGAAGTTTGTTCATTTCTTTAATTCCGCCTAAGTTTCTTTCTAGTTTTTCCATTTCTTTCTTTAACAGAATTACTTCTTTTTTTGGTAATACTTCAAATGTTCCATCTTGTTCCATCGTTTCTAAGTCTTTTAGTCTTTGAATTCTTTTTTGAATCGTATCAAAGTTTGTAAGCATTCCACCTAACCATCTTTGGTCAATGTAATACATACCACAAGCTTGTGCCGCTTCTTTTACACATTCTTGTGCTTGTTTTTTTGTACCTACAAAAAGAATTTCCTTTCCTTCTTCTGATGCTTCCTTTACAAATTGGTAAGCTTCATCAATTTTCTTTGATGTCTTTTGTAAGTCAATAATATGGATTCCGTTTCTAGCTTGGAAAATATATTCTGCCATTCTAGGATCCCATCTTCTTGTTTGGTGTCCAAAATGTACACCTGCTTCTAGTAATTGTTTCATTGCAACTACTGCCATTTTTTATTCCTCCTTTAGTTTTTACATCCATAAAGCTTCCTCATTTGCACACACACCTTTTAGGCACTAAAAGCAAACTCACTTTATGTGTATATTTTTCAACTTTAGTATTATATCAAAAAAGTATTGCCATTGCAATACTTTTTTGAATTTTTTTGCTACATTTTGAACACTAATTTATAATTTAGCCTATCTTGTCAAAATTTAATATTTTTTAGAAACTGACAAGAGGACTTTATTCAAGCCCTCTTATCGTTAATTAACTGTCATCAACTTTTCGGTTTGTTTTAGTATCTCTTGTATTTTTTGAGAATACTTCTTGTTACATAGGTTCTTGGAAATAGCTTCTTTTCCTGCATTTAGTAAAGTTGTTCCATAGCTTTCAATTTCTTTAGAATATTCTTCAACCTTCTCTTCACTTCCTGTAAAGTAAAGTTTATACCTCGTTTTATGAAGATCTTCCAAATATTCTAACCCCTTCCTATATGATTTATATAGGTTGTAAGAATTGACTATGTTTACAATCTTACCAATGATACTTGTAATTAAGTATAAACCCAATACAAAATCACATGTAGCCATCAGTATCATCTCGAGAGCATCTGCTTTATCAAGTACAAACTTTACCGACATATGAAAAAAATATATCCCTCCAAATACTAAACAAACCTTCCGTATAACCTCTTTTTCTGTCATAACAAAATCCTCCTAAAAAAATTATTTTTAATATAACGTCAACCCCAGATGAAAAACGGAGTTGCAAAGTTTAATCTACTTATATTATACTATAATTTTCAATTTTTATAAGATATATTAAAAAATTGGTTTCTTTTCATTGGTATTTATCATATAATAGATACAGTAAATAAATGATTGTGCTATCGCCTTTGGTGATTACAGATCATTATATTCGTTAGAATTAGATAAAGAAGGTGTTACATATGAGTGAGAAAAAATATAAACTTGCTATTGTTGGTGCGACTGGGGTTGTTGGAAGAATGGCTCTTCAGGTTTTAGAGGATAAGAATTTACCTGTTTCGGAATATGCTTTTTTTGCTTCTTCTCATTCTGCGGGGAGTGAGCTTTTGTTTCAAGGTAAACCACATGTTGTTCGAGAATTAACAGAGGACTCGTTTAATGAGGGGTTTGATTTTGCTATTTTTTCTGCTGGTGGCGATACAGCTAAGAAATATACTCCAATTGCTTCTTCTCATGGTTGTATTGTAGTAGATAATAGCAGTGCTTTTCGTATGGAACAAGATGTTCCTTTGGTGGTTCCTGAGGTTAATCCTGAGGAAATCGCAAATAACCATGGAATTATTGCTAATCCTAATTGTTCTACCATTCAGGCAGTTGTTCCTTTGAAGGCTCTAGATGATAAATATGGAATTAGAAGAATCGTTTATTCTACTTATCAAGCTGTTTCTGGTGCTGGAAGGCTTGGGTTAGAGGATTTAGAAAATGGTGCTAAGGGTGAGGCTCCTAAGAAATTTGCTCATCCTATTTATAATAACTGCTTACCACATATTGATGTGTTTTTGGAAAATGGTTATACCAAAGAAGAAGAAAAGATGATCAATGAAACCAGAAAAATATTAAAAAAACCAGATTTAAGAGTAACGGCTACTTGTGTTCGTGTTCCTGTGGCAAATTCTCATAGTGAAAGTATCAATGTGGAATTTGAAAAACCTTTTTCATTAGATGAGGTAAGAAAAACTTTGCAGGATTACTCTGGAATTGTTGTATTAGATGATGTTTCCAAAAATGAATACCCGCTTGCAACCATTGCTAATGGGCATGATGAGGTATATGTTGGCCGAATTAGGCGCGATGAGAGTGTAGAAAATGGATTAAACCTATGGGTTGTTGCCGATAACATTCGAAAAGGTGCTGCCTCAAATGCAGTACAGATTGTGGAAAAATTGATGGAAAATAATTTTTAATAATGGGGCAATTAAAATCGCCCCTACAATTTATTTCTTTACTAATTCCTTATATTCCTGCGATGTTCCCCTTAATCTCTCTACAATTTCCACTAAACTATCTACCAAATAATCCACATCCTCTTTTGTATTGTCCTCGCCAAAGGTAACACGTAATGCTCCGCTTGCCATTTCTGGTGGCAAACCAATTGCTACTAATACATGCGATGGGTCTAAGGAACCAGATGTACACGCCGAACCGTGATGAAGCGCAAATTCCTTTTGCATCTAAGTTTAATAACAATTCTTCTCCATCTACATATTGAAAGGAAATGTTGGCATTTCCTGGTAGGCGTTTGGTGGAATGCCCATTTAGTTTGGTGTAGGGAATTTTTTCTTGTATACTAGAAATATAGTAATCTCGCATGCTCTTTAGTTTTTCATTATAGGCATCAAAATCTTCGTATGCTAATTCAATTGCTTTTCCCAGTCCTACAATTCCTGCTACATTCTCAGTACCTGCTCTCATATTTCTTTCTTGATGTCCACCATCTTGTATTTTTTCAAACTTTACTCCTGTTTTTACATATAAAGCTCCCATTCCCTTTGGTCCATAGAATTTATGGGCTGACATGGATAATAAATCAATCTGGTACTTTTTTACATCAATACGAACATTCCCAACCGCCTGTACTGCATCGGTATGAAAATAGATTTGATGTTTTTTTGCAATTTCACCAATTTCTTTCACCTTCTGAATGGTTCCGATTTCGTTATTTGCAAACATGACACTAATTAATATGGTTTCCTTACATATGGCATTTTCTAATTCACTCATACTAATTAAACCTTCTTCATTTACATTCAAATACGTTACTCGAAATCCTTCTTTTTCTAAGTGCTGGCATGTATGAAGTACTGCTGGGTGTTCTATTTTAGTGGTAATAATATGGTTTCCTCTGTCGCGATTTGCATATGCTACCCCTTTTATGGCTAAATTATCACTTTCACTTCCACATGAAGTAAAATAAATTTCTTTTGCTTCTGCTCCAATGGCATGAGCTGTCTTGTGTCTTGCCTCTTCTACTGCTTTTCTTGATTTTCTTCCGATACTATACATAGAAGAAGCATTCCCATAATTTAGATTAAAATAAGGCAACATTTCTTTTAGCACCTCTTCTTTGGTAGCAGTTGTTGCCGCATGATCAAAATATCTTATCTTTTCCATTCCCATTTTTCCTTTCTCTTACAATCCTTTTTAATATTATATGGGAAACTTACAAAAAAATACTAAAAACCAGATGGCAAAAACAAATTTGCCTTCTGGTTTTTGGGGGAATTTAGAATGCATGTATAAAATATTTTTCCATAAAATCAGCCATTTCCTCTTGAAGTTTCTGTAAACATTCCTCTTCTGCTTTTGATGCATATTGATTTACATACCAATCAATTTTTCTTACCACATTTACGTAGTAAGTTGTTAACATCTTACAAAGCGGAACAACGTCCAACTTTACATTGGTTTTGTTTAAGCAAAACTTCACGTCTGTCTGATAAAATACGAAATCCTTCCAGTCACCAATGGTAATTTTTACTGTAGTAAATTCATCCATTACCTTAGCATACTTCGATGATTTCTCCCGATTTTTCCTTTGCAGTTTTCTGGCCTCCAAAAGAAGAACATATTGCCATTTGTGCTGGAAACGGATGAATTCTTCCAATAAATTAATGGCCTTTTCCATTTTCCAGAATCCTTTTAAAGTATATGGAATTTCTATATTTTCTTTAGGAAACGCTCTTCTTACATCCATCTCATACAAAGTAAATAAAAAACAGATTGGCACAGCTTGTATTCGCCTTCTTTTGTTCCACTTCATTTGGATATGCATTCCATAATCTGTACTGCAGAATGTGAAATACGGCTCCCACTGGTGCTTGAAATCTAATTCTTCAAGCACCATTCTTTTTTCTAACTGCTCCTCTTCTGTTTTACATTCTAAATACATCCCACACCTTTCCCGGACTTGTGTTACTTCTGTAACAATTTTTGCAAATTTTTGTTGATTGTTCATGTCCTTTCCTCCTTCTATTGCAAATTTTGATACAACCACCTTTTTCGGTTTATGTTTACCATTATACTATGTTTTTTTGAATTCGTCAAATGTATGTTTTATTTACGTATTCGGGCGGACACAAGGCCCGCCCCTACATTTTTATTTTAAATTCTCACTACATCTATGGCAAATATGTGGATGATTGCTGTCTTGTCCTACGGTTTTTGAATACATCCAACATCTTTCACATTTTTCACCTTCTGCTTGTTCTACGGTTACTCCTACAATGGCATCTTTATCTTCTTCTTTTTTTCCTTGTTTGATTTCTACATCGGATACAATGAAAATTTCTTTTAATAATTCTTCTTTTCCTTTGATGAATTCATATTCTTTGTCATCTGCAAACAAGGTTACTTTTGCTGCAAGAGATAAACCAATTTCTTTGTTTGCTCTTGCCATTTCTAATTTTTTTGCTACTTCGTCTTTTATTTTGATGTATTTTTCCCATTTTGCCTCTATTTCTGGATTATCGTATTTTTGGTTTATGTTTGGATAGTAGTTTAGCATTACACTTTCGGTATTTTCCCCGTCTCTATGTGGCATATATTTCCAGATTTCTTCTGCTGTATAGCAGGTCATTGGTGCTAAAATTCGAACCAATGCTGATAATATTTCATACATAACGGTTTGTGCTGCTCTTCTTTCAACTGAATCTTTTTTGTAAGTATATAAACGGTCTTTTATAATGTCTAAATAAAAGGCACTCATATCTACTACACAAAATTGATTAATCGCATGATAAGCATTATGAAAATCATATACATCATATGCAGCTACACAATCTTTTATTAGCTTGTTTAGCTTTGTTAATGCCCATTTATCAATTTCTTGTAAATCCTCATAAGAAACTGGCTTGTTTACATCAAAATCACTAATATTTCCTAAAATATATCTTGCTGTATTACGGATTTTTCGGTATACTTCCATAACTTGTTTTAAAATGTTCTTTGAGCCACTAATATCTGATTTATAGTCAGCAGATAATACCCAAAGTCTTAATACATCTGCACCAGATTCGTTTATGACATCTTTTGGATCAATTCCGTTTCCAAGGCTTTTGGACATTTTTCTTCCTTGTTCATCAATGGTATAACCATGTGTTAATACCTCTTTATATGGTGCTTTTCCTTTGGTTGCAACCGAGGTTAGCAATGAAGATTGGAACCATCCCCTATGTTGGTCACTTCCTTCTAAATATAAATTTGCTTCTGGAAGTCCACGCTCGGCTAATACCGATTCATGTGTTGAACCAGAATCAAACCATACGTCCATAATATCGGTTTCTTTTTT
>CAOKNG010000052.1 GCA_948470025.1 uncultured Clostridium sp. | reverse complement strand
GGAAAAGGAATTACAGGAATGGCAACAAGAGAAGAAGATTTTGTAAAACAAATCTTTACCGCTTCTACACATGATATGATTTTATTCTTTAGTAATAAAGGAAAAGTATACAAATTAAAAGGATATGAAATTCCAGAAGCAGGAAGAACTGCAAAAGGAACAGCCATTGTTAATCTATTAAGTTTAGATAACGGAGAAAAAGTATCAGCTGTTATCCCAATTCAAAACTTTGCAGAAGGAAAATACTTATTAATGGCAACCAAAAATGGAATGATTAAAAAGACAGCTCTAAAAGAATATGACTCTACAAGAAAAACAGGACTACAAGGAATTACCCTAAAAGATGAAGACGAATTAATTTCAGTTCGTTTAACGGATGGAGAAGATAATGTAGTACTTGTTACCAAAGAAGGAATGTGCATTACCTTTGATGAAAAAGACGTAAGACCAATTGGTAGAGTATCACAAGGTGTTATTGGAATTAAATTAGACAAAGAAGACTCTGTTATTGGAATGGAATCCATATTAACTGGTTCAAAAGCAACCTTACTTGCGATTACCGAAAATGGATTTGGAAAACGAACCGAATTAGACGAATACCGTGTACAAGCAAGAGGTGGAAAAGGAGTCATTACCTACAAAATCACACCAAAAACTGGAAAATTAGTAGGAATTCGTATTGCAACAGGTGATGAAGATGTCATGTTAATTACCGATAAAGGAACTGTAATTCGCTTACTTGTAAAAGAAATAAGCGTCTTAGGAAGATCAACACAAGGTGTTACTCTAATGAGAACCAATGATGGTGGAAAAGTTGTTAGCATTGAATTAGTGGAAAAAGAAACAGAAAACGAAGAAGAACAAGAATAAAAATAGTGGACGATTTAATCGTCCACTATTTTTTAAAACGAATGTCTTCCCCAAAAAAACGACAAATGTTATAAGAACCAACAAAACGAGAAAAAATTCGTTCATCATATTTTGCACGTAAATCTTGTAAATTCAAATTTGTAGAAATAATGGTTTTAGTAACATGATTATTTTGGTGTAATAAGCGAGTATTAATCACATTAAACAATTCTGTAAATTTCATGCTATTTAAGGTTTCTGTACCTAAATCATCAATAATTAATAAATCTACAGTTAGAATATTATGATAAATGTCACTAAGTATATTTTCGTCTTTTGCTTGTTTATTATTACGAAAACGATAATCAATAATCGTATCTAACATAACAGGAGCTGTTTGGTACAAAACGGTTTTTCCTTGTTTTAAGAGTTCATAAGCAATGCAATCCGATAAGAAAGTTTTGCCGTAAACCAGTATTTCCAGTAAATAATAAATTTTTTTCTTCGAAATCATCAAAATGTGTAATAAAGGAATGAGCAAGCTCCTTTATATTTTGAATGTTATCACGAGGAGATAAATTAGAATGGTACAAATCTTCGTTTATTTCTTCTGAATATACATCAAGTGAAAATTGATTGAACGTATGATTCCTTAAATCACTAATATTAGATTGATTATAATCAATATCAAATAATTTTTGTTTAATACAACTACAAAGTTCATAATGGTCATTTTCTTTTACATACCCAGTATCTTCGCATTTTGTACATTCAAAATGAGGAACAAAGAAAGAATCATCTAATTTTAACTTTGCGATAATCGAATTTTTCTCTGCCTTTAAAGAAGCGATTTTTCTTTTTAAATCTTCTAAAGAAGAATTCGTATCAGTAGAAGACAAAATTGATTTTACGGTATGAAAAGCAAATTGATTCAAAGAAGAATCAATTTCTTGTAATCGTGGGCAAGAACGATAAAGCTCTTCTTTACGATTTTCTAAATCCAAAAGAGCCCAAGAACGTTTTTGCTCATATTCTTTTAATAAATGTTTTAAAGTAGAATCACCCATTATGTGAAAAACTCCTATCTATTCATCTATGCTTTTTGCACATTTGCGTATAAAGAATCAAGATTATCATAGCTTCGTTGTTCATAATTTTGATAACTTTTCTTTTCTAATTCCTTAATCGCTTTTGGCTTATTTTTCATATCTTCTAAAAATTTCTGAACATCAGTCACTGTTTTTAAGTGGTGTTCATTCCAATCAGATACAATTTTATCAATATAATCGAAACTAAAAGAAGATTTGGAAGTTGTTTTCTTTAGGGCAAGTTCAATAACATCTAGGGAATAGCCGAAATCCACAACCCATTTTTCAATATAAGCTTCTTCATATTGTGTAAGCATACGAGTAAGCCCCAACTTTTTCGCAATCGATTTTTTTAAAGCATTAAATTTCTCTTCCTTTTGAGAATACAATTCTAAATCCGAAAAAGTAGTAATATGATTAGCATGCCAAGCATCTGCTACAGTTTGAATATAATTTCGATGTAGGGCAGAACGCTCAAAACAATAACGGAACAATGCAATCATAACCTGTTCATCAAAACCATACTTTTTAAACCATAAATCAATATCATTATACCAAGAAGGCGACATGACTCCTTGGAAAAAGGAAGTATTAATATATTCAATTGCCTTAGCTCGATACTGATTTTCCTCGCTTTTCTTTGTATCCGCAAGCACGGAAACTCTAGGCTTGTAAAACTTGTGAAGTTCTACTTCTTGCAAATGATTCACAATAAAACCAGTCGTTTTTTTGGTTAAAACTCCGTAAATCCTCCCAATACTTTAAACTATCCTGAATGGTTTTCAAAGGCAAAGACAATTTTTTCGACAAATCACTTACCTTCACATCTTTCCCATACTTAGACAAAAATAAAATATATAAATATACCTTCACAGCATCCCCACTTGCTTGTGACAAATATTCTGTAAAGAAAACATCTGAAATTTCCGTAGAAGAAAACATCATAGACAAATCATTTTGCTCTAATTTCATAACTAGTATCCCCTTATTCGTTCCTTTATGATTATCATCTTCAGTAATGATACCACAAATTATATCATGGAAAGAAGACGAATACAAGATGAAGAAAAAAATTATTTTAACCTTGCGGAAGAGGGAATTTAAAGAATTGGTTTCATGGGAAACCTTAGAGGCATACGACTTTTTGTGACATTATTTGTATAGATAAATTTTTGGCTGTTTTAGATATTTGAAAATATAGTAAAACACATATAAGATATTTTCATGGTTAAAGCCAACAATGCTAAAGAGCAAAAGAGGGAATACTAGGATAATGAATAAAAAGATTTTTAGGCTTATATTTGTGAAAAATAAATTTAAGAAGCAAAATATGAAAAGTCCCCAAATGCTATTTACAATTATGGTAGAAGCATCAAATATGCCTAAGAGTTTGTGTTTAAAGTTATAGTTTTGTGGAAAGATAAATTTCATATAGTAACCTCCTTTGTTAAGATTTTAAGATAGTAGACATCCCTTGCATGCCAGTTTTAATATCTGTACTAATACCACCTAAAAATTGCCTCACAAGATCATTTGCTTTTAGTAAAGTAAAAATTGCACCACAGATTAGAAATTTAGACACAACATTGTCTGGGTGAAAGTCCATGGAAAAGAGAATGACAAGTACAAAAGCAATAAAGACTTGGACAAGTAGCAAGGAAAGAAAACATTTTATCCAAGCTTTAAAAAAGGAAGCAGTTGCGTTATTACATAAAGATAAGAAGGCAAAGGGAGCAATTAAAACAAATACTTTTACTAAAATAAAACGAATACAATACATAAAAACGAGATTCATTGAGCTAATGGATAAAAAACTTTTTAAAATTCCATCAATGGAAAAAATGTTAAAATTCGTTTGTTCAATCACAATCATCGAATTAATTCTAGTAAATAAGTTTGAAAAGGTAATGGATTCGCCAAATAAATCATGACCAATGCTTTGTATTAAAGAACCAATAGTATGATTGAAAAAGAGAAGTCTCTCACAAATAAAAAAGCAGGAATTCATACAAATACCGAAAAATATTAACTTTAGTATAAAACTCGTAGGACGTTCCACCTGTGTAATTAATAAATGAGAAAGGAGTAAACGAGCAGCATAATATAGTAAAAATCCTAAAATAAGGGAATTAGCAACGAGCAAGATACCACTTGTGGTTGAATTTCCAAAAATAGAGGAAAAATATGAAGTGTTTAAAATACTGCTATCAATAAAGGTAACTTCATCTAAAATGGAAGCCACATTCGTATCAATCGAAGAAAACAAGGTTTGAAAAATGGTATTAATAGCATCAATAATAATAGATGCAATGCTTACATCTTCTTCCAAAAATATCACCTACTATCTAAAAAAAGGATTGAATTGCGGATAAAATTAAATCGATTGCCAAAATAAAACCATAAGAAAATAAGGCACCTTTTATTAACTTCTGACCAGTGCGAATGCGTTCTTCATCGCCAAAGCTAAACTTTTTCATAAACACACCAGTTCCGTACAGCAACGGCAGCTGCTGGAGTTGCTAGTTTTAATAGCCAATCCTCAATCTGTTCAAAAGCCTTTTTTAGGGTATTTACTAATTTTTGGTCAGCAGCCATACTGATATTGGAAAAAGAAAAAAGGAAAATAACCAATAAACAAATAATACTAAAAAGATAAAATAATTTTTTGTGTTTCATAACAATACCTCCTTAAAATTTTGTTAAAAAATAGGGAATAAGTTTTAGTTTCATTGGTTTTAAAATCTTATAACCATCTGATAAAAAAGATAAACAACAAAAGGTTTCTAATTCTTGTGTAAAAAAATGAGAATCATAAATAAAATCCGTATGAATAGATTCATTGATACTTTCAGACAAGCCAGAACCATGAGAAACAAAAGAATTCGTTAAATAATGAAAACTCGTTTTCGGGGCATTTTCCGAAATTGATTTTACCACTTTTACTTTATCTTCCTTTCCAATTTGTTTTTGAATGTCCTCAATAGTATAACTATCATCCGTTCGAAACCAAAACTTATTAATCATATTTTGTAAAATAACCTTAACAGCATATTCATCTTTTAAGGTATGTAACAAAGAAGAATAACTCTGTGTTGCTACAATATTAATACATTTTGCTTCCCTAGACTGAGCAAAAAAGTCAGCATCTGAGGTGGTGCAATATTCGTGGAACTCATCACAAATAAAACAAACGCTACGGGAAGAGGAAAGAGAGGGATTAGACAAACGATTTAATACCTCTGTTTGAAAATCCAATTTTAAGTAAGCAGCAATAATCTTCGATAAGTTTTGATATTGTGAAATGTTCATATTAAGTACCACAATATCACCATTTTGAACCAAATGATAAAAGCCATGAAAGTTAATTTCTTCACGCTTTGGGCAGAAAGTATGCAAAACCTCATAATCCGAAACAAAACAATTGGTAATTCTGGTAATTTCCGATTGAATAATGGAAAGTGTTCGCCCATCCAAAGAAAACAATTCCTTTTGAAAAAAGTCGATACTAGAATAAGCATCATAACAATCGCGTTTTGAAAGAAAGCCTTTTGTAAATTGTTCCTTAATGATTGCTACCTTTTCTAAGAAATAATCTGGTATGGTAACCAACTTATGAAGTTCTACAAAAGTAACATAGCCATCATTATAAAGCCTACAAAACTTAATTGCTTCTGTTAAGACTTGTTCCACTTTATCTAGCCAGTACGATTCGCTATTATTCGGAGAAAACAAAGTTAAAATTGTTTTTAAACGATTTGCCAAAACAGATGGTTTTAAATTTGGTTTATCTAAGGGATTATAAAAGGTATTACCACCAAGTTCAATCATATGAACATCTTCTAAGCGACCAGCAGAATGTGCAAAACGTAGGACTTCTTTATAAAAATTCCCTTTCACATCTAAAATTAGCATACCAATTTTAAATTCGAGATTACTAGAGAAGTAATGAATAAGTTGTCTTGTAAAAGGGTACATGCAAGAAGAGGTTTTGCCACTACCAATTGTTCCACAGATAAAAATGTTTTGATATAAACTTTTTTCTGAAATAAACACTAAATTTTCACTTTCATTTTTTCCCACCAATAAAGAAAGATTTTCGGGAGGAATTTGTGTTAACATTGTTTTTTGCTTTTTAGATTTTAGGGATATCTTAGAACCGTAATTTTTTTGATAATCTTGTATAAGCGAAATTAGATATTAAAGTACAAGACAAGAGGTAAAACAAAATAAAATAGCCTTTTAGTTTCATCCAAATAACGGGATAACGAACGCAAATATCATACGGGTGCAAGGAATAAGGAATGATAATGGAATCCGCCGTATAAATTGGGTAAAACAAATAACATCCGAATGCTAGAAAAATAGCTAACCATACACAAATAAAGACCAAACGGTAAAAAAGTTTTCGAAATTGCATAAAAAAGCCTCCTATTTTAAGTTATGTTGTTGTTTTAAATTCAATTTGGAACCTTGCAAATTGTGAAACAAGATTG
>CAOKNG010000051.1 GCA_948470025.1 uncultured Clostridium sp. | reverse complement strand
AATTATGTGTCTATAATTTTATGTCTACAACGTGCATTTAATTATACAATATTCATTTTTCCAAAAATTGAAATTGACAAAAAACAAGAAAAACAGTAGAATAGTTTTAGGTGATTACAAATGACGACAAAGAATCAGAAAAAAAGTTATTTACATATTAAATTAATATTAATGATGAGTGCAATTACAGCTATTGTTTTTATATGGAATAAAACCTCGAATAGTGAGGTATCTTATGCTGTTTCACAAGATGTGAAACAGGCAAGCGAAGTAAGTAAAAATTATCAAAGGATGGAAGAAAAGATTGACTTTCAAAATATAATTGAACAAAATCGAAGTAAACAAGAAGAACAAATCGAAATAGAGGAAATTGACCTAGAATATACGACGACCTATCAAAATAGTAGTGAGCTTCCTAAAGATACATTGCAAGTAATACAAGAAGGCAAAATAGGAAAACAACAGCAGATTACTAAAAAGGTATATGAAGATGGAAAATTAGTAGCAGAAGAATTAGTAGGGAGTAAAGTAACAACATCGTCTATTGATCGAATTGTTGTTGTGGGAACAGCCAATTATACCAGTAATTATAAGGTGAAAAAAGGTGATATTGTATATGTTACTTCACATACGTTGGACGTAAGACGTGAAAGCTCTGAGGAATCAGAAAGAGTCATTGTACTAAAACAAAATGATAGCGTTCGTGTCTTGCAAGTGAGTGATGATTGGTATCAAATTGCATATGGAAATTATTCAGGATGGGCAAAAAAAGATTGCTTAACATATATCAATCCAAATGAACCACAAGATGGAAGCCAAAGAGGTTATACAAAAGCACAATTACTAGCAAAACTTGGTAAGAATATGAAATTAAATACACCAAGTGGCTTTACTTTAGAACAATTTAAAAGAGTATTGTCAGGAAATTCACAAGATACCAATAAAATTATACAAAATAATGCGCAATATTTCTATTATATTGAAAAACAATATAAAGTAAATGGTGTATTTGTAGCAGCAGTTGCCATTCATGAAAGTAATTGGGGAACCTCTAAATTAGCAACAACAAAGAATAATTTGTTTGGATATGGTGCTTATGATAGTGATCCCTTAAACAGTGCATATAGCTTTGCAACACATGCAGAAGGAATTGATTTATTAGGACGTGTATTTATGAAATATTATTTAAATCCAGCAGGTACGAAATTGTATGATGGAGAAGTAGCAACAGGAAGTTACTATAATGGGCAAACACTACAAGCAGTCAATAAAAAATATGCATCTGATAAAAATTGGGCAAATGGTGTTTACAAATGGATGGAATATTTATATAACAGATTATAAAAAAGTTTTTAATAAATTCTTGCTATTTTTTGAATTGTATTGTATGATATTAAAAGTAAAAAAGAATGCAAAATTGGAACAGTAGAGAAAGGGGAAAAAGTCGAAGATGAAAAAGATAGTACTTGCTTTGATTATCATGCTAAGTATACTTTCCGTAGGAGTAGTAAATGCTAGTAATGATAATGTATTAAAAGAATCAACAGCAGGACAAATTATTGAAATAAAAGAAAAACAATTAAATGAGCTAAAAGATTATACAGAAAGTTATGGTTCAGAAACATATGGTTTTACAGCGTATTTATTAAATAAAGTTCGCATTTATAGTATACCACTTTGCTTTATAGGAATTGCGGTAGGTGCTATTTGGCAATATGTAATAGGTATTCGTAAATTAGATGTACATGATAGAGGTTTATTCTTAATTGTTGGATTTATTACAGTATTTGTTATATGCCAAGTACTACCACTGGTATTTGCAATTGTTGTAAAAGGTTTTAGAAATTAATTATTTTGGAGGAGTTACGAATGAAAGTATTATTTGCAGTTAGTAATGAAACAATATCAGATTCGATTGTAAAAAAATATCAAAAAGATTATAAAGAGATTATTTCTTATAAAAATGTATATTACTTTAATGCAATACAAAAAGAAATACAAAGAGATAAAACTTATGATAGGATTATCATAAGTGAAGACTTGGAGCCATTTGCGAATAATGATTATGAGGCAATTGACCGTTTTCTATTTGAAAAATTAGATAATATTAGTGATGAAGCCACCGATAATAATGGAGAGGATACTCCTATTATTCTAATTTGCTCGGATCGTCGTACTAAATCAGAACAATTGCTTGTAAAATTATTTGGAATTGGAATTTATAATGCTCTATTAGGACAAGATAGAAGCATTGAAGAAGTGTGTAAATTAGTTCGTAAACCACGTACGAAAAAAGAAGCAAAAATCTATTACAAAATAGAATCAGAAGATGTAAATTATCAAGCAGAATCAGAAGATACCGTAAGTGAAGTAGAAATTCAAAACATTCGTGCACATTACCGTAAACTTGGGAAAAATGAAGAAGCCTATGTAGAAAGTTTTGATAATATTGCATCTCAATATACAGATGCACAGTTAAAAATTATTGTAAAATTTTTACCATTAAGTGTGCGAGCAGTTTTGGAAAGAGATTCTAGTAAATATCAACAAGTAATGGCTTTTGCTGGAAACATGCCAAGTGTCAAAATAACAAAAACACCAACCAAAAAAGAAGATGCCTTACGAATTGATTTTATCGAAAATCAATTAAATAAATCAAAACCAACAAAACCTGTTATTGTTCCTTCAGCAGTAGGTGCAAAAGAAGTAAAGAAAATAAACACCAAACCAGTAGGAAAAGTAGAAAGCAAACCAGAACCAATAGAAAGTGTGGAAATCAAAGTAGAACCACCAGTACAAAAAGTGGAGCCAATTGTAGAAGAAACAAGCCAAGAACCGGTAAACCAAGTAAATATGTTTGAATTAGATGAAAGTGAAGAAAAAGCGCCAGTAGTAGAACCAGTAAAAAGAGGAAGAGGAAGACCAAGAAAAGTGCTTACAGAAGAAGAGAAACTAAAAGCACAAATGCCAAAAAGAGGAAGAGGAAGACCAAGAAAAAATCCAATTCCAGACCAAGAAAATCAAAATGTAAATTTATTTGATTTAGATGAAGAAAAAGAACCAGTAGCAAAAGTACAAGAAAACATATTACCAGGAATGGATGATTTTGAAGAAAAACCAAAAATAGAAAAACCAAAAATAGAAAAACCAACTACGTTACCAGGCTTTGGAGAAGAAGTAGTAAGAAAAGAAGAACCGAAAGTTTCTCATAATACTTCAGAAAATGTTGCATATCCAAATGGAATTATTAAACAAAGTGCACCAAGTATTAATATTGAAAGCTTGTTAACAAAAGAAAAGAAAATTGTTTCTTTTGTAGGAACAACCAAGAATGGAACATCATTCCTAGTAAATAACTTAGCAGAATTATTTTCTTCTATGGGAATTAATACTGCGATATTAGACATGACAAAAAACAAAAATGCATATTTTATTTATACGAAAAATGAAGAAGAACTACGAAGAATTGCAATGAATTGTATGGAAAATCTTGAAAATGACGTAGCTTCTGGTATCAAGGTAAATAATAATTTGACAGTATATACTTCACTTCCTTCGGGAGAAGAATATCAAAACAAAGAAGCAATTTTGGCAACACTTGTAAAAAATCATTCTCTTGTATTAATTGATGCAGACTTTAATACACCAATAGAATATTTTGAAAAATCGCAAGAGATATACTTAGTACAAAGTATGGATATTTTAACAATTCAGCCATTAACCGCATTCTTAAGAGATATCAAGGCAAAAAATGTGTTAGAACAAGACAAACTAAAAATTATTGTTAATAAATATACAAAAGTAAGAGGATTAAACTCTAAAATAGTTATTGGTGGAATGGCATTTTATAATGACCCATCGATGTCATTTATGACAGAACTATTTAACAAAGATGCTGTAAAATATATTAATATTCCATATAATGATAAAGTATATGCGAAATACATAGAAGGCTTGGTTAATTGTAAAATATCATTAAATGGATATGATAAGAATTTTATGATTGCACTAAAAGATTTAGGAAATATGGTATATCCATTACTAAACAACAAATATAAACCAGTGGAAAATTATTCAAACAAAACAAAATTTAAACAAGGAAGCGAAAATGAATAATTGTACTACAAAATTGTAAAAATAATAAAATGAGGTGAAAAAAGTGACATATGTACTAATACTACTAGTAATTATTATAATCGCATTAATGATATACAATGTTATCATTTATAAACGTATTCGTAATTTTGATAATATTAATCAAAAGATTACAGGATTAAATGTATTACAAGATTTTATGAATACAATAGGAGAATATTCTACAGTAGATGAAAAGATTGAAAAAATTAATGAAATTGTGATCGAAAAATATAATATAAAATACTCAACAATTGTTATGTTTGATGGTGCTGAATATGTCATTAAAGCATCAAATGTGCAAGAACAACACTGGGAGTCATTACGAAGCCTTCATACGCAAGACATTTTTAAAGATAGCATTCAAACAGCAATGCCAAAGTATGTTACAGTAAATCATGAAGGAGAAAGGCTACCATACCAAACAATGGAATTTGGAAGGGCAAAATCTGCTATGTTTTTTCCTTTATATATTGATAACATCTATATTGGTTACTGGGTTTTGGAAAGTGGAGAACCACATGCATTTGATAAAATCGATACAACGATTTTAGAAGTTGTAAAAGAAAATATTATTGCTGTTTATAAAACAATATCCTACCAAAATACAATTGAAAATATTGCAAGAAAAGATCAATTTTCAGAACTTAATTCAGCAGAATATATCTATGGAAAAGGGAAGAAAATCATCGATAAGTATGATACATCAACAGTATGCATGTTTAAAATTATAAACTTAGAAGAAATTAATAAAAAATATAATAGAGAAACAGGAAATGAAATTATTACAGAAGTAAGTTCATATATAAAAGACAGTATTTCATCAGAATATATTTTTGTAAGATATATGGGACCTAAATTTGCAATTGTTTTTTCGGGAATTGATTTACAAAGTGCAACTGAATTTGTACAAGATTTAAAAAACAATATTGAAGATATTGAAATAGAAGAAATCGTAGAAAAGAGTAATCAGAAAAAAGAAAAGCAAAGATATGTAAGTGCAAAATTGAATTTTGTATTAACAACTTACTATAAAGGTACAGCAATTGAAAATGTAACAAAGAAACTAGAAGAATATTTAGACAATGCTGATAAAACGGAAAGCGACATTAATAATCTATAAAAGTTTAAAGGAGGAATGGCTATGGATATGGATAAAACAATGAGTTTTACAGTGGAGAAGGACAAAAATGTAAGAGCAAGAGAAATCTTAAAAACGGTCTATCAAGCCTTATTAGAAAAAGGATATAATCCTATTAATCAAATTGTTGGTTATATTTTATCTGGTGATCCAACTTATATTACATCACACAAAGATGCAAGAAACTTAATTCGTTTATTGGAACGAGATGAATTATTAGAAAAGATGGTAAAAAATTATATAGGATTAGATGAATAAAATGCGAACATTAGGAATTGATTATGGAGATGCAAGAGTGGGGTTAGCTGTATCAGATGCCCTTCGGAATTACTGCACAAGGGCTAGAAACAATTCACCATAAGGGAAATGATAAAATTGTATTAAAACGTTTAGGAGAAGTAATCAAACAATATGAAATTGATACAATCGCAATTGGCATGCCATATATGATGGATGGAGGGAGTTCCGACAGGGTAGAAATAACAAAAGGTTTTATTCATAAACTTAGGTGCAAATTTAACCAAGTAAAAGTGATAGAAATTGACGAAAGACTAACTACTGTTGCAGCTCATAAGACTATGAATTTTTTAGAAGTAAATAAGCATAAGAAAAGGGATATTGTAGACACAATTTCTGCTGTATATATACTAGAAATGTACTTAAATAAGCAGAAAAACGAAGCCTAAAAGTATATCCTATTATAAAGATGTTAATACTAAATTACGTTATCAATGTTGTAGAAATACACTTAAAATACAATAATTTGAAAGGAGAAAAAAGAGATGGATGAAGAAAATAATATCCCAGAGGAGGAAGTAGATAATATCATTGTACTAAACGATGAAAGTGGAGCAGAAGTTCAATTTGAGTTTTTAGACTTAGTAGAATTAGATGGAGAAGAATATGTTGTATTATTACCAGTTGATGAAGCAGAAAACGAAGATGAAGTTGGAGAAGTAGTTATCTTAAAAGTAGAAGATACAGAAGACGAGGAAGAAGAATCCTATGTTAGTGTAGATGATGAAGAAGTATTAAATACCGTATTCGAAATGTTCAAAGAAAAATTCAAAGATGAATTTAATTTTGTTGATGAAGAATAAAAATAAAACTTCAAAATCTTACAAGAAAAATCTTGACAAAACCTATGATAGTAGATATAATAGATACTATCATAGAAATGCAGGTGTAGTTCAATGGTAGAATTCCAGCCTTCCAAGCTGGCTATGCG
>CAOKNG010000050.1 GCA_948470025.1 uncultured Clostridium sp. | reverse complement strand
ATGCATCTTGTACCACAAACTGTTTAGCACCACTTGCAAAAGTAATTAATGATAACTTTGGAATTAAAGATGGTCTTATGACAACAGTACATGCAACAACAGCAACACAAAAAACAGTAGATGGAGCATCCAAAAAAGATTGGAGAGGTGGACGTGCAGCAGCAGCTAATATTATTCCATCTTCTACAGGAGCTGCAAAAGCAGTAGGAAAAGTTATTCCATCGTTAAATGGAAAATTAACAGGTATGGCATTTAGAGTACCAACACCAGATGTTTCTGTTGTAGACTTAACTTGTAACCTAGAAAAACCAGCAACCTACGAAGAAATTTGTGCAGTTATGAAAAAAGCATCTGAAAATGAATTTAAAGGAATTATCGAATACGTAGAAGACCCAGTTGTTTCTACTGACTTTGTAAACGATGAACATACCTCAATTTTTGATGCAACAGCCGGAATTCAATTAACTGATACCTTCGTAAAATTAGTTGCATGGTATGATAATGAATGGGGATATTCAAATAAATTAGTAGATTTAGCAAGATACATGGCAACACGTGGATAATCAAAAATGTGTCGTAGGGGCAAAATCTATTTTGCCCTTGCAAACATGGAAATAGGGCAGAAATAGAATTCTGCCCCTACCATTGTATAAAAGGCATATATATTATCATGATAAGAACTCCCAGTCGCCTTTGGCGACAGCCCCCTTAAGTAAAGAGGCCATTACAATGGTAATATATATACCTTTTGTATAAAATTGGTATAGTATCCATATAATAAGATAAAAATAGGAGGTTTTAGGTATGAATAAAAAAACAGTAAAAGATATTGAGGTAAAGGGAAAGAAAGTATTGGTTCGTTGCGATTTTAATGTACCACAAGATGAAAATGGAAATATTACGGATAATAGAAGAATTGTGTCTTCTTTACCAACCATAAAATATTTATTAGAGAATGGTGCAAAAGTGATTCTTTGTTCTCATTTAGGTAGACCAAAAGGAGAAGTAAAAAAAGAATTTTCATTAGCACCAGTGGCAAAAGAATTATCAAAACAATTAGGAATAGAGGTAAAATTAGCGGAGGATGTTATTGGAAAAAGTGCGAAAAGTTTAACGAGCAATCTAAAAGAAGGCGAAGTTGTGTTACTAGAAAATGTTCGTTTTGATGCACGTGAAGAAAAAAATGACCCTGAAATGGCTCGTGAACTTGCATCACTTGCTGAAATCTATGTAAACGATGCCTTTGGAACCTCTCATAGGGCACATGCTTCAACGGCAGGAGTAGCAGACTATTTACCAGCTGTTTCTGGTTTCTTAATTGAAAAGGAAATCGATTTTATGGGAAATGCACTAGAAAATCCAAAAAGACCATTGGTTGCTATTTTAGGAGGAAAAAAGGTTTCCGATAAAATCGGAGTAATAAACAGTTTACTTGAAAAAGTAGATACCTTAATGATTGGTGGAGCAATGGCATACACCTTCTTTAAAGCACAAGGATATGAAGTAGGAAATTCGATTTGTGAGCTAGATAAACTAGATTTAGCCCTAGAATTAATGGAAAAAGCAAAACAAAAAGGCGTGAAACTAATGTTGCCAATAGATACCAAACTAGGAAAAGAATTCGATAAAAATACAGAAAGCAAAACCGTAAAATACACGGAAATACCAGAAGGATGGGAAGGTTTTGATATTGGAGAAGAAACCATTAAGTTATACAAAGAAGAATTAAGAAAAGCAAAAACAGTCGTATGGAATGGACCACTTGGACTATTCGAATTTGACCAATTTGCCATTGGAAGTAACGAAATAGCAAAAACACTAGCAGAAATTGACGCTATTACCATTGTTGGAGGAGGAGACTGTGCCGCCGCAGTTGAAAAAGCAGGAGTAGCAGACAAACTAACCCATGTTTCAACAGGAGGAGGAGCAAGCCTAGAATTCCTAGAAGGCAAAAAATTACCAGGAATTGAATGTTTACAAGATAGGTAACAATAAGTATTGTATAATGAAGGATGTTTAAAAATATGTTATCAAGTTATAAAATAGAAAGCCAAAATATACAAACAGATAAAGATGAATTTGTATCAGCAATTGTAACAAATAAAGAAGGTAAAATATTTAGATTTATTAGAAAAGATAATCAAAAGTTAGATGCTGGAAAAACAGATATGATTTCAGGACATATAAAAAATAATGGAGAAATACCAATACAAGCTATGTATAGAGAGATAATAGAAGAAACAGGAATAAGTTATAAAGAAGTACGAATTCATAATTTAGGAAATATAGCATTACCACACCCATTAATAAAAGATAAACAATGTTGTATTTTTTTAGCTGTAATTGATTATACACAAGAACAATTAAACAAAAGTATTAAAGAAAGGGCGACAGAAAAAGAGATTGAAAGAGCAGAGATGTTAGAAAGTTTTAATGCGTTAAAGCAAGATATTAAAAATACTAAATCGAATTGGAGAATATTCTACACAGAAGAATTAGGACAAAAAATAGATTTTGCACAAGACCTTTTTATGAATACAAAAAGCTATGAAGTAGAAAACTTGATTTAACATTAGAATTAATAAAAAAAGCAAAACGAATACTAGTAATAAAAGATGGCGTTAATACTATGAAAACTCAAATAAAGGACGTAGAATGAATGAGAAATAATCTTCAACGAAGTTTTTTAGAATATGTACAAATAAAAAATTTACCCAAAGGCTCAAAATCACATAAGGAAAATCAACAAGAAGAAATTGATGTATATGATGAAAATCAAAAAAGAATAAGAACAATTCTTCGAGGAAAGGAAATAAGCGAAAATGAATATAAAAGATGTGTTTTATGTTTTGTGATAGACAAAAAAGGAAATGTGATAGTTGAACATAAAAAAACAGGGGAAAAAGATGTATGCTCAGGACATATAAAAGCATATGAAGTAGGTCTACAAGCAGTAGTACGTGAATTATATGAAGAATTAGGAATTGGCATAGAAGAAGGATTACATGCAAAGCAATTAGGAATAATAAAGGTTATATTACAAGAAGCAGACAGCAAACAGCCATGTATACTAGAAATATATTGTTTATGCCGAACACAAAATACCGAAATAAGAATCAATAAACAAGAAATCGAAAAAATAGAAAACATGCCATTTAAAATATTTATGACAAAATTCCTAAACGGAAAAATTTTTCCATATGTTAAAGCATATGACCCAATCGTACCAAAATTAGTAAAACAAGTAAAAGAAAAATCCCATAAAAAAGAGGCGATAGAATGGGAACGCTAATTATGGCAAAAGTCTACAAAGCCATACAAGAAAGCCCCTTTAACAAGAGGGCTGTCGCCCGAATGGGCGACTGGGGGTTCTAAAAAGGGCTTCGAAGGGTTTGTAAGCCTAAAAAAACGAAATAGGAGGTAAAAAAATAATGAGAAAAAAAGTAATTGCAGGAAATTGGAAAATGAACCATAATCCAGAAGAGGCAAAAAAATATTTAGAGGAATTTATACCAATGGTAAAAGATGCCACAAGTGAAGTGGTACTTTGTGTACCATATTTAGATTTAAAATGCATGGTAAAACATGCTAAAGGTTCCAATGTTCATATAGGAGCACAAAATATGCACTGGGAAGAAAAAGGAGCCTATACAGGAGAAATATCTGCTCACATGTTACAATCCATTGGGGTAGAATATGTTATCATAGGACATTCTGAAAGAAGACAATATTTTGCAGAAACCGATGACACTGTCAATAAAAAAATAAAAGCAGCTTTTGCAAACAATCTAAAACCAATCGTATGTGTAGGAGAAACCTTAGAACAAAGAGAAGCAGGAAAAACAAAAGACGTTATTACCACACAAACAAGACTTGCCTTAGAGGGACTAACCGAAGAGCAAGTAGCAAACACCATTATTGCCTATGAACCAATTTGGGCAATTGGTACAGGAAAAACAGCCACCAGTGAAGATGCCAACAATAGCATAAAAGAAATTCGTGAGGAAATTTGTAAAATATATGGACAAAACACTTCTGAAAGAGTTATAATCCAATATGGTGGTAGTGTAAAACCATCAAATGCAAAGGAACTATTTAGTACCTCCGATATTGACGGAGCATTAGTAGGAGGAGCAAGCCTAAAACCAGAAGACTTTGCAGGAATTGTGAATTATTAAATTACAGTACTTATATAACAAAATAAAAGGAAGGTAAGAAATTTATGGAAAACAAACTAACAATGCTAATGATATTAGACGGATTTGGTGAAAATACAAATGAAAAAGGAAATGCGGTTAAAATCGCCAATACACCAAACATTGATAAAATCATGAAATTATGTCCAACGACTGATATTTACACAAGTGGATTAAATGTAGGACTTCCAGATGGACAAATGGGAAATTCTGAAGTAGGACATACCAACATTGGAGCAGGAAGAATTGTATACCAAGAATTAACAAGAATAACAAAATCCATTGAAGATGGTGATTTCTTTAGTGTACCAGAATTTGATGGTGCAGTAGAAAACTGCAAAAAACATGGTTCCAATTTACACATTATGGGACTATTATCCGATGGAGGAGTGCATAGCCATATTCGTCATTTATATGCATTATTAGAGCTTGCCAAACGAAAAGGAATTGAAAATGTATATGTACATGCTTTCTTAGATGGAAGAGATACCCCACCTGCATCAGCAGAAGGATATATTACCAAATTAGAAGAAAAAATGAGAGAAAAGGAAATTGGTAAAATTGCAAGCATTGCAGGTAGATTTTACGCAATGGATCGTGATAAAAGATGGGAAAGAGTAGAAAAAGCATATCAAGCATTAGTAAATGGAATTGGTGAAAAAGCACCAACTGCTATTAGTGCCATCGAAGCATCATATCAAAAAGAAATTTTTGATGAATTTGTAGAACCAACTCTTGTTTGTAATGGTGATACACCAATTGCAACCATCAAAGAAAACGACTCTGTCATCTTTTTTAACTTTAGACCAGACCGTGCAAGAGAAATTACAAGAAGTTTAGTCGATACGGAATTTGATGGATTTGAAACAAAACCATTAAATCTATATTTTGTGTGCATGACACCATATGATGAAACCATGCCAAATGTACACATTGCCTTTAAAAAAGAAGCATTAAGCAATACCTTTGGAGAATACATTAGTCGTAAAGGCTTTACACAACTTCGTATTGCAGAAACCGAAAAATATGCTCATGTTACCTTCTTCTTTAATGGAGGAGAAGAAAAACAATATAAAGGAGAAGACCGTATTTTAGTACCATCTCCAAAAGTAGAAACTTATGATTTAAAACCAGAAATGAGTGCTTATGAAGTAACCGATAAAGTACTAGAAGCCATAGAAAGTAAAAAATATAATGCTATTATTTTAAACTATGCAAACCCAGATATGGTTGGTCATACAGGAAGTTTAGAAGCAGCCGTAAAAGCAATTGAAACCATTGATGAATGTGTAGGAAAAGTAGTAGAAGCAGTAGAAAAAGTAAATGGTGTGTTACTAATTACAGCAGACCATGGAAATGCAGAGCAAATGATTGATTACAAAACAGGAGAACCACACACAGCACATACCACAAATCCTGTTCCATTAATGCTTGTAGGAATGAAAGATGCAACCTTAAAACCTGGAAAATTAGCAGACTTAGCACCAACCATGTTAGATATTATGGGATTACCAAAACCAGAAGAAATGACAGGAGAAAGTATTATCGTGAAATAAATTGGGGGCGTTTATGCAAGTTTATTTGAATGTGCATAAGAAGTATGAAACCATACAAAAACAGCTATTTTACATGATTCCTGAAAAATGGGATCGTGTATATCTGTATGCATGTGTGGTAGATCATTTTCAAGATTTACAAACAGGGGAAATGTTTTTTTACTATTTTCCTAAAAGCATGATTAGAAAAAATCCAGTAAATGTATATGAAGTACCAAATAAATTCAACATAGATGAAAAAGCATATTTAAAATTAGCAGAAAAATTGTATGATGAAATAAAGGAATTACGAAAAGAATGTATCAAAATGGGAGAAAAGCCATGGAGCAATATAACCATTTTTGTAGAAGATTTGAAATTTCATGTAGAATATCATTATGATGATTTACGATATAGCGAATATACAAGTTTAGATAGGCATTTAATATGGAGACATCAGTATTTACATGTGCCTTTGTCTAGTTATTCCAAAAAAGAACGAAATATGATAGAAGAATATTTGAAACAAGAAAAACATATACATAAACCGATGACCTATCAAGAAGGCATTTACAAAAAGCCAGTAAGTAACATTACAGAATTTCGAAAAATAGACGACAATGTTAATACAAATAGAAATGTAGGGGTCGATGCCCACATCGACCCGAACCATGTCAATTCAAAAAAGAAAGACAAAACCGTAGGGGTAGGTGCCCACATCGACCTGCAAAACAAGAAATTCAAAATAAAAAATCAAAAAGAAATAGAAGAAGAACCACAAGTAAAAAGCCAAATTCTTACCATTCAATAGTTTTCAAAATTTTTAATAAATATA
>CAOKNG010000049.1 GCA_948470025.1 uncultured Clostridium sp. | reverse complement strand
GAGTATACATTTTATAAAAAGTATGCTAAAATGTATATACAGTCGATAATCGGAAACGGTGCAAAAGTGGGAGTATATTTTTTCGCAAATAACCACAGCTAAGGCACCAAGGAAGTAGAAAGAAAGCTACTTCCTTTTTCAATGCAAAAAGAGGGGAAGAAGATAAAGATGAAAAAGACAATAATGATTATTAGTGGGATTGTAGTAATTGCTATTATTTTAATGGTGCTTATAATGTTTGTGTTTCAAGAACCCAAAATAGCAGTTCTTGGGTATCATGCTTTTGCGACGACACAAGCCAAACAAAATGAATTAAAAGAAGACAATTTAAGTATGGATATAGGATATTTTGAGGAGCAACTAAAATATTTACAAGACCATCATTATAAAACAGTAACATTAGAGGAATTTTATCGCTATTTACAAGGGGAGGAGAAGCTTCCTCGAAAAAGTGTGCTAATTACGATGGATGATGGATATATGTCGAATTATGATTTAGCGTTTCCTCTACTTCAGAAATATCAAATGAATGCAGTAGTATTTGTAATAGGAGGGAATGTAGAGTCTAGCTATGAAGGATATATGGATTTCGACACAATAAAAAAGGCACAATCAGAATATCCGAATATTACGTTTGCATCTCATTCTTATGCTCTACATGAACAAGGAGCAATCGATAGAGGAATCGAATATATAAGAGAAGATTTTAAGAAAATGGAAAATGTATTAGAAACAAAATATTTTGCTTATCCATATGGAAATTATAATGAAGAGGCAATTCAAGTATTAAAAGAAAATGGCTATCAGCTAGCATTTGGTTTTGGACCAGGAAAGGAACATCGTAAAGCAACAAAACAAGAAGATAACTATAAGATTCCAAGATTAAATATTTCAAATGATATGCCATTTTGGAAATTTAAATTACGATTACAATTACCATTTTAGAAATCATACAAAAATACAAAAATCCCCTAAGCATAAGCCTTAGAGGATTTTTTTTCTTATTTGTTTTTATTAAAATAATCTTCAAAATCTTCTTTACTAAGTGGTTTTGAGTAATAATATCCTTGAATCATATCACAGTTCAAACTCTTTACAAATTGGACTTGTTCTTTTGTTTCAACACCTTCTACGATGGTTTTTACACCAAGACGATTGGCAAGTATCATAATATAATTAATAATATTCTTTTGACTATTTAAATCCGCTTTATCAACAAATACTTTATCAATTTTAATAATATCAATTGGCATGTTTTGCAACATGCTAAGAGAAGAATAGCCAGTACCAAAATCATCAATGGATATGGTAAATCCTTTTTCTTTTATCTTATTTAATACATTTAAAATATCAATTTTTTCATCGATCGTAGCACTTTCTGTAATTTCTAAATCAATTAACTTTGGGTCAATATGATAGTTATGACAAATATCAACATAGGTATCAATAAAATTTTCATTTACAAAATGTTCTTTTGAAACATTAATGGAGACGATTGGTGCATAATTATAGGTTTCTTTCCAAGAAGCAATATCTTTACAAACTTGTTCAAAAATGTATAAATCTAATTTCATAATAAATTTATTTTTTTCAAACAAAGGAATAAATTTATTTGGTGGTATGACAGTTCCATTTTTATGCCATCTTATTAAAGCTTCAGCACCAATTAGTTTTTCTGTGCTAGTAAGGGTTTTGGGCTGGTATACAACAACGAATTCTTCATTTTTTAAGGCATCTTCCATAGAAGATTCAATTTCTTGTTCTTCCATTAATTGATGTTCAAGAACATCATCAAAAATATAGTAATTATTATCATACAATCCTTTTATTTTAGCACGTGCCATATAGGCTTTATCTAACAACTTATTAATATCGGTATCGGTTGGCTTTATGTTATAAACACCAATAGATAGGTTGATGTGAACCGAAGTGTTAAGAATATTTAAAGTAGAGGTATCCTGAAATATGGTATCTAGTAGAGTTTTAATAGGGCCGTCATAATGAAAAATACTAGCAAAAACATCATTTGAAATTCTACAGGTAATATGTTTTGGTGGCAAAACCGTTGTTAATTTTTCGGCAAGATCTTTTAAAATATGATTGCAAAATTCATAACCATAGATATTATTGAAGGCTTTAAACTTATTAATATCAAGGGAAAGAATATAACAATACTTTTCATGGCTTTGTAAAAAGCGAGTTCCATTTTCTTGGAAATACAGCTGATTTCCAAGAGAAGTAACAGGATCAATATAAGCAATATGATATAATTTTCGGTTTTTTTCTTGGTTTGAAAAATCAATATACACACAAATGGTAATAACAACAAAAGTAATTAATAAACAAGTAATAAGTGATATGGTAATAAAAGTAGTAAGTTCTTTGGCAATGGTATCATCTGGGGCAAGGCTTACTACATACCAATCATTTACATTTAATCTTTCGTAATGGATAAAATAGGTAGTCTTATCAAAGTGAACATCAAAAGTTCCCACTTCACGATTCACAATATTTTTAAACATTTGATTTAGTTTATCAAGTTCAGTAGAGCTTGTTAATTGATATTTTACTTTTAGAAAATCATATAGATTAACATTATTTTGATTAATATCACCAAAAGAGTCGATTAATACAATGCCAGAATTATTAATTAAATAAGTACTACCTTCACCATGGAATAATTGTCTAAGCAAAATTTCTTTATAATCTTCTGTATTAACAGTTGCAAATAATACAAGGTCTTGATGATTAAAATGAAAGGTTTTCGAATATATATTAACCTGATTATTTGAAACAGTACTTGGTCTATTTTCAGAAAGATAAACAGTATCCTGATTAAAAAATTCTTCTATATTGGCATAGTTTTCTACAATATGACCATCACTGGTAGTACCATTTCCTTGCTTGTCTAATACCACAAGTCTTGTAAAATGATAATCTTCTAAATCATTTTTATAACGTTCGAAAATAGAATCGATGGTTTTAAAATAACCACTATTAATAGAATCCACCATAATTTCAACAAATTTCATTTGTTCTGAAATGGAAAGATTTAGTTGGGTAGTAGTTTGTTCACTAAGTTCAGCGATATTATTATATACATTTTGATAAGTTAAATTTTTAATAAAATTAATTCCCCAATAAGAGAAAATTAAAAGAATAAGAAAAACAGGAAGAATCCATTGGATATTTAAACGATAATGTTTTGGGGCATGTGGATCAGGGTTCTTTTTTTTCATAAATTATCTCACCTCTAAAAAATACTATTTATAATGTATAACAAAAATAAAAAAATTTCAACTGCTTTTTTTGCTTTTAGAGTAGGAAATTTTACGGTAAAAGGAAAATTACAAACTACGAACAAAAATTTTATATTTTTTCAAAAAATCTATTGACAAAGAAGAAAGAAAAAGATAAAATAAAACAAACAAGAGTTTGAAGAACATATTTTTGATAAAAGGGGGATTTTGAAATGGGATTTTTTAAGAATAAGAGTGGAGTAATTACCTATACAATTGATAAAAGCATACAAAACAATTTGTATATATCTGTACAAAATGGAGAAGTAGTAGTAAGTGCACCTTGGTATTTTTCAAGAAGTCAAATACAAGAAGTAGTAGAAGAAAAGAAAAAATGGATTATAACAAAAATAAAAGAACATGAAGGAAAACCAAAAAATAATAGTAATGAAAATAGTAAAACCATTAAAATATGGGGAGAAGATTTTGTGATTGATATTTGCTATAAAAACAGAAAAACACTAGATATAGCAACAAAAGATAATCATATGAAAATTGAAATACCCAATAAATATAAAAAAGTACCCCAAAATGAGATGATGGAGGTATTAATTGAAAAAATTTATAAAGTATTAGCAAAACAGATGATGGAGCAAACTATGGAGAAAATTAGAATTTTGGTAGGTTTTGCGCCAGAAAATTACAAAGTGGAATATATGGATGATGTACTAGGAAAATGCACACAAGACAAAACCATTATCATTAACCCAGAATTAATGAAATATCGTCCAGAAATTATAGAATATGTAGTATTACATGAGTTTTGTCACCTAAAATACAAAACTCATTCAAAAGGGTTATATGAAATGATAAAACAATTTGAACCATACTATAAAGAATACGATGCAAAAATAAGTGGATGGCAATATTAAATGCCTCCACTTATTTTATGGCTGGGGTACTGTGATTCGAACACAGGAATGTCGGAGTCAGAGTCCGATGCCTTACCGCTTGGCGATACCCCAATATGAATATATATTACAATATCTTTCCTAAAATGTCAAACATTTTCGAGACTTTTTATAGGGCTAGTTTATTTTGCAAAATTTTATGATCAATCGAATAAGTTATGAAAAAATGTATCATACTGTATACAAAATAAAAATATTAGGAGGAAAGAATATGAAAGATTATTTAGGAATTAGCAATATTCATGCATTAGAGGTACTAGATTCAAGAGGAAACCCTACAGTGCAAGTAGAAGTAGTAACAGAAGGCGGTTTTTCGCGGAGTTAGTATGGTGCCATCTGGAGCATCAACAGGAAGTTTTGAGGCAGTGGAACTTCGTGATGGGGATAAGGAGAGATATTTTGGAAAAGGGGTATTACAAGCAGTTGAAAATGTGAATAAAAAGATTGCAAAACAATTAGATGGAGTAAATGTGTATGACCAACAAAAAATAGATAAAATGTTACTAGAATTAGATGGTACACCGAATAAGTCTAAATTAGGAGCAAATGCTACACTAGGAGTATCTCTTGCGGTGGCGAAAGCAGCAGCCAATTCATTAGGAATGAGTTTGTATCATTATATAGGAGGAGTAAATGCCAACCGTTTGCCTCGTCCTATGATGAATATTCTAAATGGAGGAAAACATTCTGATAACAACATTAATATACAAGAATTTATGATTATACCAGTAGGAGCAACTACTTTTAAAGAAGCATTAGAAATGGGAGTAACCGTATATCATAACTTAAAAAAAGTATTGAAAGAAAAAGGTTATAGTGTAGCAGTTGGAGATGAGGGCGGTTTTGCTCCAAATTTAAAAGATGAAAAAGAAGCATTAGATAGTATAATAGAAGCCATTAAAAAATCAGGTTTTAAACCAAAAGAAGACATTGCTTTGGCATTAGATGTGGCAAGTACAGAAATGTTTGAAGAAGCGAAAAAGATAGGAAAAGATGGCTATTATTTCTGGAAAACAGATGTGTTTAAAACAAAAGAAGAAATGATGGATTATATTATAGAACTGACTGAAGAATATCCAATTATTTCTGTAGAAGATGGACTTGCAGAAGAAGACTGGGAGTCATGGCAAATTTTAACAGAAAAAATAGGGGACAAAGTGCAATTAGTAGGAGACGACTTATTTGTTACGAATATGGAACGATTACAAAAAGGAATTGACAACAAAGTTGCCAATAGTATCCTAATTAAACCAAACCAAATTGGCACACTAACAGAAACGTTAGATGCCATCGAACTTGCCAAACAAAATGGATATAAAGCAGTAGTATCCCATCGTTCTGGTGAAACAGAAGATACAACGATAGCCGATATTGTAGTAGCCACCAATAGTGGTCAAATTAAAACAGGAGCACCATGCAGAACAGACCGTGTAGCAAAATATAATCGATTATTAAATATAGAAGAAGAATTAGACGATACAGCAACCTATTAATGAAAAACAGTGAATTTCAAAAAGAGTAGAAATTCACTGTTTTTTGTGTTATGATAAGGGAAATAAAATAGAAAAGAGGAAAAATGAAAAAAGAAGAAATTATCAAAAATTATCAAAAGGAAGAGGACCGACTACTTGTAGCAAAAATGCTAGACCAAATAACACTTTGTAAAAAACGAAACAAGATACAACATACTGATTTTTTAGATGAAAGGCAAGCACATATACTAGAAAAAGCATTACATCGAATGGATAACAAGCATTATAAAATATATGGTGGATTTGAAGAAGCGGAAAGGCAGGTTATTTTATTCTATCCAGAAAACGGAAACCACGAGATGGTAGAAAAAAATGATACTTCTATTATGCAAGTTGTTCGTATTATTTTGCCAAATGATTTAAAAGGAACCTATACCCATAGAGACTATTTAGGTGGACTTATGAAACTAGGCTTAAAGCGAGAAAAAATTGGCGATATTATTGTATGGGAAGAAGGAGCAGATGTGATTGTACTAAACGAAATCATCCCATTTTTAGAACAACACCTTACCACACTAACAAGATTTCAAAAAGCACAAATCAATGTAGTATCCATTTTAGAATTACATAAAGCAAACCATCAAAAACAAGAAATTGAAATAATGGTAGCATCTATGAGACTAGATAACATTGTTTCCGAACTTTCCAAAACTTCAAGAACAAAGGCAGAAGAAATAATAAAACAAGAAAGAGTCATACTAAATTACGAAACCATAACAAAAGACTCAAAGTTAGTAAAAACAGGAGATAAACTTACCATTCGAGGAAAAGGAAAATTTGTGGTAAAAGAGCAAATTGGCAATACGAAGAAGGGCAGATTTATTCTAAAAATAGCAAAATACGCATAAACACTTGCATATTTACATAATTTTAGTTATAATAATAACGTATAACATGTAATAAATAGGAGGTACATCGAATGAAAAATGAAAACGAAGTAAAAGAATTTATGGAAAAACAGCGGAAGGTAGCAATAAGAGCAGCAAGAGCTATAAGGGCGAAACGGTTTGAAATAAGCTATATTGAATTCTTACCAAGCCGGCGAATAGACCCAGAAACGGGAAAAGCTTTTCTGCTACATCGAGAGCAAAGGCAGCTTC
>CAOKNG010000048.1 GCA_948470025.1 uncultured Clostridium sp. | reverse complement strand
CTTCTTTTTTAGCGTAATCGCAGGGTTTGGTTTTGCTTATTTTATGAACCATACCAATAAAAAAGAGATAGGAGTCGTTATTTTTGTAATGATATACCTATGTATATCAATCATAGGAGCAAAAAGAAGTGTACAAACCCCTTTTGACGAAACAAAATACTTACAACCTGTTCCAGTAACTGCTTCAACCGGAAGAGTGCATGCGGGTTGTGCAACATTTGAATACTTACCAAAAAAAGCGTTCCAAAATAGAGAATACATTGAGCAAAGGTCACCAAATGTAAATGTATTAGAAGGAAATGCAATTGTTAGCAATATGCAAAAGGAAAATACAAACTTAAGTGTTACCATAGAACAAGTAGAAGAAAACACAAAATTAGAATTGCCATATATTTTTTATTTAGGCTATAGGGTCAAACTAGAAAGAAAAGACGGAACAAAACAAAATTTAAAAATCCAAGAATCCGAAAATGGATTTTGCATGATTACTGTCTCAAACCAAGACGAAGGGAACATAACAGTATCATACACAGGTACAACATGGATGAAAATATCTTACATTCTCACACTAATAGGAATAGGTGGAGTGGTTTGGATAAAATTTCAAAAATTAACATAATATTACACGGTAAACAAATAATTTATTAAATTTTATTTAACAATTGACTATCTTTTGCAAATAGTATAGAATAACTAATGAAAGAAAATGAGGTGAAATGAATGAGCAAGCCAACGGTTGCGATTGTTGGAAGACCGAATGTTGGAAAATCAACTTTTTTTAATTATATCATTGGACAGCGTTTGTCGATTGTAGAAGACAAGCCTGGGGTAACGAGAGATAGAGTGTATGCCGAAACTTCTTGGCGTGGACGAGAGTTTACGGTGATTGATACTGGTGGAATTGAGGTTGGTTCTGAGGATTTTATCACAGCAGAGATTGCAAACCAAGCCAATATCGCCATTCATTTAGCAGATGTTATTTTGTTTTTGACCGATATAAAACAAGGAGTAACACAGGTTGATAATGAAATTGCAATGATGTTAAAAAAAGCGAATAAACCAGTTATTTTGGTTTGTAATAAGGCAGACAATTATGGGAAAACATCAGATGATATTTATGAATTTTATAATTTGGGTTTAGGAGATCCATATCCGATTTCTGCAACTAATGCCATTGGAATTGGCGATATTTTAGATGCCATATATGAGAATTTTCCAAAAGAAGAAAGTAATGCAGAGGAAGAAGAAACCATAAAAGTTGCGATTATTGGAAAACCAAATGTAGGAAAATCTTCTTTGGTGAACAAAATACTCGGCGAAGAACGTGTGATTGTTAGCAATATTGCAGGAACCACAAGAGATGCTATTGACTCTTCTTTTGAAAATGAATTTGGAAAATATGTGTTTATTGATACCGCAGGAATTCGTAGAAAAAGCAAAGTAGAGGAAGCCATTGAAAAATTTAGTGTTATGAGAACCCTTCTTGCCATCCAAAGAGCCGATGTTTGTTTAATGATGATTGATGCAACCCAAGGTGTTACCGACCAAGACGCTAAAATTGCAGGAGAAGCACATGAGGCGGGAAAAGGCATTATATTGGTGGTTAATAAATGGGATGCAGTTGAAAAAGACACCTATACAATCGAACAATTTAAAAAAGACGTTTATAATAAATTATCCTATTTAACCTATGCACCAATCCTATTTATTTCCGCAAAAACAGGACAAAGAGTAAACAAACTATATGAAACTATTAACCAAGTAGCAAGCCAAAACGCATTAAGAGTTACCACAGGAATGCTAAACCAAGTATTAAATGAGGCAATTGCTATTGTACAACCACCAACGGATAAAGGAAAACGTTTAAAAATTTATTACATGACACAAGCGACCACAAAACCACCAACATTTGTTGTATTTGTGAATAACAAAGAGTTATTCCACTTTTCTTATGAACGATACTTAATCAATCAGTTAAGAAAAGAATTTGGGTTAATCGGAACACCAATTCGAATGATTATACGCCAGAAAGGAGAAAAAGAAGAATGAACGAATTAAAAATAAAAGGAATATACAAACACTTTAAAGGAGACTATTATATGGTAGAGGATGTATGCACACATTCTGAAACAAAGGAAAAATATGTATTATATAGAGGGCTATATGGAAATAATGAATTATATATAAGACCATATGACATGTTTTTATCCGAAGTAGACCATGAAAAATATCCAGAAGTAGAACAAAAACACAGATTTGAATTACAAAACATAAAAAGCAAAAATATATAATAATAATTAAATTATAGGAGGTATAAAAATGGCATGTTATATTATCGTAGCAATTATTGCATATGCAATTGGAAGTATTAGTTCATCTGTTATTATTAGCAAAAAAATGGCGGGATTTGATGTAAGAGAAAAAGGAAGTGGAAATGCAGGTTCCACAAATGTTCTAAGAAGTGTTGGAAAAGGAGCAGCAGCACTTACTCTAATTTGTGACATTTTAAAAGGAATTGTCGCAATTTTAATAGCTATGTTACTTGGTTTCATTGTAAAAGAATTAGATAGAGCCTTATTAGTGCAAATAGCAGCAATTGCTGTTGTTATTGGACATACTTTTCCAATCTTTTTCGGATTTAAAGGAGGAAAAGGGGTAGCTACATCACTTGGGGTATTATTACTAATTAACTGGCAAATTGGACTTATTTGTTTGGTATTTGCTTTAGTAATTATGGCACTAACAAGAATGGTATCCGCAGGTTCTGTTTTAGCAGCAATCCTATTTCCAGTACTAACCTTATTTATTGGACAAGACCATTTTATTGTTGCTGGAAATTATTTTGTTTTTAGTGTAATTATGGCATTAATTGTTGCCTTTAATCATAGAACTAATATTAGCCGAATCTTAAGTGGAACAGAAAATAAATTATCATTTCATAAAAAATAACAAAGGAGGAAAAAATTTGAAAACAATCGCCGTTATTGGAAGTGGAAGTTGGGGAGTAGCCCTTTCCATTCATTTAGCAAACATGGGGCATACCGTAAAAATCTGGTCATTTGCTGAGGAAGAAGCAAATCTTATCAATCAAGAAAAAAAATGCAAATTTTTGCCAGAAGTGACACTACCCCAAAATATTACATGTTATACTAATTTCGAGGAAACCTTGCAAGATAGTGATATTATCTTACATGTAACTCCTTCAAAATTTGTTCGTAACATCTTAAAACAATACAAAAATCTTGTAACCCATCAACCAATCGTAATGTGTGCGAAGGGTTTTGAAAGAGAAACTTTATATTCCTTAGACCAAATTATTGAAGAAGAATTACCAAACAAGCCATATGCGGTTTTATCTGGACCAAGCCATGCAGAAGAAGTTTCAAAACAAATTCCAACGGCTATGGTAGTTGCTGCCAAAGAAGAAAGCTTGCAAGAAGAAATTCGTTCTATTTTCATGAATGAAAAAATGAGAATTTACACTTCTTATGATATAAAAGGTGTCGAATTAGGTGGTGCTTTAAAAAACATCATTGCCTTTTGTGCAGGAATTGCGGCTGAACTTGGGCTAGGAGATAATTCCTTTGCCGCACTTATCACAAGAGGATTAACCGAAATTAGTAGGTTAGGAGTAACCTTAGGTGGAAAAAGCGAAACTTTTTATGGCTTAACAGGACTAGGAGATTTAATTGTTACATGTTTAAGCGAACATAGTAGAAACCGAAGAGCTGGAAAACTAATTGGAGCAGGAAAAACCATTGAAGAAACAAGACAAATAGTAGGAATGACCATAGAAAGTATCGATAATATTGAAGTAGCCTATGAACTTTCCAAAATCCATGAGGTAGATATGCCAATTGTGCATGCGGTTTATGATGTGTTATACAATGGATTAGATCCAAAAGAAGCGGTAAACATGCTTATGACACGTGATAAAAAATGTGAATAAAAATCGAAAAAATGCTTATAATACGGATAAAAACGAAATTGTAAAAAGAGTGTGCGATTGTTTGTATCATCGACACGAATGAAAGTAGGGAGGTATTACAATGGATTTTTTTGATAAACTAGGAAAACAGGCAAGTAAAACCTATCAATATACAGCAAAGAAAACGTCACAATTAGCAAAAGAAGCAAAACTAAAAATGCAAATGAATGAACATAAGGGCGAAATTGAAGAAATATATGTACAAATTGGTAAAAAATTATATGAACATCATATAAACGATAAAGCCATAGACATCGATATAGATGCCGTTTTAGAAGAATACTGTATTCAGATTGATGAACTATGTGACCGAATTGAGGAAGAAAGAAAAGAAATCTTAAGCCTAAAAGATAAAAAACAATGTCCAAATTGCTACCACGAAATCGAACGAGATTACCAATATTGTCCTCATTGCGGAGATAAACAAATAGAAGAAATAGAAGAAATAGAAGAAAATGAAATTCAAAACGAAACAAAATCCGATGTAAAAGAGGATATTCACATCGAACAAGAATAACATAAAGAATGAAATAAGAACCAAAGTAGTAATAAAAGGCCCCTTTATTTAAGGGGGCTGTCGTCGAAGGCTCCTAAAGGGTTCTTAAGAGAGGAAACCAAAATGAAAATCGTATTACAAAGAACAACTGGTGCTAGTGTCACCGTAGACAATAGGACCGTCGGAAAAATTGACCACGGTCTTGTTATTTTACTCGGAATTTCAAACGAAGATACCAAAGAAACCGTAACACAAATGGTTCGTAAAATTAGCAATTTACGAATTTTTCATGATGAAAACGACAAAATGAACCTTTCTATCAAAGACGTAAAAGGGCAAATCCTAGTAATTTCGCAATTTACCCTTTATGCGGATTGCAAAAAAGGAAATCGTCCAAGCTTTACTGGTGCAGGAAAACCAGAACATGCCAATGAATTATATGAATATTTCATACAAGAAGTACAACACCAAGACATTCCTGTACAACATGGCATATTTGGAGCACATATGCAGGTAAACCTAACCAATGATGGACCTGTTACCATCTTATTAGAAGCATAACTTTGCAAGAAATCCTCAAAGTTTTTAAAGCAAACCATAAATCTTAATACGGAAAACGCTCATACAAATAGCGAATAATTTGGTCAGCATTATCTTCGGTAATATTTAAAAAAGCTCCCTCATCAAGACTTACCCACATATTAATACGATATTTCTCACGATTATCTATAAAAATTCCAATAATATCGGCAAGTTCAGTACCATTTTGAAATTCTTTTTCCCATTTCAAATCATTTTCAAGTTTTATCTCTTTTTCGTAAAAACGTGACAAAAATCGACTTATTTCGCCAGATTGACTACTATATAAATTTACAATTGTATACATAAAAAACTCCTAAAACAAATTCTTGTTTATAATAGTATTTCTTTTTTTATTTTATCTATACGAGAGAATAAAAGGTAAATTTATGGAAATACTACATTTGGGTGATAATATGAGAAAAAAATTAAAATCGTATGCATGCTTTTTTTTCATAATGCTTAGTTTATTTTTATTATCTGGTTGTAGTAATGAAAAAGAAGAAGAATTACTAAAAAATAAATTGACAAGTGAAATAGAGTATTTCGATGCTATGCTTTCTTCTATGCTAAATAAAGCAAATGGATTAACCCTTACGAATTATCAAGTTAGTGCCAAAAAAATAGAAGACAAAGGAGAAGCTAGTCAAAATGAAAGTAATTCATCATCAAACGAAAACAGCAATTCTTCTTCCGAAAATGGAAATTCAGAACAAGGTGGAGAACAGGGGGGGTCGGATAGTGGCAGTAGTTCAAAAAAAGAAGGGGAAAGTAAGCAGAATGATTACGAATATAAGATGGTAGAAAATAGCATTTTAACAGCTCCTAAAACACCAGATTGGACACAATTAACCTCAAATGTTGAATTAATTTATTCAGACTGGGCAGTGGTTACATTAGATTTGTATAAACAAAACATCGATAATCAGAAAATTTTAAATTTTAATACAGATTTAGATGCTTTAGTAAAAGCCATTAAAGAAAAAAACAAAGCACAAACACTTACCTTGCTTGCTAAGTTATATTCATATCTTCCTATATATTATGCAGGATTTTCAAACGATTCTATGAAAACAAATTTGTACAAAGTAAAATCTGGTGTATTTAATGCCTATGCGATTATTGAACAAAATAATATAGAAGAAGTAAAAAAGCAATTACAAACAGCAGAAGAAGCTATGATTGCTATGATGAATAATGTTAGTGATAAAAATCAAAATGAGTATAACCTAAATAAGGCATATATTTTGCTAAAAGATTTGCAAAATACAGTAGGTCAAAATGATGCCGATATTTTTTATTTGAAATACAAGAATTTGATTAAAGAATTGGATGCTTTATAAAAATGCAAAAGTAAGTATTGTAATGCGAAGTGCAATAGTAATTTTTTAAATTAAGATTTTTGAAATAAAATTATGTAAATAATTGCAAAATCACTTTGAAAATAGTATAATATAGTTAATGCGAATAAACGTATGGTATTAAAATGATAGGAGGATATTCAAAATGATAACCTTAAAAAAACTAATTTCTCGGGATACGAGAGAGAAGTTAAACGAACACTTCAAACTTGCGATAGAACAAGATGAATGGCTATACATCTTATTTTTAATAATGGGAGCAGATGTTGAAGCGGGCTGTGGTATGGCAATGAGAGAGAAAGCACAAAAGGGAGATTTTCGTGCTGTAAAAATATTGTATCATTTTGGTGCTAGCTTAGAAGGTGCTTTGGAAATTGCAGTACGAAAAGGAAATATTGCAATGGCAAAATACCTTTTGAAAAAAGGCAGTAAAACATATAGATGGTTCTTAAATGATGCTATTAATAATGAGGACATAGATATGATGCTGTTACTCATTCGATATAAGATTGAAATTTGGCCAAGAACCCAAAGAGAACTTAGCAAATTTGGTTTTAGAAGTAGTGACATGATGTAAAAATCATGTCACTGCTTTTTTTGCAAAAAGTTGAAAATTTATGTAAAATATAGTATAATATAAGAAGATAAGTGCTATAAAGCAACTATCGAGTATCATATACCTCGGTTACATTTGAGGTTAGCATCTTAAGGAAGATTATGGAGGTAAAAAGAAATGAGAAAAGGGAACGAAACAACAAAGGTGACCGCATTATTGGATGTATCAGAGCAGGCAGCGTCAGTATTGAGAGACATGTATACTCTTAAGTTATTGACACCT
>CAOKNG010000047.1 GCA_948470025.1 uncultured Clostridium sp. | reverse complement strand
TGGCACAACCAAAAAGAAGATGGTCAAAAGCAAGAACAGGATTAAAAAGATCAACTTGGAAATTAGATAAGCCAAACTACGCTGAATGTCCACATTGCCACGAACCAGTAATGCAACACACTGCTTGCTCAAACTGTGGATACTATGACGGAAAAAAAGTTATGGCTGGAAAAAATGAAGAAAATAACTAATAAAAATAACACCTTGGGTGTTGTTTTTTTATGCAAAAGAAGGTCGACATTGTAACTTGTCGACCTTCTTTCCTGCCCCCTTGTGCCTACTTATATCGGAAATCCTAAGTAGCTTGCCTCCACAGTCTTTACATTAGTAACATCCATATCTGTTCCTAACGACTTAGGCCGTCCACTGTTCAAATGTATAAGGATATCCTCGGGTACTGTAGAAATCCCAAAATGCTCAAGAGCTCTTTCGTCATTCTGGAAATTTTCAATGCGTAAGAAGAGAGAAGCATTGGTTAATGCCCACGCACGCACTCTTTCGCTTAGTGCAAGCGCAAATTTCTCTTTGCATTCCTCGCCGTCCTTGAAAACAACCCTCTGTGCATTTATACCGTTCGCCTTCACCCCTGTATATAATAACAACGATGAAATCATGAGGTCAGTAGGTTCCACGAATTTTTTATTAACCTCAAAATCATACAACGGCTGAACGTTTACCCGTTTAGTTACCAAAAACTCCAATACAATCTGTAACGTATTAGAATTTTTTTCTCCTTTCGCAATAGAGTCCAGTTCTTTTGCTACATTAATAAATTCTGCTTTCATTACTTTTCCCTTTCTTTTTGAAACATCATTATTAGTTACTGTTCTGGGGCAGATATTACCTGCTTATACTCGCATTATTAAAAGTATATCACTTTTTATGTTAATTTACAACATTTTTACATAAATTTGTTAAATTTGTTTTTTCTATTAGTATCAAAAAAGGTTGCACGATATGCAACCTCTAAGTTTTTTCTTATATTATTTTACAAAAGCCCCATATGCCTTATATGCACAATATACATCAAATTTACTGGTTACCTCATATGGTGCGTGCATAGATAATACTGGCACACCACAATCAATCACATCAATTCCCTTTGCTGCTAAAATAAGTGCAATGGTTCCTCCACCGCCTACATCTACTTTTCCTAATTCGCTTACTTGGTAAGGAATATTTTCTTTTTCAAATATATTTCTTACTTCGGCTACAAATTCGGCATTTGCGTCTGACGCACCTGATTTTCCTCTTGCTCCTGTGTATTTGTTTAGTCCAATTCCTTGACCAATAAAAGCGGCATTGTTTTTTTCGGAAACAGAGGCATAAATTGGGTCTAGTCCTGCGTCTACGTCTGCTGATAACATTTTTGAATGGCAGAATACTTTTTCTAATGCATTTGGTTTGTTTTCATTCTTTTTATTTAATAACTCGGAAATAAAATAATCAAATATATGAGATTCCATTCCAGTATTTCCATAACTTCCGATTTCTTCTTTATCGGATAAAATACATACTGCGGTTTTTGAAGGATTTTGTACTTCTAGCATGGCACGTACAGATGTATAGGCACATACTCTATCATCTTGCCCATAGGCTGCTACCATGCTCCTATCAAACCCTAAACTTCTTGCACGAAAGGCTGGTACAATTTCTAATTCGGAACTAACAAAATCGATTTCTTTCATACCATATTTTTCGTTTAATAGCATTAGGATATTCAATTTTATTTTTTCACTAATATCTTTGTCTTCTTCTGGAATACTACCAATTAATACATTTAAGTCTTCTCCATTAATTCCTTCTTTTAATTTTTTCTCCATTTGTTCTTGTGCTAAATGTGGTAGTAAATCGGTAATGGTAAAGATTGGGTCGCTTTCTTCCTCACCAATACAAATTTCTGTTTTTTCTCCATTGGCTTTTACAATTACTCCATGAATGGCAAGTGGAATTGTTGTCCATTGATATTTTTTGATTCCCCCATAGTAATGGGTTTTTAAATAAGCAAATCCATTGTCTTCATATAGAGGATTTGGTTTTAAATCTAATCTTGGAGAATCAATGTGTGCTCCTAATATTTGTAGCCCATTTTCTAATGGTTCTTTTCCTATCACAGCAATATACATACTTTTATCATGGTTAATATAATATACTCTATCTCCTGGTACTAAGTTTTCTTTTTGGGATACCTCACAAAAGCCATTTTCAGTTAGCATTTTTTCTACAAAATGCACTGCTTCTCTTTCTGTTTTTACTTTGTTTAAGAAATAAATATATTCATCTGAAAATTTAAAGACATTTTCTTTACTTTCTTTTGAAATATTTTTCCATCCTGTTTCCCTTTTATTAAATAATTCTGATTTTTCCATTTTCATTTCCTCCTTTGATTTTTATATATCATATCCTATTACACGTTAAAGCGGAATAGAACAATATCACCATCTTGCATGATATATTCTTTTCCTTCTGAACGTAGTAATCCTTTTTCTTTTACTGCATTCATAGACCCTTCTTTTATTAAGTCATCATAGGATACCACTTCTGCACGAATAAAGCCTCTTTCGATATCGGTATGAATTTTTCCTGCTGCAGATGGTGCTTTGGTTCCTTTTTTGATGGTCCATGCACGCACTTCTGGTTCTCCTGCCGTTAGGAAACTCATAAGCCCTAGTAAATCGTAACTTGCTTTTATTACTTTGTCTAAACCAGATTCTTCTAATCCTAATGCTTCTAGCATTTCCTGTTTATCGCTATCTTCTAGCCCTGCTAATTCTTCTTCTATTTTGACACATAATGGAATAACACTTGCATTTTCAGCTGTTGCATATTGTTTTACTTTTTGCACATTGGTGTCATTCTCTGCATTTTCTAATTGTTCTTCTGAAACATTGGCAATATATAGTATTGGCTTTAATGTTAATAAATATGTATCTTTTAGCAATTCTTTTTCTTCTTGGCTAAATTCCATGGTTCTTGCCGATTTTCCTGCTTCTAAGGTTTGTTTGATTTTTTCTAGTAAATCAATTTCAATTTGTACTTTTTTATCGGCTTTTAGTTGCTTTTTGGCTCTGTCTAATCGTTTTTCTATGGTTTCCATATCAGCAAAAATAAGCTCTAAATTAATGGTTTCAATATCTCGTAAGGGTTCAATACTACCATCTACATGAACAACATTTGGGTCATCAAAACAACGAACCACTTCAACAATACTATCTACTTCACGAATGTGTGATAAAAACTTATTACCAAGCCCTTCTCCTTTACTTGCACCTTTTACAAGTCCTGCAATATCTACAAATTCAATTACGGCATGAGTTGTTTTTTCTGGATGATACATCTTGGTAAGCTTGTCTAGCCTTTCATCTGGAACTGGCACTACTCCTACGTTTGGTTCAATGGTACAAAATGGATAATTGGCACATTCTGCCCCTGCTTTTGTAATCGCATTAAACATCGTACTTTTTCCCACATTGGGAAGCCCTACAATCCCTATTTTCACTTTTCTTCGCTCCTTTTTCTTATTCTAACGAAAGTATTATATCATTGTTTATTTTATTTTCCAATAGTTTGAAATAAATTTTAAAATCGAATTATTTTATGATACATATTAATTGCATAGTTATCGGTCATTCCAGAAATGTAATATAGAATTGCTTTTCGGTAATCCTGTTTATTTTCCATATCAAATATTGCTTCATTTTGATTGATTGGTTTTCTTTCTTGTTTCCAATAATTTTCAAGCCATGTTTCAAAATCTTGTAATAATTCTGGGCATATCTTTTTAATCGTATCTTTATTTTGATAACTTTCTTTTAGTGTATCATATAAACTATTTAGAATTAAACTAAAATAGTTTGTTGAAACCGTTAGTTTTTCTGATAAATAGATTTTCTCATAGTTAAAACGTTTTATTTGATTAATTAGTGTAAACATTTCTTTCGAAAAACATAATCCATCTTTTGGATTAGAATGATTGCACAAATCATAGATGAAATCATTAATAATGACCGTATTATTAATGACTTTTGCTTTATTATCATTTAATAATTGATATAATTCTTGTATATTTTCTTTGGTTAAAATTCCTAATGTAATGGCATCTGCAATATCTCTTCCTAGATACGATATTTTATCTGCAATTTTAACAACACATGCCTCCCATGTATATGGAGCATATTGATTTGGATATTTGTATTCGCTTAAATCTACCCAAGTTTCTCGTGGTTTTAAGTGGTTTTCATCAATTTCTCCACAATGGGATATAATTCCATCTCGAACTGCATAGGTTAAATCTAAATTTTGTAAATTCTTATTAGGGTCCTCTAATAATTCGATTTTATCAACCATTTCTAATCCATTTTTCTCATGCCAAAAAGTTTCTTCTATATCTCTTTTTGCTATTTTAGACAATATGTTTTCCCCTTGATGCCCAAATGGACTATGCCCTAAATCATGTGCAGTTGCAATGGCTTTTGTTAATTCTGTATTAAGTCCTAAATATTTAGCAATCGTATAACTAATTGATTCCACATGCATGACATGTTCAATTCTTGTACAAATATGGTCATTTTCTGGTGAGAAAAACACCTGAGTTTTATGCTTTAGTCTGCGGTAAGCTGTACTATGAATAATTCGTGTATAGTCTCTTTCAAATTCCGAGCGAATATCGTTATTTCGTGGATATAGAGGCTCTTCTCTTTTAATCATATTTTCCCACTTTGGATTACTTGGCATAGCTGCTTCCTCTTTAAAAATATTTCTCATACGCTTCCTCCTAGATTTTTATTTTAGCAAAACTCTAAAAGCTGAAACTTAATAAAAGTCTCAGCTCTTGAAGCTTTGGTGTTTGTTAACACCTTACATCCATTTTCTATTCACCACAGCATTGAGCATGCACTCGTAGTCTGTTTGTGTTGTTTCATGTTCGTGTCTTTCGACATCTACATCAAACATGCCTTTTAAAAAAGCACTCTTTTCTTGCACTGTTTTAAAACCATAATATTGTACAATAATGTCGTCAGCCTGTTTGGCTTCAGTAGAACATTCTATTAAGGTTTTTACTGCCTCCCGAATTACTTTGTTCATTCCATGGTCCTCCTTAAAATGAATTTTTATAAAAAACTATTTATATGTTATGTTTATTTTAGCATATTATATTATAAAAAATCAACACTCTTTTAATTTCCAAACTTAAAAGGCAACAAAAAATCAACCTTTACAGTTGATTATCAATGTTTTCGTCTGGTGCGACGATTTTACTTAGGTGGAGCAGACGTCGTAGTTATCTACAACTTTTCTCTCTTGACGATTGATACAAATATCAATCAATTTATTAAAGTATATCATAATTTTTATAAAATACAATATATTTATTAAATTTTCTAATATAAGAAGAATTTTTTCTATATAATTGGCTAATATATAATCTTGTTAAAAATTTTCAAAGTTCTTATAATATAAAAGAAAAAGCGAATTGAAAAAATTCTTCAATCCGCTCTTTCTAATTGTCGTTTCAGTTATTCTGAAATAGCAATATCTCTTTTAGATATCCAAGCCAAAGTACCGTCTTCTAAACGAACTTCCATCATTGGCATATCATTTTGTAAATAATGTGCCATTTGTCCAGTTAATATAACTTTTTGCGACTTTGTGACGGTATCTGTATTCCGTCCCAAAGGCTCATCATAATGAATAGTTGCAGTTTCACTTACTACTATCGCTTCTTTTCCTGAAATTTCTTCATCAAATTTAGGATGTGTTTTTTCATAAAAAACAGTCGCTACAAATGCCAGAAGCAATAGTACACTGAGAAAAAATGCTGTTGTTAGTGCCTCTTTTACCTTTTTGCTCATTATTAAGCCCTCCTATATTTACCCTGTTTGGGTTTATTGTGATACTTATTTTATCACAATAAATCAATAGTTTCAATATTAACATAATTTTTTTACAACTAAATGTATGAATTTCTTTTTTGTATTGATAAAAGCACAAACATGTGATAGTATATATATACTTATTAATTAGTAGAGGAGTTTATTTGAAAATGAGAATTGGAATTGATGTAGATAATACAATACCAGATACATTACCTGTATTGAAAAAATATTGTAAAGAATATAATGATAATGTTATAAAAAGAAATTTAACAATGAACGAAAAAGGATTTGCAGTTGCAAATTTATATGAATGGACAGAAGAAGAAAAAATGTATTTTATTAATAATATATATCCTAAAGTATTTGAAGATGTAGAAGCTAAAAAAAATGTTTCTACTGTGATAAGAAAATTAAAAGAAAATGGAAATAATATTTATATTATAACTGCAAGGACAAAAATTCAGAGCCCTTATGAAATTACACAACAAATGTTAAAGAGATACAATATAGTATATGATGAAATAATAGTCCAAAAAGATAAAAAGCAATTTTGCATTGATAATAATATAGATATTTTAATAGATGATGAACCCCAAAATATTAATTCTGTATCTGAAATAATTCCAGTTATTGCTTTCGAATATATATACAACCAAGAGTGTAATGGAAAAAATATTATTAAAGTACAAAATTGGACTGAAATTAGTGATATAATTAAAAACTTTAAAAAGTAAACAAATTTTCACAATATTTTCAAAAGCGAATGAAGATTTTATCCTCACTCGCTTTTAACAACTTTTTATACATAAATCAATTCACTAAAAACAATTTCCTCTGCTTGTGCTTTAATAGAGTTCATTGTGCCAATCCAATAAAGCATATCAGTATTTTTCATATCTTCAGTTAAATCGCTTTTAGATTTTAACTCACTAATAATCTGTTTCACTCTACTATCAACCGTTTCTTGTATTTCTTTTAAGTGTGTATTTAATGTTTCATTCATAAGCATTATATTATAATCAGCTTTTTTGTGTTCTTTCAAGTATTTTAATCTCATTCTTCCATATTTATTTAAAACAATTTTTTCTTGTTTAGGTATTGATATATTAGGTATATAATAATCTCCCTCTAAATGATATTCAATGCCTGTTCTTTCATCAATTTTTGTTTTTGGTAATTCATTATTCATAGTTTTTTTCCTCCTTTTAAAATCTAGTATCATTATTTTTCTTTCTATTCTTGATTTGTTTGTTCTCGTCTGGTATAGTTACTTTTCTAGCGATATTATTAGCAATTTCATTATCGTTGTTATCAAATATTCCGTGCTTATATAAATCATCACTAACAATTTTATAATTATTATCTTTATCATAGCAAATTCTTTTATGAAAATGGCTCATAATATTATGCCAAAATCCTTTGAATTTCTGTAATTCTTGTTTTAATTTTTCTTTTTCAGCTTGTAATCTTCCTATAATCGTATCTTTAGTAGATAATTCCTTTTTCAAACTACCGATTTCATTATCTTTTAGTTCTATTTCATATTTAAGTGAACGATTTTCTTTTTCTATTTCAAAGCTAGAGTGTTCAAAATCTTTAATCGCCATATTTAAGTCATTTACACTTCTTACTGTCTGGG
>CAOKNG010000046.1 GCA_948470025.1 uncultured Clostridium sp. | reverse complement strand
TAATCATAGCAAGTAATACAAAAAAAAGCGTCATCCGTATAGCTTAAATACACACGGTTAATCATAAATCTATGCCAGACTTAGAAGATGAAAAAGTAAAATCAGAAGTAATGGATTTACACACAGCCGTTTATCAAAAATTTGGTTATGAAATGAAATACATAAGACCACCGAAAGGAGAATTTAGCCAAAGAACAATTAGTATTACAAATAACTTGGGATATGTTAGTGTTATGTGGAGCTTGGCATACGACGATTGGGATGAAAATAAACAAGGAAGAGAAGAATATGGAAAAAAGAAAATTCTAGATAACATCCACCCAGGAGCCGTTATCTTGCTTCACGGTAATTCAAAAGATAATACCAATATACTAGATGAGGTTATCAAAGAAGTAAAAAATATGGGATATGAGTTTAAAACATTGGATGAATTTGAAAGATAGATAAAAGCTAGGAGGAGACAATGGAGAGAAGAAAAAAGCAAAAAAGGCGGTCGATTTACTAAGTTTTTAGAACTTCCAGAGGAGGTAGTATCGAACATCCCTAAAATGACAGTAGTAGGTTTTGAAGAGGTGCTAATTGAGAATTATAAGGCAATTTTGGAGTATGAAGATTATTATATTAAGATAAATACCTATATTGGAGCGGTTAATATTAATGGATTTAATTTACGATTAAAGGAAATGACAGGGGATGATATTATGGTATATGGCAAAATTGATAGTATCGATTTTGAAAGCATTACAGATGAGTAGGAAAGGGGAAAGGTTTTAAATGTTTTTTAAAATCATGATGTATTATCTATTGGGGTATGCAACCATTAGTGTAGAAGGATATTTTATTGAAAGATTTATTAATATTTGTATCAGTAAACAAATTCTATTATGGAATATGAAGAGAAAAAAATCGAGTTTTCTATTTACCAATATTGCGATAAGAGATTTTAAAAAAATAAGACAGGTCGCAAAAATTACAAAATGTCAGGTAAAAATTCAAAAGAAAAAGGGACTTCCTTTTTTATTACACCGTTATCAAAAAAGAAAACTATTTATAGGTTTATTATTAGCTATTGTTTTTGTTATTTTTGGAGTTTCGAATTTCGTATGGAATATTGAAATTATAGGAAATACTACCATACCAAAAGAAGAATTATTAGAGCAGTTAAATGAATATGGCTTAACATTAGGAAAACTAAAAAATGAAGTAAAAACCAAAGAAATTATTAGCCAGATGCGACTACATAGAGACGATATTGCATGGGTTGGTATTAAATCGGTTGGAACTAATATGATTGTAGAAGTAGTAGAAGCCGACAAAAAACCAGACATTATCGATGAAAATGAATATTGTAGTATTGTTTCCGAAAAAGAAGGAAGAATCACCAAAATAAACGTACAAAATGGTACCGCCCTAGTAAAAGTGGGCGACATTGTAACAAAACGGTAATACATTAGTAGGAGGCTGGATAGAAGGAAAATACACAGGTACTAGATATGTACACGCTAAAGCTGAGATAGAAGCAAAAGTCTGGTATTCAGGAAAAGAAAAAATGGAGTTAATAGGAAACGAAGAAAAAGAAAGTGGAAAGGAAAAAACAAACTACGGAATAAAGATTCATAATTTTGAAATAAATTTTCCGAAAGGGGTTCCATATTTTGAAAATTATGATACAATAAGTGAGAGCAAAAAATTAAAAATATTTTCAAACTTCTATTTCCCTATAGAATTTGTGAAAACAACCTATAAAGAATTAGAAAAAAAGCCAGTAACCTATACGGAAGAAGAGGCAAAGCAGTTATTAATTCAAAAACTAGAGGAGGAATTAAAAAAACAGATACCAGAAGAAAATAATATTACCGACACTAGAATTAATGCAAAACGAGAAGGAAACACCGTGGAGGTAGAACTAATTTACGAAGTAATTGAAAATATAGGCACGAACGAAAAAATATTGTTGTGAAAGGATGATGAAACATGACAGAAAGAGGGCTACGAGTATTAGAACAAGATAAAACTTTCTTTGGAAAGATAACAGGAACTATTACAAAATTACTAATTCCAACAAAAGTAGGAATTAATGGATTATTAATATATGCAAAAAGAAATAATATGTTAAAAGCATTTGAAAACTATACCAATGAAAACAATAATGATGAAACCAACAAAAAAGAATTAAATTTCAAAAAATATGAAGACATGTTTGCTCTTTATTTAGAGTCAATTGATAAATATATTATGGATTCGATTTATCATAAGGTAAAAAACGACACAGCAACACTATTTGAGAGAAATGCACTATCGAAATATTACACAGTAGTACACTTAAAAGAAACACAATATATTGAATATAAATATCGCAAACAAAAATATCTATTAGAATTAGACTACGAAACCATTCAAACACAAAACAAAGAAAAATTACAAAAACGTTATGAGGTATTTTATGTAAGTAAAATGGATACACTTTATAAAGGAATCTTAAAAAATTATTCGATTCAATTAGCAGACCATGTAGCAACCAAAGAAAGAAAAAATGAAATTTACGAAAAAATTTTTCAAACATTAGAAGAATATATTGTAACCATATTACCAATTAAGATGCAAATTGAACCACAAGATACTTACAAAAATATCTTAGCAGAATATGATAAATTTAGTACCTTTTTAGCTGGTAAATTAGATGGAAGGGATGTAATTGAAAAGAAATTAATTTTACTAGGAATTAGTAGAACTTTATTTACTCATAGTTTGCCACTAATTGTAGCAGAACAATGCTATATTAAATTATTAAAACAGACAAGAGACCTAATTGTAAATGCTACTATTGAAAAAAAGAAAAATCGTGCTTATGAAATGTTAATTACATTAATCGAAGATTATAATATTCGACTACTATCCACCAAAATTTATTGGGACAAACCAAAACAAAGAGAAGAATACAAAAAATTCTGGGAGAGTTATAAAGAAATAACCAAATTAAAACAAACCGATTTGGCAGAATATCACAAACAAAAAGAAATTCTATTTGTTCGAAATGATTTAAAAGCAGTAAGTACCAATCCAGAAAAATACGAAAAAATTATCACATTCTATAAACAAAAGTTAGTCGAATTAGGAGTAATGAGGAATTTAAAAAATTCATACAAAACATTACAACAAAAAACAATCAAGAAAAAAACAGTTGTGGCGTAACACAATAAAATCATAATATATGTGAAATCTATAAGAACCCTTTGTCAAGGCGTTGCCTTGACATTGCATATAAGATATTTGCAATACTCACTAACGTTCGTTAAATAAAAGAGGCTTTTTATCGGGTTAGACTTCGAAGAAATAACAATAAAAAGGCCCCTTTACTTAAGGGGGCTGTCGCCGATAGGCGACTGGGGGTTCTTAAGGGAAAATAGAGGATTAAAAGAACATGAATGAAATTGTACAAATTGAATATGAGGGGATTGAACCAAAAAAAGAATTAGAACCATTCATACAAACTGTGATGAAACAGTGTTTTACAGAAGAACATCTTTTAGATGCCAATTTATACATTGCTATTACCTTAACCACCCCAGAAGATATTCGAACCTTAAACCAACAATACAGAAACATCGATAAAGAAACCGATGTCCTATCTTTCCCAATGTTTGAAAAAGAAGAAATACAAAAAATACAAAAACAAAACGAACATATGGTAAAAGAAGTATTAGGAGATATTGTCATATCAGTACAAAAAGTAGAAGAGCAAGCTAGTGAATACGGACACAGTTTTGAAAGAGAATTAGCTTATATGTTAGTACATGGATTTTATCATCTAATGGGCTATGACCATATCGAAGAAAAAGACAAATTACAAATGCGCCCAAAAGAAGAAAAAATATTGCAAGACTTAAAAATAACAAGAAATTAGATATAGGTGGGAATATGAAAAAAGAAGAAGAGCATAAAATGAAAAATGGCAATTTTTTAGATGCCTGTCAAAATGCATTAGATGGTATTATTTACGCCATTACTACACAAAGTAATATTAAAAAGCAATTGCTAATTGCAGTAGCAGTTATGCTAATTAGTTTGTTTTTCGACTTATCAAGAGCAGAATTCTTATGCTTAATGTTTACCGTGGTTTTAATTATTGTAGCAGAAATGGTTAATACCGCAATTGAAACGGTAGTAGATTTATACACAGATTTATATCATCCAAAAGCCAAAATTGCAAAAGATGTAGGAGCGGGAGCTGTTGTAATAGCAGCGATTAATGCTATTATTGTAGCTTATTTCCTATTCTTCCAAAAAATTAGTACCATTGGTTTAAGAATGGTAGAAGAAGTTGTAAATTCGCCAATTCATTTAGCATTTGTAGCAGTATTATTAACCGTTATTGTCATTGTTACCTTAAAAGCAGCAGCAACCAGAAACCATAAATTTATTAAAGAAAATTTTATGCCAAGTGGTCAAACAGCAGTAGCCTTTGCTGCACTTACTATTGTATGGCTTACCACTAAAAATGTTGTTATTTTTACCTTGGTATTAGTGCTAGCATTACTAGTCGCTATTAACCGTTATCAAACAAAAAAACGAACCAAAGCAGAAATTGTGATAGGAGCATGTGTAGGCGTATTAGTTGTTATTTTATTATATGGATTAGCAATTTTATATTTACATATAGGTTCATTTGCATCTATTTCAGAAATCTTTCAAGAATTCATAATTGGAAATTAAATGACCTGTGTTAGAAGAAAAAGGAGAAATAAAAATGAAAAAAAAGGGAATTATTGCATTAGTTGTTATATTAGTTGTATTAGTAATTTTAGCGGGAGTATTGCTAGCAATGAAAGTAGTAGGAGATAACAAACAAAAAGAACCAGCAAATGAAATTGCAAAAGAAGAATTACCAATAGAAGCACCAAAAGAAGAAAAAAGTGTACAAATTTACCGTGGAAACAATCGTCCCGTTGCCGTTATGATTGATAACCATAAAGACGCATGGCCACAAGCAGGTTTAAATGATGCCTATGTTGTTTATGAAATTATTGTAGAAGGTGGAGAAACCAGATTAATGGAAATTTTCAAAGGTGCCGATTTAGATAAAATTGGACCAATTCGTAGTTCAAGACATTATTTTTTAGACTACGCGTTAGAAAATGATGCCATCTATGTTCATTATGGATGGAGTCCACAAGCAGAAGCAGATATTAAAACATTAAAAGTAAACAATATTAATGGACTAGTAGAAAGTTCAAAAGATTTCTGGAGAGTGAAAGATAAAAAGTCGCCACACAATGCCGTTACAAATATGCAAAATATCTTAAAGTTGGCAGGAAATAAAGGATATAGAACCCAATCGAATGCAAAAAGTGTATTAAATTATCAAACAGATGAAATAGAATTAGAAACAGGAGTAGAAGCAAGTCACATTGTGATTCCATATAGTAATTCAAATGTGGTAAGCTATACTTATGATGTAGCAAGCAAAAGATATGTGCGTTATTCTCGAAACGTAAAACAAACAGATTGGAATACCAAACAAGATATTACCACAAAAAATATTATTATAACGTTTGCCCAAAACTATACCTTAACGGATAAAGAAAATAAAGGAAGACAAGGATTAAAGAATATAGGGGATTTAAAAGGATATTATATCACAAACGGAAAAGCAATTGAAATTGTATGCAGTAAATCAGCAAGAACCGAAAAAACAGTTTACAAAGATATGCAAGGAAATGAAATTGAGGTAAATGACGGAAATACCTTCATACAAATATGCCCAATCGATGCCAAGGTTGTAATTGAATAAGAAATGTAGGGGTCGATGCCTTCATCGACCCCAAAATATAGATTATGAATTTGTAGGGGCGGGCCTTGTGTCCGCCTTCCTAACAATTTCTAATTTGTCAAGCAAAAAAGAGAGAAAAAAACATAAAATTTATCGACGAATCAAGACAAATTTAGCAAACAAAAATAATTATAATATAAAAAGAAAAGGAAACAAGTATGGAAGAATTTAAATCTGGTTTTGTAGCCATCATAGGAAGAACTAATGTGGGAAAATCAACACTTATTAATTCATTGGTTGGAGAAAAAGTAGCGATAGCCACAAATAAGCCACAAACCACAAGAACGGCAATTCGTGCGATTGTGAATCGTAAACATTCTCAAATTATTTTTATTGACACTCCAGGAATTCATAAACCAAAAACAAAATTAGGAAATACCATGATTGAAACTGCTTTTGGCAGTGTAGGAGATGTGGATGTAGTTTTATTTCTAATAGAAGCAACGAGTGAAGAAATTGGAAAAGGTGACCGTATTATTTTAGAGAAAATAAAAGAAGCCAAAAAGAAAACCATTTTAGTAATCAATAAAATTGATTTAGTAAAAAGAGAAACACTATTAAATCTAATTGAAACCTATCGTAGAGAATATGACTTTCAGGCAGTAATACCAATTTCAGCTTTAAAAAAAGATAAAACCCAAGAGGTACTAATTGAAATTGAAAAACTGTTAAAACCAGGACCTGCTTATTACGATATTGACGAATATACCGACCAGACAATGAGACAACTTGCCGAAGAAGTTATTCGAGAAAAAGCATTGAAATTATTAGATGATGAAGTGCCACATGGATTGTATGTTCAGGTAGAAAAAATGAATTTACGAAGCACGAAAAAAGAAGAAGAATTATATGATATAGAAGCAACTATTTATTGCCTAAGAAATTCGCATAAAGGAATTATCATTGGAAAAAATGGAGTAATGTTAAAGCGAATTGGAACCTATGCAAGACAAGATTTAGAAAAAATGCTAGGAACAAAAGTAAACTTAAAAACTTGGGTAAAAGTTAACGAAGGTTGGCAAGAAAAAGACGCTATTGTGAAAAACTTCAAAATGAGTTAAGAAACAAAACATAGATTATACTTAAAAAGTCTACGAAGCCATACAAAAAAGCCCCTTTAACAAGGGGGCTGTCACCGAAGGTGACTGGGGGTTCTTGAAAAGGTGAATAAGAATTTTTATCGATTTTTAAAAGATACGGAAATTAAGGTATAAATCTTAAAAAAATACAAAAGATAAAAACAAAAAGGAGATGATAGATGTGATCAAACAAATTGCATGGAACACATTTAAAAATACAGGTGACATCAATACCTTCCTAGAATTAGTTGAAGTAGAAAACATGGAAAAAAATATAAGTAATGTAAATGGTGAAGAAAATAATGGGAACATTCAAAACAAATGGAATTGTGATACGAGAAAGTAATATGGGAGATTATGATAAGATGTTAACGATGTTAACACCTGGACTAGGAAAAATAAGCTGTGCTGCCAAAGGAGCAAGAAGAGCCAAAAGTGCACTTCTTGCAGGCAGCCAGTTTTTATGCTTTGGAGAATATATGCTATACCAAGGAGGAAGTACCTATCACATCAATTCTTGTGAAACCATTGAAATGTTTTATCATTTAAGAACCGATTTTGAGAAACTAAAATATGCAAGCCATATTACTAAAATTATTTGTGATGTTACCAATGAAAATGAAAATAGCTATAAAATATTACAGTTATTTTTAAATACACTCTATACCATATCCGAAACCGACAAAAACATGGATTTTGTACTAGCGATTTTTAAAATAAGGCTAATGTGTATTTTAGGATTTACACCTCACATATCCTCATGTAAAGAATGTGGAAGCAAAGAAGATTTACTATATTTCAGTTTTCGAGATAGTGGATTTAAATGTGGCATTTGTGCGAAGTTCGATAAAAGTGTTATGCAAATATCACGGAGCCACCAAAGATGCCATTTCCTATATCGTTTTAGCACCACCCAAAAAACTATTTTCATTTCAAATTAGCGAAAATTGCATCAAAGAATTAGAAATAATAGCAAAAATCTATTTAAACGAAAAATTAGAAAAGGATTATAAATTAGAAGAATTTTCATTTTCATAAATATATTGCAAAAATTAAAAATGTAGTATATAATCAAACCATAAACAAAAGAACATA
>CAOKNG010000045.1 GCA_948470025.1 uncultured Clostridium sp. | reverse complement strand
ATTAAGAGAAGGAGCAAATATTGGATGTAAAGTTACTTTAAGAAGTAGCAAAATGCATGAATTTGCATACAAATTATTCAATGTAGCTCTTCCAAGAGTAAGAGATTTTAGAGGAGTATCTGCAAATTCTTTTGATGGAAGAGGAAATTACTCATTAGGTATAAAAGAACAATTGATATTCCCTGAAATCGAGTATGAAAAAATCGATAAACTAAGAGGTATGGATATTATATTTGTAACAACAGCAAAATCAGATGAAGAAGCAAAAGAGTTACTAACATTATTAGGAATGCCTTTTAAAGCATAAAAGAAGGGAGAATAAAAATATGGCTAAAAAGTCGATGATTGTAAAACAACAAAGACCACAAAAATACAAAACAAGAGAATATAACAGATGCAAACTTTGTGGTAGACCACATGCATATATTAGAAAATATGGAATTTGCCGTGTATGTTTCCGTAAATTAGCACATGAAGGCGAAATTCCAGGTGTAAAAAAAGCAAGTTGGTAAAAGGAAGTTAGAAATTAGAGGATAGATATTAAAAAATAAACTTTAATTTAAAACGAGATAAAATGAATTAAAGGAGGTAAAATAAGTGAATATTACAGATCCAATTGCAGATATGTTAACAAGAATTAGAAATGCCAATACTTCAAAACATAAAACAGTAGATATACCAGCTTCTAATATGAAAAAAGCAATTGCAGAAATTCTATTTGAAGAAGGATACATTAAAGCATTTGAAGTAATTGAAAACGAAAATCAAGGAATCATTCGTATCACAATTAAATATGACGAAAAAGGTAGTCGTGTTATTGCTGGATTAAAAAGAATTAGTAAACCAGGACTAAGAGTATATGCCGCAAGTGATGAATTACCAAAAGTATTAAATGGTTTAGGAATTGCTTTAATTTCAACATCAAAAGGAATTATGACCGATAAAAAAGCAAGAGAACAAGGTATCGGTGGAGAAGTACTAGCTTATATCTGGTAGTTAAGTCAGTTTTTGTAAGCGAAGTGAGTTAGAACTGACTGATACAAAAATTTGCAAAGCAAATTTTACATACAAATAAAAATATAAAGAGGTGAAATAAAGAAATGTCAAGAATAGGAAATAGCCCAATTACAGTTCCAGAAGGTGTTGAAGTAAAAATTGATGGTCAAAACATTTCCGTAAAAGGACCAAAAGGAACTTTAGAAAGACAAATTCATCCAAACATGAAAGTAAGTCTTGATAATGGGGTAATTACAGTAACAAGACCAGATGATGAACCAGAAAATAGAAGTTTACATGGTCTAACAAGAACATTAATTAACAACATGATTCATGGAGTAAAAGAAGAATATCAAAGAGAATTACAAATTAATGGTGTTGGTTATAGAGCACAAAAACAAGGAACCAAATTAGTAATGAACTTAGGATATTCTCATCCAGTTGAAATGGAAGCACCAGTAGGAATTACCTTTGATGTACCAAATCCAAACACCATTATTGTAAAAGGGATTGATAAAGAATTAGTTGGTCAAACAGCAGCAGTTGTAAGAACCAAAAGACCACCTGAAGTATATCGTGGAAAAGGTATTAAATATGCTGAAGAAGTTATCCGTCGTAAAGAAGGTAAAGCAGGTAAGAAATAATAGTTAGAGGTTAGAAATAACTTCGAAAGGATTATTACAAAAACAGGAATTATAAAAAGAAGGAGGAGGCTAGCATGGTAAAAAAGACAGACAGAAAACAAGAAAGAACAAGAAGACATATTCGTGTACGTAGAAAAATAAGCGGAACTGCAGATTGCCCAAGACTATGTGTATACAGAAGCAATACGAATATCTATGCACAAATTGTAGATGATGTAGCAAAAGTTACCTTAGTAAGTGCTTCTACATTAGATAAAGAAGTAAAAGAAAAACATGCAAACAAAGTAGCTGCTAAAGAAGTTGGAAGCTTAATTGCAAAACGTGCTTTAGAAAAGAAAATAGAAAATGTTGTATATGATAGAGGCGGATATATCTATCATGGTGTCGTAAAAGAATTAGCTGAAGCAGCAAGAGAAGCAGGACTTAAGTTCTAATTAATTAAAAAGGAGGGAAAACATAAACACATGGAAGAAACACAAGTAGAATTAAAAGAGAAGGTTGTTGCAATCAACAGAGTTGCAAAAGTTGTAAAAGGTGGTAGAACTTTCCGTTTTAGTGCAGTTGTTGTTGTAGGAGACGGAAATGGACACGTTGGTGTAGGAAATGGAAAAGCAGCAGAAGTTCCAGATGCTATCAAAAAAGCCATTGAAGATGCAAAGAAAAACTTAATTACGGTTCCAGTTGTAGGAACAACCATTCCTCATGAATATATTGGAAAATTTGGTAGTGCAAATGTTATGTTAAAACCTGCTGCAGAAGGTACTGGAGTTATTGCTGGTGGTAGCGTAAGACCAGTTTTAGAGCTTGCAGGATACAAAGATATTAGAACAAAAGTATTAGGAACAAATAATCCAAGAAACGTTGTATATGCAACACTTAATGGATTAGCTAGTATGAGCACAATTGAACAAGTTGCCAAAAAAAGAGGAAAAAAAGTAGAAGATATTATGTAAGAGGGAGGTGTAAAACAAAATGAGATTAGACGATTTAAGCCCAGCACAAGGAAAAGTGACGAGAAAAAGAGTAGGTCGTGGAATTGGTTCCGGACTTGGAAAAACTTCTGGAAAAGGACATAAAGGACAAAAAGCAAGAAGTGGTGGAGGAGTAAGAAGAGGTTTTGAAGGTGGTCAAACACCATTATATAGAAGATTACCAAAAAGAGGATTTACCAATATTTTTGCAAAAAACTATGTAGAAGTAACCTTAACAATGCTTAATCAGTCAAAGGCAGAAGAAGTAACTGCTGAAAGCCTAATAGAAGAAGGAATTATTTCAAAAGCAAATGATGGTATTGTGGTTCTTGCTACTGGTAATTTAGAGAAAAAATTAACAGTAAAAGCAAAGAGATTTACAAAAGCAGCAAAAGAAAAAATTGAAGCTGTTGGTGGAAAGACAGAGGTGATTTAATTGTTTAAAACAATCAAGAATGCCTTAAAAACAGAAGAAGTTAGAAAACGTTTATTATATACATTAGTATTAATTATTGTTTTTAGACTAGGATGTTTTATTACTGTTCCAGGTGTTGATACCTTTGCACTAAGCGAAGCAATGGGGTCAACCGATGGAATTGGTGGATTAATTAATATTATTTCAGGAGGGGCGTTTTCAAGATTTTCCATTTTTGCTATGACCATTAGCCCATACATTACAGCATCCATTGTAATTCAACTATTAGCAATGGTAATACCAGCATTAGAGCGTTTAGCAAAAGAAGGTGGAGAAGAAGGAAGACAAAAAATGAATCGATATACCAAATACTTAACAATTGTTCTTGCGATTGTAGAAGGATTAGGAATATACCTTTCATACCAAGCTTCTGGAATATTCATTAACCCAGGATTTTTAACAGGATTTATTGTAGTTCTTTCATTAGTGGCAGGTACAGCACTTTTAATGTGGCTTGGAGAACAAATTACCAATCGTGGAATTGGAAATGGAATTTCCATTATTATCTTTATTGGTATTGTATCTGGTTTACCAAGTGCAGTAACTACCATATGGAATCTAATGTTTGGAAGTGGTGCATTTAGTACCACAGGATTATTAGTATCACTAGGTATTATAATAGGAGCTATTATTTTAGTAGCAGGTGTTGTATTCGTACAAACAGCAGAAAGAAGAGTACCTGTACAATATGCAAAAAAAGTAGTAGGAAGAAAAATGGTAGGGGCACAAAATACCCATATTCCATTAAAGCTTGCTATGGCAGGTGTTATGCCAGTTATTTTTGCAAGTAGTTTTATGACATTCCCAGCAATGATATTGCAAATGTTCATAAAAGATATTGCCACACAAACTGGTTTTTGGGCAGGAGTATATAAATTCTCTATTGCTACATCAACCTCAAATGTGCCAGTAGGATACACCATAGCCAATGCACTAGTATACTTACTATTAATTGTAGGATTTACCTTTTTCTATACCTATGCAACATTCAACCCAGCAGAAGTAGCAAACAATATTAAGAAAAATGGTGGATTCATACCAGGAATTCGTGCAGGAAGACCAACCACAGATTATCTAACCAGTGTTATTTCAAAAATAACATGGTTTGGAGGATTTTTCCTAAGCTTAATAGCAATATTACCAATGCTAATCCGTTTCACAGGATTAAACATAGCATTTGGAGGAACCTCAATCTTAATCGTAGTAGGTGTAGCACTAGAAACTGTACAACAATTAGAATCATTGTTAATGATGAGACATTATAAAGGATTCTTAAACTAAATGATTTGTAAATAAACAATAAAAAAGCCAATGCCAAAGCAAAGGCTTTTTTATTTTGGTACTAAAAACAAGAACGGTAAATGCACATATGACGATGCGGACATGTCATAGGGTGTGGACAAGAACTAAAAATAAGAGGAACTCCTCTAGAGGCTTTGTAAGCTCTAAAATGCTGTATGCGATTTTCTAAGCATGGATCATAGAGCCTCCTTTGTTTCTGTTCCCACCGTTCCACATTGTTACCTTTCTTACTGAAATTTTTCATGGTAAGACCTCCTTGTATAGAGATTTCTAAGTTTGTGTGCAACAGTAAAATTATAACACATTCACATAAAGTATGCAATGATTGACAAAAAGAAAATAAAATAGATATTTTCTCTTGACAATTAGAAACATATGTTTTATACTACAAATGGTAACAAATTTATGAGGAGGTGAGATGTAATGAAGAATAGTAAAATTGATATAAGGGAATTGTTAAGATTAATCCAATCTGTGTCAAGTCCAAAAGTGGAACCTTTAAAACTATGGCTTGCTAGGATAGGAAGTGAACAAATTGAAGAAGTTTTTAATCCAGAAATTGCAATTGATAGAGCAATCGACTGTTATAGAAGTAGAGGTTATACTGACCAATGGATTAGCGATAGATTGAAGGAAATTTTGTATGAAGAGAAAATGTGAATTTTTAATTGAAAAAAGTTAAGTGTACAGATATAATTTATACAGAAATGTATATAACGAAAAAGATTAAAATGGAGGAAATTATGATGAAACTAAAAGTGATAGGTTCTGGAAATATTTTTTCTAAATGGAATAGTGCTAGTTATTTAATTGATGATAAAATATTGGTAGATGTTCCCAATGGTTCGTGTAAAATTTTAAAGAAAATAGGGATAGAGCCTAACCAGATAAATCATATACTAATTACACATTTTCATGGAGACCATTTTTTGGATATACCATTTGTATTATTGAATAAAACCATACAGGATTCTAAGGTTACGAATATATATTGTGATAATACTGGTGAAAGCAAAATATATGATATTACCAAATTAGCTTTTCCAAATAAAGTGGAAAAAATTAAAAACTATTTTAACTATATACAAGATAATAAATTTTGCATTGATGATTATAGGATAGAAAAAATTATGGTAGAACATGAAGAGGGATTAGGAGCATATGGGTATATATTTCATAAAGATAATCAATACATTGGGTTTACTGGTGATTCTGGGATTTGTGAAAATATTGAAAAAATGGCGAAAAAGTGTAATCATTTAATATGTGATTGTAATGCGATTGTGGGAAAGAAATCACATATAGGTATTGATAACCTCAAAGAATTAGCTACCCAATATCCAAATTGTATTTTTTATGCTACCCATATGGGGGATACAGTACGAGAAAATTTAAATGGGTTAAATATCAAAAATATTGTTGTACTAAAAGATAATGATGAGTTTATCTTTTAGTATTGGGATTGGAAGAGGAAATCCGAATATTTCAAAAGAGTTTTTAGAGGAATGGATATAGGAGAAAAGTAATATGAAAACAGTATTAAAAGAGCCACTTATCATTGCAGAATTTGCAGGAATAGGGAAAACTACTTTAGCTAAAAAATACAAAAATGTGATTGATTTAGAATCAAGCTTATTTAAATGGGATAATACAGGACTAGAACATGTTCCAATTGAACAAAGAAAAGGAACAAAACGAAAAGAAAATCCTAAGTGGCCCCATAATTATATCAACGAAATAAAAAGGCAAAGTAGAAATTATGATATAATTTTAGTATGGATAGCTCCAAAGGTATTAGAATTATATGATAAGAATAAGATTGAGTATACACTATGTTATCCAGAACAGTCTGCTATTGGGATATATGAGAAAAGATATAAAGAACGTGGAAATAATCAACAGTATATAGACAAAGTAGTAAATACATATGATAAGAGACTTGAAGAATTTAAACAGAAGAAGGTACCACAAATTATTTTAAAAGGAAATGAAACTTTGGAAGATTATTTGATTAGAAATAGATATACATTGATAAGTAGAGATTAAAATATAAGTTTTAAATATACGAAAAAACATAAAAATAGATTGGAAGATAGGTATAAAAATATAACAGGGGTATTGTTTGTTAATTAGAAAGTATATAGCATAAAAATTACAAAATCTTCCTTAAAAACAGTTGAAAAATTTTAGGAAAAGCGATATAGTATATATGGCTTTTAATGGAAAGTTAAATTAAGAATAAGGAGATTGAAAATTATGAATATGATTATGCTAGGTGCCCAAGGTACTGGAAAAGGAACAGTGGCAGGGATTTTAAGTGAGAAGTTAGGAATTCCTCAAGTATCAACAGGAGATATTTTTAGAAAACATATTAAGGAAGAAACGGAGCTTGGGATTGAAGCAAATAAGTATATTAAAAATGGACAACTTGTTCCAGACGATATTACGGTTCCAATGGTTGCAAACCGTTTAGAAGAAGATGATGCAAAAAATGGAGTTATTTTAGATGGTTTCCCAAGAACAATTGCACAAGCTGAAAAATTAGATGAAATGTTAGCAAAAAAAGGTAACAAAATTGATATGGTTATTAATTTAACCACACCAAGAGATGAAATTATTGAACGTATTTTAACAAGACGTGTGTGCTCAAACCAAGCTTGTAAAGCAACATACAATCTTGTTATGCATCCACCAAAGGTAGAAGGAATTTGTGATAAATGTGGTGCAGAGTTAGTACAAAGAGAAGATGATAAAAGTGAAGATGCAATTAGTAGAAGACTTGCTATTTATGATGAACAAACCAGTCCACTTGTAGAATATTACGAAAAAAAAGGTGTACTAAGAACAGAAGCGGTAAGTACACGTATTAACCGTTTAGGTGATGATGTTGCAAATGACATTGTAAAAGAAATAAAGGGGTAGGAAAATTGGTTGATATTAAGTCAAAAAGAGAAATTGAACAAATGAGAGAAGCCTGCCGTGTAACAGCATTAGTCCATAAAGAAATAGAAAAAGCAATAAAACCAGGAATGACAACCTTAGAACTCGACAAAATTGCAGAAAAAGTAATAAGACAAAATGGAGGAATTCCAGCCGAAAAAGGGTACCCAAGTTATCAAAAAGGGGTACCTGATTTTCCCGGTTCTATTTGCGTTTCTATTAATGATGAAGTGATTCATGGCATTCCATCTAGTAAAGTTGTTATAAAAGATGGAGATATTGTGAGTGTCGACTTGGTAGTAGGAAAAAATGGATTTCATGGAGATGCCGCAAGAACGTATTTAGTAGGACAGGTATCAAATGAGGCAAAACGTTTAGTAGAAATAACAAAACAAGCCTTTTTTGAAGGAATACAATATGCAAAAGCTGGAAACCGTTTAGGGGATGTATGCCACGCTATTGGAGCGTTTATTGAAAAAAATGGATATAGTGTCGTAAAAGAATTTCAAGGACATGGCATTGGGAAAAGTATGCATGAAGACCCAGGTATTCCGAACTACGGAAAAGCAGGAAAGGGAATTAAACTAGAACCTGGTATGACACTTGCTATTGAACCTATGGTAATCCAAGGAAAACCAGACATTTTGGAGCTAAACGATGGTTGGACCATCATTACGGAAGATGGAAGTTTAGCAGCACATTATGAAAATACAATTTTAATTACAGAAAAAGAGCCAGAAATATTGACAATCATTTAAA
>CAOKNG010000044.1 GCA_948470025.1 uncultured Clostridium sp. | reverse complement strand
TATTGCAAGAAGATATGGAACGACGATAAATAGCATTGTTATGCTAAACAACATACAAAACCCAAACTTAATCTACCCACGGTCAAGTGCTACTAATTAGAAGAGACATACGCCCAAACGATAGCCATGCATCGGGTTCTACTTATTACAGGGTAGGAAGAGGAGATAACCTAACGTATATTGCGAATCGCTACCATACTACAGTAGCCAATCTAGTAAGAATAAACCAAATCCGAAACCCAAACTTAATCTATCCTCGGACAGATATTGCGAATTCGAAATTGACATAAGATTTGACGCTAAGTGGCTTTTGTGGTATAATAAAGATATAACAGTTAAAGCAAAGGAGGATTTTTGTATGTACAAATTGGTAGAGGCATTGAAGTATAAAGCAGTCAGAAATCTGAGAGGCGGAGTTGGAACGGTGTATTGTTCCAAGGATCTTAAAGAGGGAAAAGTATGCATAAGTTTTATGCGGTTAGCACCAGGAGTATCTATTGGAAAGCACCTTCACGAAGACAATGAGGAAGTATACATTGTCATAAAAGGTGGACTGGCAACTATTAATGGCCGGAAGGTGAAGATGGATATTTGCCGAATTGGAGAGGAGCATGATTGCGTAAATAATACGGATGAAGAAATTATCATCCTTTCCATAAAGATTTTCCGCTAAAAGGGCAGGCAACCCCCTAAAGTAGTCCGGTAGAAATTTTCTACCGGATTTTCCTTAATTTAAATTTTCACTGACCGCACAGTACAATAGTAAAATAGCCATATCTCGTGTATGATAAAAGAAGATTAGAAAAAGGAGATTGGTGTATGAATAAAAAAAGAGTATTGTATGAAGCAAGGGAGTATCGTGATATAAGAGAATTGGTAGAGGATACAGTTAGTAGGTTTCCTGAGAATATTGCTTTTATTGTAAAAGAAAAAAAAGAAGGCGAGATACATTACAAAAATATTACATACAAAATGTTGCAAGAGGATATTAATAAATTAGGTAGTGCACTTATGGAAATAGGATTAGCGGGGAAAAGAATTGCGATTATTGCCAATAATCGTTATGAATGGTGTTTAGCATATCTTGCTACTCTATGTGGAGTGGGGACTGTAGTGCCACTAGATAAATCACTGCCATTTGGTGAAATAGAAGGGCTATTACAAAGAAGTTATGCAAATGCCGTGTTTTTTGAGAACAAGTATAGTGAGATTATGGAAAAAATCAAGGAAAATGGGACAACAGATTTAGAGCAGTATATTTGTATGGAAGAACCAGAAAAAGAAGGATTTTTATCATTTAGGTCACTATTACAAAAAGGGGAAGAGTTATTAAAAAACGGGGATACTCGTTTTCAAAACACAACCATTGACCCAGAAAGTATGAATATTATTTTATTTACTTCTGGAACGACATCAGCCTCCAAAGCAGTTATGTTATCCCAAAAAAATATTGTTTCTAATATATATGCATTAAACTCGATTATAAAAATCTATCCAAACGACCGAAATTTAGCATTTTTACCACTACACCATACTTTTGGGTCAACAGGATTATTATTCTTTATTAGCAATGGAGTAAGCAATGTTTTTTGTGATGGATTAAAATATATTCAGAAGAATTTACAAGAATATAAAGTAACGATTTTCGTGTGTGTGCCATTATTATTAGAGGCAATGAATAAGAAAATTTTAAAAGAAATTGACAAGCAAGGAAAAACAAAGCTAATCAAAATAGCAACGAAAGTGAGTAATTTCTTATTAAAATTTAAAATTGATATTCGAAGAAAACTATTTAAAGACATTATCCAAAATTTAGGTGGACTTCGAATGGCAGTAAGTGGTGCAGCGGCAATCGATAAAACCGTAGTAGAAAATTTCACAAATTTCGGAATTGAAACAGTTCAAGGTTATGGGCTAACAGAAACCTCACCAGTTATTACAGCAGAAAATGATGAAAATATACGTTATGGCTCCGTTGGTTTTCCATTAAGAAATGTAGAAATTAAAATTTTTGAACCAAATGAGGAAGGAATCGGAGAAGTAATTGCAAAAGGCCCAAATGTGATGTTAGGCTATTTTGAAAATGAAGAAGCAACAAAAGAAGTACTAGTAGATGGTTGGTTTCATACAGGAGATTTAGGCTATATCGATTCCGACGGATTTTTGTTTATTACAGGTCGTAAGAAAAATGTTATTGTTATGAAAAACGGAAAAAACATTTACCCAGAAGAATTAGAAGTATTAATCTCAAAACTTCCTTATGTAGCAGAAAACATGGTCTTTGGTATTCCAACCAAAGAAGATGACTTAGATTTAGCAGCCAAAATTGTGTATAACAAGGAATATGTAGAAGATACTTTTAAGGGAATTTCCAAAGAAGAGCTAAAAGATAAAATTTGGCAAGACATTAAACAAATCAACAAAACCATGCCACCATATAAATACATAAGAGAAATCATAGTAACCGATGAACCAATGATTAAAACAACAACCCAGAAAATAAAGAGGTTTGAGGAAATTAAGCGAATATTAGAAGAGAAATAAGAAAGAAGATTGGTAGGGAAAAGTGAAAAAATACTCTAATATTGGTCAAGAAAATGTGATAAAAACATAGTATATTGGTAAAGAAAATGTGATAGATAGCCAAAACTAGGAGGAAAAGCTAATATAGTTTTCCTCCTAGTTTCGTTATATTACATATTGTATTCAATTTCAAATTCCTTATGGTTCAAATAGTTTAGAATAGTAGTATTCTCTTTAAAATTAAATTTCATTTTATAACTACACAATTTTTGCGTTTTTGCTTGAAATTGTTTGTTAATTTCATTTTTTCCGTATTTGCCATCACCAATAATTGGATAGCCAATATGTGCTAGATGGGCACGAATTTGATGGGTTCTACCTGTGTGTAAGGTAACATCTAGTATGCATGTGTTGTTATCGAATTCTTTTAGTACTTCATAACTTGTTATAATCTTACGATATCCTGTTTTTGGAGTATTGGATACATATACCATCGATTTTTTTGCGTCTTTAAAAAGATAAGAAGTTAGAGTTTGTTTTTTTATGTTTGGAATACCATACACATGGCAAGCATAATGTTTTTGGATTTCGGAATTTTTAAATTTATCAAATAAGATTGTTTGTACTTCTTTTGTTTTAGCAAACAATACAAGACCTGTAGTATTACGGTCTAGGCGATGGCAAGGATACACAGGAAAATTTCTTTTTTTCGAAAGAAGAGAAGTCAAACTATTTTCACCAAGAACCTCTATATTGCAAGGTTTATTGACAATCAAAATAAATTCATCTTCATACACAATTGCTATATCTTTTTTGGGATACAATAAATCATCTACAATATAAATATCAAGAATATCGTTCGTATGCAAAATAACATCTTGGCTAATACGTTTTCCATTTACCTTAAAATCTTTTTTTCGTAAGGTCTTACAAATCGTATGAAACGACAATTCCGGAAATTCATTTTGTAAAATGGTATTTAATTTTTTGTTATCATATTTTTCATCTATTATCAAACTTTTCATGAAAACATTATATAAAATTATAAAAAAATTTGCAAGCAACAATGTAGGGGTCGATGCCTTCATCGACCCGATAATATAGAATAAAAATTAAAATGAATTGATGCGGAATTGAACTTTACAAGAAAAATTAAGAAATTCTTAAAAAAGTAGTGCAAATTTTAGGCGATATATGATAGAATAGGAAACGAAAAATAATTTTAGGGAGAGTGTGTAAGAAGTGGAGGACGTAAAGTATAAAAGAGTACTATTAAAACTAAGTGGAGAAGCATTAGCAGGAGACAGAAAAACAGGAATTGATGCAGATACAGTTGGAAATATTTGTGATGAAGTAAAGAACTTAACAAAATTAGGAGTGGAAGTTGCCATTGTTGTTGGCGGTGGAAACTTTTGGAGAGGAAAATATGGTCATCAAATGGAAAGAACTACATCGGATTACATGGGAATGCTTGCAACAACGATGAATGCATTAGCTTTGCAAGATGCATTAGAAGCAAGGGAATTAAAAACACGTGTACAAACAGCAATTGAAATGAGACAAATTGCAGAACCTTATATTCGTAGAAAAGCGGTAAAACATTTAGAAAGAGGAAGAGTTGTTATTTTTGCTTGTGGTACAGGAAACCCATATTTTTCAACTGATACAGGAGCAGCACTTCGTGCAGCTGAAATTAATGCAGAAGTTATTCTACTTGCCAAAACGATTGATGGAGTTTATTCAGCAGACCCAAAACTAGATCCAAGTGCGATAAAATATGATGAAATTTCATATACCGATATTTTAACCAAAGACTTAAAAGTAATGGATTCAACAGCAACCGCCCTTTGTAGAGATAACCAAATTCCACTTATGGTATTTGGTATCGACAAACCAGAAAACATGGTAAGAATTGTAAAAGGCGAAAACATTGGAACCATTGTAAAATAAAAGATTGTGTTAGAATAAATGTAGGGGCGACCATTGGTTGTCCGTGGACGTGCGATGCACGCCCCTACAGATAATATAATGGAACGAAAAGGAGAGAAAAAAATATGGATTACAAACAAATTGAAGAAAAAATGGAAAAATCCATTAACGTATTTGCGGAAAATTTAGCAGCAGTAAGAGCAGGAAGAGCAAACCCTGCTATCTTGAACAAAGTAAAAGTAGATTATTATGGTGTAGAAACACCAATTAGCCAAGTGGCAGGAATCTCTGTGCCAGAAGCGAGACTAATTGTTATTCAACCATGGGATGCAAGTATTTTAAAAGAAATTGAAAGAGCAATTTTAGCATCTGATATTGGTATTAACCCAAACAACGATGGAAAAGTGATTCGTTTGTCATTCCCAGAATTAAACGAAGAAAGAAGAAAAGAATTAGTAAAAGACATTAAGAAAATGGCAGAAGAAGCAAAAGTAGCAGTTCGTTCTGTTCGTAGAGATGGAATTGATGAATTTAAAAAGCAACAAAAAGATGCTCTTATAACAGAAGATGATTTAAGAACAGCAGAAGAAGACATTCAAAAAATAACGGACAAAAAAATAGAAGAAATCGATAACATCACAGCAAACAAAGAAAAAGAAATCATGAGCGTATAAATGCACATAAAAAAAGGAGAAAACAATGACCATACAAGAAATTGACCAAGACCGACTACCACGCCATATTGCCATTATTATGGATGGAAACCGCACTTGGGCAAAAAAAAGAGGAATGGACTCGAAACTTGGGCATAAAGAAGGTGCTAAAGTACTAGAAAACATTGTAAGATATGCCAATAAAATAGGAATACAGTATCTTACCGTGTATGCATTTTCTACCGAAAACTGGAGCCGTACAAAAGAAGAAGTAGGAGCCTTAATGCTATTACTACAAACCTATTTAGAGGACTTTGCAAAACGTGCGGATACCGAAAATATTCGAGTAAAAATGCTAGGAGACAAATCAGCCTTATCAAAAGGATTACAAAAAAGCATTGAAAAAACGATTGAAAGAACCAAAAATAATACAGGTGTTACCTTCAATGTGGCACTAAATTATGGAGGAAGACAAGAAATTATAAAAGCAGTACAAGAAATCGCACAAGAAGTAAAAAAAGGTGAAATTGCACTAGAAGATATATCAGAAGAAATGGTAACAAATCATCTTTATACAAAGGGGCAACCAGACCCAGACGTAGTAATACGCACAAGTGGGCAAATTCGTACCAGTGGATTTTTACCATGGCAAACCATTTATTCCGAATTTGTATTTATGGAAAAAAATTGGCCAGATTTCACCGAAGAAGATTTATTAAAAGCAATAAAAGAATATCAAAATAGAACCATTAAAAAAGGGAAATAAAAGAAAGGTTACAGATTAGTATGGATATTAAAAGATGGGTTTCTGCACTTGTTGGCATGCCACTTGTGGTTATAATATTAGTTTTAGGGAATACTTATGTAGTAGATATTACATTTGCAATTGTAGCGGGATTAAGTCTTCATGAATATTTTAATGCATTTAAAGAAAAAGCACATCCAGTCATTTGGATGGGGTATGTAGCATCTTTCTTAATCGCTCTTATTCATGTAATTCCAGTAGAACATGCCATTACTATTGTAAGTGTATTAATTCCAATTGGAATTACAATATTATTTTTGCAAGTCATATTAAGCAATATGAAAACAAACATTAACGACATTGCAATTACATTTTTTGGAATTTGCTATATTTCTTTATTTTTAATGTTTGTGCCATTAATTCATGCAATGGAATATGGAAAATTCTTAGTATGGTTTGTACTAGCAGCAGCTTGGGGAACAGATATAATGGCATATTTAGTAGGAAAAACAATTGGAAAGCATAAATTTAGTAAAATTAGTCCAAATAAAACCATAGAAGGTTGTATAGGTGGAGTTATAGGTGCGGTCTTATTTGGAATCGGTTTAGTATTTGTCTTTAACAATGTGTTCCATATGAATTTCTCCTATAGTACCGTTATTTTAATTGAAATTGTATTAAGCGTTGCCCGGACAAATTGGCGATTTTGCAGCTTCTAGTATTAAGCGATATGTTAGTATAAAAGATTTTAGTAACCTAATTCCAGGGCATGGAGGAATGTTAGATAGGTTAGATAGTGTAATTTTTATTGCACCATTTGCGTATATGTTAATAAGATTATTATAGGAGGAAACGATTTGTTAAGTATTTTAGTAACAGTCATTAAAGTAGTCGTTTTATTAGGTTTTTTGATTTTCATTCATGAAGGAGGTCATTTTCTAGTTGCGAAATTATGCAAAGTAACAGTAAATGAATTTGCGATTGGATTTGGACCTACTATTTGGAAAAGTAAAAATACCCAAACACGTTATGCATTACGACTAATTCCACTTGGTGGTTTTGTAAGCATGGAAGGGGAAGAAGAACGCTCAGAGGCTGAGGGTTCTTTTAGTAAAACCAGTATTCCTAAACGTATTGCAATTGTAGTTGCTGGTGGAGCAGTGAATATTGTATTTGGATTAATGGTATATTTTTGTTTGGTTTCAGCAGTAGGAGGGAATGTCTCTCAAAAAGTTGAAAGTTTAGAGCCAGAATATGGAGCAGCACAAGTAGGAATTCTTTCAGGTGATGAAATTGTTCGCATTAATGGCAAAAGAATTCATCAAAAGCAAGATGTTACCGATATTATGGCGAAGTGTGAAGGAAAGCCAGTAAATGTACAAGTAAGAAGAAATGGAGAATTACTAGAATATACAGTAGAACCAAAAACAATAACAGGGAAAGATACAGGAATTTATTTAGGAGTAGAAGGAGACAATCTAACAACACAAATTGTAGCACTATACCCAGGAAGTCCTGCTGAGCAAAAGGGAATTCAAATAGGAGATGTTATCTTAGCGATTAACCAAAAAGAAGTAAACGATGACCCATATCAAGTTGTTTCGCTAATTAGTGAAGCAGAAACAAATGAGATTGTATTTACTCTTAAAAGAAAAGAAGAAGTAAAAGAAATTACGGTAGAAGCTAATGTTTCGTATACATATTTATTAGGCGTTACCTTTGAAAAAGCCGAAGACAATTTTATAAACAACATCTATTATGGATTTTGGAATACAGTCGATTTTTCTACTTCAATTGTTGAAAACTTAAAAATGCTATTTACTGGAAAGGTATCTACCAACCAATTAATGGGACCAATTGGAATTTCTGGCATGGTAGCGAAAACCAAAGGTATTGAAGATTTTATCTACCTAGTAGCACTCATTTCATTATCTTTAGGTGTTACCAACTTACTTCCATTTCCACCACTAGATGGAGGAAAAGTAGTGATTTACTTAATAGAAGCCATTCGTAGAAAACCAATGAAGGAAAAAACGGAAATTAATATCCAAATGCTAGGATTTGCAATATTGATTGGATTAACGATTTTTGTGACGTATAATGATATTATACGAATACTCTAAAGCAAGGAAAAATATCCTTACTTTAGAGTTTAAAAAGTATAGTAAAAAAATTATAAAAAACTTTCAAAAAGTATTGACAAACATTTCAATAACCCTTATAATTTATAAATGTCGGTGGAAGAAATGCAGGTGTAGTTCAAT
>CAOKNG010000043.1 GCA_948470025.1 uncultured Clostridium sp. | reverse complement strand
CAAAAAGCGGCATAGTAAACGTAAGAATGGTAATTACGCAAGAAAAAATCTTATCTAATATTGATAAGGTACAAAAAATGATTAATCCAAATAGTAAGAAGCAAATCGTGCAATTAGACGAGGATTCTTATTTTAAAGATTTAATCGAATCGATTAAAACATATTTAATTGAATATCCAAAAAAGAAGAACTTTCCAAAAGATGTATATAAGGCAGCTTATGGATTAGTTGAATATGCAACCAATCAATTTGAAGAAAATACAAAACAAATCGAAGAATTGATTCGTCAAAGAGAAAAGAATATTATACTTTCTAATGACTTAAAAGATTTGTTAGCAGTAGCTGAAAATAAAGAAGATGATTGGAAAACCACCATAAAAGCAGCTAATACAAAATTTGGTGATGATATTATTGATACCTTATGTGTTATTGGAAGAGCAAAAGTACAAACAACACAAAACTATGAAGATGCAGTAAAGCTAATCCAAGCAAGAGTTAATAACTTAGAATCCAATCTACATATTGAAATCGATATGGAAAGAATTGAAGACCGTTCAAAAGCATTAAGTTATATTGGAATTGAAGTAGCAGATGCCTTAAAAGTAATCCCAGCACCAGTTGATACTGATGTAACAGATACTGTTGTAGAAGAAGCTACAGCTACTACAACACCAGAAGTAAAAGAACAAGTTGTAACTTTCCAAGCAGGAACACAAGCGGAGAACGTAGAGGAGCAAGTAGAACAAGTTACCCAAGAGCAAACTGCATATCTTGCTGAAACACAAGTAGAAGTAAAACCAACCTTATGGCAAAAAATTAAAAATAGTAAATTTGCAAAAGCAATTGGTTATATCTTTAGATTAAATACAATGAATGAAACACAAGCACTTCCAGAAGGAAGAGGAGAGAATGTTAATTAATGGGGAGGAAGAAATATGAAAATATTTCTTCCTTTTTGTTGAAAATTGAATTTGAATTTGATATAGTAAGAAAAATGGAATTTAGGAGGAATAAAAATGAGAATTGTAGAACCATGGGTAAAAGTAGAAAAATTTGATGGAAAAGAAGTAATGAGAAGAATTGAAAGAGCTTGTAGAACATGCTATCGTTCAGAGGATAAAATAAGTGAAGAAAGTTATAAAAATCTATTAAAAAATTGCATTAGTCGTGGACACGAATCGGTATTAGAACATGAAAAAGTAACGGTTCGAATTTATAATGATATTGGGTCTTATAAAGATTTAACAAGACATCGTTTCGCAAGTTTTTCGGTAGAATCAACAAGATATTGTAGTTATAATAAAGATAAATATGGAAATGAAGTTTCTTTTATGAACCCTGTTTATATAGAAGATAAAGAAATGTATGAAGTATGGAAGAAAACTATGCAAGAGGCAGAAAATGGATATATCAAAATGAAAGAATTAGGAGCAACAACAGATATGTGTAGAAACCTATTACCACATTCTACAGCTGCTGAATATACAATGACTGCGAACATTCGTGAATGGAAGCATATTTTCTCTTTAAGAGCCAATAATCACGTTCATCCAGCCATTCGTCAAGTAATGATTCCATTGCTAAAATATTTCAAAGAACAAATGCCAGAAATATTTGATGAAATTCCATATGATGAAGAATTTAATCCAGACTATTATGCAAAATTAATGGTAGAAGAGTTTTAACAAGGAGAAAAAGAAGTGATTGATTTACATATTCATACAACTCATTCAGATGGTGACTATAATCCAATAGAAATATTGCAAAAAGGACAAGAGGAAAAATTGGATTTTCTTTCAATTACAGATCATAATCAAATTAGTGCTTATGAAGAATTAGATTCAATTTATGTAAGCGACTATTTTAAGGGGAAATTAATTGTTGGAGCAGAATTAAAGTGTGTATATAAACATTTGGCAGTTGAAATTTTAGCATATGGTTTTAATCGTTCTATAATGCAACAATCTGGCTATATTACGACCTTTCAGAAATTCTATGAGATTCAATCGAATTATCTAGAATATATTAAGAAAAAAGGAAAACAAATAGGACTATTTTTTAATCCATCTTTACAAATTTCAGAAGGAAAATTAGAATATGCGGCGGCCACTTTTGAAAGAGAATTATGGAAAGATGTAAGGAACGAAGAGATTTTAAAAAGAAATGGAATTAGTATGCATATGCCATTTTATCGTGAAGCCCAAAGTAATCCAAAATCTATTTTTTATATTGATGAAATAAAGGATTATCCGAAAATGCAAGAAGTAATTGATGAAATTCATAAGGCAAATGGATTAGCATTTTTGGCACATTTATATGAATATCCATTAGAAAATCACGAAGAAACAGTAACAAGTATGATAAAAAAATTTGATTTAGACGGGATTGAATGTTGTCATTCGAATTTTACCAAAGAACAAAGTAAATTTTTAATTGACTTTTGCAAGGAGAACAAGCGATATATGTCAGGTGGTAGTGATTATCATGGGAAAGCAAAACCAAAGGTGAAATTTGCAAAAGCGGTAGAGCAAGAGCCTATTCCAACTCAAATTGCACAAGACTGGATTTATCAAGTAGAATATTATAATTAGAACCATCATATAATGAACCAAAAGAGTTCATTAGGTGGTGGAAGAAATTCGTACAATCTATGTAAAAGAATTAAATAATATTAACGAAGTTTTTAAGGAAAATAGCAAATTGCCAGACTTTTTGAAAAAAGGGATTTTGTTTTTGAAAAAAATATTTTGTGTGGTAACGATAAAGGAAAATGGAATCTGTGTTTTACCATATCGAGAAATAAAAAGATTTTCAAAGATAAAATTAGCTTTATTACAAAAAGTCTTTTTGCGTATTGATTTACCAATTGTGTTGTCAAACTATTTAGAGGGAATAGAAGGATTAAAAAAAGCATTAATTTCATCAAAATTAGCATTGGTAGAGGGAAATGGAATTGTAAATGACCTTTTACCAGAAGTGATTCAATATTTGTGTAAGATGTTACAAGAAGAACCACACAAGCAAGAAATTACGATATTAGTAGAAAACCAAACAAGTCATACAGTAAAAATCATCATGGAGCTTGCGAATAAGGTAAAAAGAATACAAATTGTAACACCCAATATAGGACAGTTTACAAGACTTGAAAATGAGTTAGAAACAAATTTTGGAATGGCATGTCAAATTACAAACAATAAACGAAAAAGCCTCTCAAAATCGAAAATAATCATAAATTTAGATTGCCAAGAAACCTTCTTAAACCAATTTAATATAAATCCATATGCAATAATCATTGATATGAACCGAAAAACAAGAATCCAATCAAAAGCATTTTGCGGTATTCATATTTATGATTACCAAATAAACGTAGACCAATTAGAATATGAGCCCATATTTGAAATAAAAAAACAATATGAGGCGAAAATGCTAGGGAAAACTTATAAAGAAATACGAAGTGCAATCAAAAACGAAAATGTTAGAATTATTAATTTAATTGGGAAAAAAGGGATTATTTGTAGGGATGAATATAAAAGGGTAATAGAAATGGATAACGTTAAAATTTAAAAAACAAAAAATCGAATTTTATTCTTGACAAAATAAGAGAAAATTTTGTATAATGTGTAAGTCATGGACAGCAAAACAAAGCGTAGAAATCCGACAAAAGGGTTTCTATGCTATTTTTTTTGTCCAAAATTTAAGGAGGTATTGATTTTATGAATGAATCAAATGAAAATTTTTACTTAACAAATGCGCCAATTAAAAAATTACTACTAAAATTTGGGGTTCCTTGTGTACTTGCCATGTTAGTAAGTGCTCTTTATAATATTGTTGACCAAATATTTATAGGGAATAGTAGTGCAGGAACCGCAGGAATTATGGCTACCACTTTGGTATTTCCATTTACTGTTGTAGCATTGGCAATTGCTCAGCTAATAGGAGATGGTGTAGCAACATTATTTAGCATTTCTCTTGGTGCTAAAGATGAAAAAACGAGCAATAAAAGTGTTGGAAATGCAATTGTTGCAGTGATTTTAGTTAGTATTGTATTAGTCGTAGTAGGTTTTGTTTTTATGAAACCAATCCTTAGTGTATTAGGGGTAAATGGATATGATGAAAGATGTAAGGAGTTTACAGAAATTTATTATAAAATTATCTTATGTGGTACACCATTTTACATGTTTGCATCAAGTATGGCATCGATTATTCGTGCTAGTGGAGCACCAGGTTATTTTATGATTTCGACAATTGTTCGGAGCAGTCATTAATTTAATTTTTGACCCAATTCTTATTTTTGGATTTAACCTAGGTGTTAGAGGTGCAGCAATTGCAACAATTACTGGACAAATTGTATCTGCACTTTTGTGTGCTTTCTATTTTAGAAAACCCAAGTTAATGAAATTACAAAAAGAATGCTTTAAAATAGACACGAAAGTATTAGGGAAACTATTAAAGCTTGGTATATCTAGCTTTATTACCCAAGTATCAATTGCAATTATTACCATTGTTGCTAATAATGTAGTAGGAACCATTGGTGGTGCAAATGCAACAGATGCTGGAGGTGCTTTAGGAATTGTATTTAAGATATTTGCAATCGTGTTGGCATTTAGTTTAGGTGTTGCAGTAGGAGGACAACCAATTATTGGATTTAACTATGGGGCTAAAAAATATAAGAGAGTATTAGAAACATATAAATTAATTATGATTGCGAATATCGTCATTGGTATTGTATCAATGTTACTATTTGAATTTGCTCCAAGTTTTATTGTGAATTTATTCGGAGGATATGCAAATGACTTAGCTTTTTATAAGGAATATGCATGCTTATCCTTCCGAATTTATTTAGGAGGAATACTACTTTGCTGTATTCAAAAAGCAAGTTGTATCTTCTTACAATCCATTGATAAACCATATAAAGCAATGACATTATCTTTAATGAGAGATGTTATATTACTTGTGCCAGGAGTATGTATCTTAGGACTATGTGGAAATTTATATACGATGTTATGGGCAGGACCAGTATCTGATATAGGAGCATTTATTGTTACTGTTATATTTGCTACAGTAGAATGTAGAAAGATTAGCAAACTAGCAAAAGAGACAACAGAGGAAGACAATACTGTAGTAGAAAAACAAACCCAAACAAAACAAGACCATTTTGTAATATCAATTGGTAGAGAATTTGGTAGTGGTGGAAAATACATTGGCCAAGAGCTAGCCAAAAGACTTCATATAAAATGTTATGATAATGAACTTTTAGCAAAAGTTTCAGAAGATTACCATATTGATATGACAATGCTAGAAAAAGTAGATGAAAAGCAAAAATCAAGCTTTTGGTACAGTTTTGCTACGAATTATGTATTTTCAACCAATAATGAAGTTTCACCGATTAGTGCAGAGGATAACTTATTCTTAAAACAAGCAAGAGTCATTGAAGATTTATACAATACAGGGGAAAGCTCTATTATTATTGGAAGATGCTCGGATTATATTTTAAAAGACAAACAAAATGTAATCAAATTATTTATCTACTCTTCAGATATGGAATTTAAAGTTAATCGAAAAGTAAAATTTGAAAAGCTAAATGAGGCGAAAGCAGAAAAGAAAATAAAACAAACCGATAAGGAAAGAGCAGAATACTATAATCGCTTTACTTCTCAAACTTGGGGGGATAGAGATAACTATGATTTATGCGTTGATACATCAAAACTAGGTGTTGTAGAAACAATTGATATATTAGAAACGTATATTAGAAAGAGAATAGAAAAATAATACGAATTTTATAAGCAAGTAGTTAAAAGATAAAATAACAAAACATCCCTACATGCACAGACTGCATTTGTAGGGATGTTTTATATAGATTATTCTAAAAAATGCTTATAATGATTATGATATTTCTATTCCAGCACTTGCATAGCCAACTACGGTGTTTATTACAGAAAGACCGCTAGCTTGAGCAGAGTATACCATTAGTAAACGTGACTGAGCAGTAACAGGAATTGATAGCCCTGTTGTGATTCCGCTACTGATGGTACCAATCGATATTGTTCCAGAAAGTGCAGGAGAAAGATTTACAATAGCTCCTGGTATTGGAGTAAATACATTATTAGGTGTATTTGATACATACAATTGGGCTCTAATTGTAATGCTAGAACCAAGAAGTGATAAAGCAGCAGTTGTACTAAAATAAGCACTTAAAGATGTGATGGTTCCTGCTCTAGGCATTGAAAAAGCAAAGTTAGATAAAGTTCCAGATGGGTTAGTAAGATCAATGCTAGAACCCAAAAGGGTAAGTCCAGGAGCAGAAGAACCAAATCCTATAAATGCAGGTATACCAGCTAAACCACCAGCAATGGTTGTAAGCGATATTGGCAATCCTGATGCTAAAGGTATAATACTAGTGCTTCCAGTAGCTCCAGTAGCACCTGTTGCTCCAGTAACACCAGTAGGACCAGTCGCACCAGTGGCTCCTGTTACACCAGTAGCGCCAGTGGCACCGTCTAAACCAGATGCACCAGTAGGTCCGGTAGCTCCTGTTTCGCCGGTGGCTCCAGTAGCGCCAGTTGCTCCAGCAATACCAGTAGGACCGGTGGCACCGGTTTCACCAGTAGCTCCTGTTATACCAGTAGGTCCAGTAGCTCCAGTAGGTCCAGTAGCTCCAGTAGGTCCAGTAGCTCCAGTAGGTCCAGTAGGTCCAGTAGCTCCTGTGCTACCAGTAACACCAGTAGGACCAATATCTCCAGCAATTCCAGTTGCACCTGTTGAGCCAGTTGCTCCAGTAATACCGGTAGGTCCAGTAGCACCTGTCGCACCAGTTTCACCAGTAGGACCAGTCGCTCCAGTAATACCAGTAGGACCAATAGGACCTGTTGCTCCAGTGGCACCATCTAAACCAGCACTACCAGTAGCACCCGTTACACCAGTAGGACCGGTGGCACCGGTATCACCAATTGCACCAGTAGGTCCAGTGGCACCAGTGTTACCAGTATTACCAGTAGCACCTGTTATACCAGTAGGACCAGTGGCTCCTGTCGCACCTGTGCTACCAGTATTACCAGTAACACCAGTAGGACCTGTATCTCCTATAGGGCCTGTGCTACCGGTTGCTCCAGTAGCTCCTGTTTCACCAGTAGGTCCGGTTACACCAGTTGCTCCAGTAGCCCCAGTAGGACCGGTTGTCCCAGGACAACAACATCCTTTAGGACCAGTAGCTCCCGTTGCACCAGTAGGACCAGTGGCTCCTGTACGACCATTACAACCTCTTGGACCAGTAGCTCCTGTTGCGCCAGTCGCTCCAGTAATTCCCATAGGATGACAACAACAATCGTTATTATCACAATCAGCAGAGCTATAATAGTAATAATAATCTTGCTCATTTGTGTCATTATTTTCATTATTATTTTTTTTATTAAAATGTTTAAAAAAACTCATTCATATACCTCCTTTGTATAGAGTAAGAAAAAATTTACTCTATATAGTATATGCTTGTATTTTTTATTGGTTAGTAATATTACCTTGAAAATAATTTTTATTATATAAAAAAGCCTTGTCATTAGGCTTTAATTCACCAGCCTTATTATTATAAAAAATTGCTTTTTGGGTATCACCAATTTTGTCATAACATACACAAAGTTGAATATAAGGAATGTACCCAGAATAATCTGCATTATGGAATCCACCATTTTTTACATCAGTCTTATTCGAAATAGCTAACTCATACCAAAAAATAGCAAGTTCTATATGATTCTGTTCCAAAAAATGATTTCCCAGTTTGCAACATATTTCTGGTCGAGGCTTATCATATTCAAAACTTCTAAGTAAAGCGAAAAAAGCATTATCCGGCTCCTTTATTTTTTGATAGCAATCAGCTAAATCAATACAAGCACTAATACAATTTTCAGACCATCCTTGTTTTGAATCTAAAAATTTATTAAAATAATCAATTGCTTTTTGGTATTGACCGTTATAATATAATTCTCTAGAATAATAAAACTGTTGTCTTGGATCGAGTTCGATTCCTTCCATCATCATTTTATTAAAAATTCTTAAATTTCTATTTTTATCACTAGGGTGTAATTTTTTATGTGCAATTGCAATATCAGAATAGATGATATTACCACTAGGAGGAATTACCTCATGAATAGGGCTAATCCACTGATAATTTTTCTTACGAGACATTAATCTTTCTCTATAATAAGAAAGGGTTGGATTATCATATTCATCAAATGCAACATTATATTTCATCATTACCATATCAACAGATGTATCAAAATTGTTTTTTAATTGTTTGAAATTGGCAAGATCATTTTCGAAAATAACATCATCTGCATCTAACCACATAATATAATCTTTACTAGCCTTTGAAAAAGCATAGTTTCTAGCCTTCGAAAAATCATCTACCCAATTAAAATGATATACATGATTGGTATATTTTTTTACAATTTCGATGGTAGAATCAGTAGAACCAGTATCTACTATTATTATTTCATCAACAATATCTTTTACACATTCTAGGCAACGACCAATAACATCCTCTTCATTTTTCACAATCATACATAAGCTAATACTAATCATACAATATCTCCTTTTATGTCATAGTATGAAGGTAAAAATTATTTTGTTCCTTATGAAATTTTAAATTTTTTGAAAAAAGTTGTAACCTTTTTCAAAAAAATGTTACTATGTATATGAAAGTTAACTGAAAAAATAATAAGGAGATTTAGGTCTAAATTGAAAAATGA
>CAOKNG010000042.1 GCA_948470025.1 uncultured Clostridium sp. | reverse complement strand
ATACATTCTTTGTTACTTTTAGGATTGATAGAATCAGTATTGATTATATTAGTTTTGATATTATTAGGATTGATTGTAGGTAATTTTTCCGTATTAAGAGTTGTACTTTTTACTTCTCCAGAACCGTAGTTTTTACTGTTCAAGACTTGTAAATTTTCTTGTTTAATATCAGTGGTTATTTCTTCATGTTGAATTTTACCAACATAAATCAAATTAGGTTTTCCTAATCCTTGTCTTTTTTCTGCTATTAAATTGACTTCTGATAGTTGTTTAAATGCTTTTGTAACTGTCTTTTCAGATAAGCAAAGTTTATCTTGTACTTCTTCTCTTGTAAATATTAAATAAACTCTGCCATATTCATCAAACCAATGATTTTTTTGTGATAGTGATAATCTATCTAATAAAAAAGCATATAATATCTTACTATCTGAATTTAATTTTTCTTTATATAAGCCATTAACAAATAATTCTTGTGGTATTTGATAATAACTATTTTCTAATATTTCATTATTTTTATAATAATCTATTTCTTTCATCATTGTTCCTTTCCAAGATGAAAGAGCATTTTAAAGTTCTATGAAATTTTTTAGAACTTTTTAAAACATTTTTTATTAATCTAAAAATTTTTTAAAACATAAATTTTAGAACTATTTTAAAACTTTTTATAGAATTTTTGAGAACTGCATAGAAAAAGAGTATCAATCAAAATCCATTGATTAATACCCTTTCAGACTTTTAAAGTTTTCTGCAATTCCTTGAAAATTGCTATCGTATGGTCGAGGTGACAGGGATCGAACCTGCGACCTCATGGTCCCAAACCACGCGCGCTACCAACTGCGCTACACCTCGAAATCATTGTGCCTATATAATATAGCACAAAAATGGAAGGTTTGCAAGATATTTTATAAATTTTCTTAAAATTACTTGAAATTCCATTAAAAAGAAAGTATAATAGTACTGTTATAAAAAGATGTGCCCGTAGTTTAGCTGGATAGAATGCGAGGCTACGAACTTCGAGATCGGGGGTTCAAATCCCTCCGGGCACACCAGATGCGCGACTTTAACAAGTCACAAAAAAGAATGAAGAGTTAATAGTGAACCATGTTTAGCAATGTGTGTGAAGCACATTTGTATCATTCGCTATTCACTCTTTATTTTTCACTATTTACTGGATTTCAGAACATATACCCCCTTATTTACAAAATACCATAATGGGTATATAATGGCATGGGTGGTGATAAAAAAATGAGTGAATGTTGCCAAAAGAAAACACTTAGAAGTGAAGAGGAAAAGAAAATAATAACGAATCGAATTAATAGAATAGAAGGTCAACTCACAGGAATAAAAAAGATGATACAAGAGAATCGTTATTGTAATGATGTTTTAATTCAGTTATCTGCTGTTGAAAATTCAGTGAAAAGTTTATCCAATCATATATTAGAAAATCACTTATATTCTTGTGTAACAAGAGATTTAGAAAATGGTGAATTAGAAATAATTGATGAACTAATAAGCTTATTTAAAAAATTTAATAAATAAAAAGGAAGGAAAATTAATTATGGAAGAAATGAAAATGAAGGTAAATGGAATGGTTTGTGGAGGTTGTGAAAAAAGAGTAGAAAACAGCCTAACTACGATAGAGGGGGTAAAAGAAGTAATGGCAAACCACAGTGATGGAACCGTTCTTATTAAGGCAGATAGAAAAATTGATAAAAATATCATCAAAGAAAAAATAGAAGATATTGGTTTTGAAGTAAAGGAAGATTAAGAGATGAAGAAAATTATTTTAGGGGTAGAAGGAATGACTTGTAGTGCTTGTTCAAATGGACTTGAAAAATATTTAAACAAGCAAAATGGGATTTACAATGCTTCCGTTAATCTTGTTATGGCAAATACGACCATAGAGTATGATGAAAAAATTTTAAAACAGGAAAAATTAGAGGAATTTATCAAACAAGCAGGTTTTAAAAGTTTAGGAGAATTTAAAGAAATAACAATAGAACAAAAAACAAAAAAAGAAAAAATGTTATTGATTCTTTTTACGATATTAGCAATTATACTGATGTATATTGCAATGGGACATATGGTAAATCTACCAACTCTTGATTTCTTTAATCCTCATACAAATTCAACCAACTATATGGTTAGTTTGCTGGTCATCACAATTGGTTTTTGCTTTTATGGATGGGATATTTTGAAACATGGATATAAAAATCTCATTCATCGAACACCAAACATGGATACTTTAGTAGCAATTGGTGTTCTTACTAGTATTGGATATAGTTTATACAATATGTATTTGGTACTACAAGGCAACCATCATGAAGTAATGAATTTGTATTTTGAATCAGCAAGCATGGTAATTTATTTTATTAAACTTGGACGTTATATTGATGGTATTAGTAAAGACAAAACAAAAGAATCCATACAAAAATTAGTAAAAATGACACCAAATACCGCAGTTCTTAAAAGAAATGGAAAAGAAACACAAGTAACTTTAGATGAAATTCGGAAAAGGGGATATTGTTATTTCAAAACCAGGAGAAAAAATTGCAGTAGATGGGGAAATTATTTTTGGAAAAGCCCACTTTGACGAAGCCTTTATTACAGGAGAAAGTAAGCCTGTTACGAAAGAAGTAGGAGACAATGTAATTGCAGGAAGTCTAAATTATGATGGATACATCGAATATAAAGCCCAAAGAATTGGAAAAGAATCTACAATATCAGAAATTGTAAGATTGGTATTAGAAGCAAGCAACCAAAAGGCACCAATTGCAAAAGTAGCAGATAAGGTATCTGGCTATTTTGTACCATTTGTCATTATAATTGCCATTCTTACCTTCCTTACTTATCTCATAATAGGGCAAGGGGTTGAAAATGCTATTTTGGCATTTGTTACAGTACTTGTTGTTGCGTGTCCTTGTAGTTTAGGGCTTGCTACTCCACTTGCCATTGTGATTAGTGAAGGACGATGTATTGAAAAGCGGAATCCTAATTAAGAAAAGTGAAATATTAGAAAATGCGGGAAAAGTAGATACCGTTGTATTTGATAAAACAGGAACCTTAACCTATGGAACATTAAAAATAGCACAAATAATGAATTATACTTCACAAAAGGAAGAGGAATTATTGCAACTAGTAGGAAGTATCGAAAGTAAATCGACTCATCCAATTGGGAAAGCATTTACCGATTACCTAGAAGAAAAGAAAATACCAGTACGAAATGTGGAAAATGTTGAAAATATAGCAGGTTTTGGAATGACTGCAACAGTTGAACAAGAAGAAATCATATTGGGAAATGCAAAAATATTAGAAAAGTATCATATTGGAAATCCACACAAAGAAGATGAGAAAAAACTTGCAAAAGATGGAAATAGCATTGTTTATGTAGTGAGTAAAAAGGAAATTATTGCGATGATTGGAGTAAGAGACCGAGTAAGAAAAGAAGCAAAAGAAGTAGTAAAAGAATTAACCAATCGAAACATTGAAACCATTATGCTAACAGGAGACCATAAAGAAACCGCAGAAAAAATAGCAAAAGAAATAGGAATTCATAAAGTGATTTCCAATGTAGTGCCTTTGGAAAAGACCAATATCATTCGAAAACTAAAACAAGAAAATAAATTTGTTATGATGTGTGGAGATGGAATAAACGATAGCCCTGCCTTAGCGAGTGCAGATATTGGAGTTAGTGTGCATAGTGGAACCGATATTGCTATGGATTCTTCGAATGTCATTTTAACCAAAAATGATTTAAACAGTATCATTCGTTTAATGAATATTAGTAAAAAAACACTTAGAAACATCAAACAAAATCTATTCTGGGCATTTTTCTATAATTGTTTTATGATACCTATTGCCATGGGGGTACTAAAACCAATTGGAATTTCGATTAACCCAATGTTAGCAAGTATTGCTATGGTATTTAGCAGTATTACAGTAATTCTAAACGCATTACGATTACGAAAAATGTAACAAGGGTCGATGTTTACATTGCTCCACAGACAAAAACAAGAAACAAGAAGAGGTCGATGAAGGCATCGACCTCTTTGAAGGTTACAAAGAAATTAATTCAATATCTTTAACACTTGGAGAATACAGAGATTTTCCAGTATAATGAAATCTAGAACCATGACAAGGGCAATCCCAAGTTTTATCTAAATTATTCCAAGAAAGTTCGCAACCTAAATGAGTGCAAATGGGACGTAGGGCAAAATATTTTCCATCGTTATCACGATAAATGCCAAGTTTTGTTCCTTCTACTTCCACAATTTTCCCCTCATCTTTCGCAATAGAAGCTAAAGTATCTTCTGGAATTTTAAATTTATCAAGGACAAGAGAAGTGCTTGTTTGTTTTAACATATTTACAAACTCTGTTCCATTTTGAATGGGATGAAATCTTGTAGACTTAAACGTACTGGCATAAGGATTTTCTTTTTCCATAATCATATCGCAAATAATATTAGCAGCAATATTAGAAGTTGTCATTCCCCATTTTTTAAATCCAGTTGCAACATACATATGTGGCATGAGTTCCGAAAATTCACCAATATAGGGGATTTTGTCCAAAGAAATACAATCTTCCGTATTCCAGCGATATAGAATTTTTGCATCAGGGTAGAGCTCTTTTGCTCTTGCTTCTAAATTTTGGTAACAATCGGATACATCTTCTTTTGTACCAGTCTTATGCTCAGAGCCACCCATAATGGTAAGACGTCCATCACCATAAGGAACAGTGCGTAGGGAGCAAATAGGAGACTTAGTATTAATATACATACCCTCAAAAGGTTTATTATTGGTAGTAAAACCAATCAAATAAGAGGTTTCTTGGTACATTTTTAAGAAGTAAAACCCAGGTGCATTTATAATAGGGTAATGGCATGCAAGCACTACATATTTAGCTCGAATGGTATGGTTAGTTGTTTTTACTTCGTAAAAATCTCTTTTTTTGTGGACATCATAAACCTTGGTATTTTCATAAATTTGACCAGAGGCATTTACAATGCAATTCACAAGACCATGGATATATTTAAGAGGATGAAATTGTGCTTGCTTTGGAAACTGAATTGCTGCCAAAGTAGAAAAGGGAAGAGGAATGTCTTCTACGAATTTTGCAGGAAATCCAAGAGAATTCACACTAGCGACTTCGTTTTTTATTTTAATGACTTCTTCTTCTAAATCAGTATACACAAAAGAATCCTGCCATTCAAAATCACATTCAATGTTTTCCTCTGTAATAATGTTATCAATATTTCGAATGGCTTCTTCATTTGCATCAAGATAACTTTTTGCAAACTCAAGCCCAAAAGTATGGAGCAGATAATCATAAAAAAGCCCATGCTGTGATGTAATTTTAGCGGTTGTATTACCGAGTGGCATGATGAGCCAATCTGTCTTTTTCCAATACACAAACTTGATAACCTTGTTTTGTCAAATAATAAGCAGTCGAAAGACCAGTAATTCCACCACCAACAATACAAACGTCAGTAATTAAATTATGTTTTAACTCTGGAAAATCAGGTAAAGAAACAGAATCTATCCAATAAGAATTTTTCATAAAAAAACCTCCTAATATTGATAGTTTTACCAATAGAAGAAGATTTATACAAAATACAAAATTGATTCTTAAAAGGTTCTTACCAATGATATGTCTCGCCTTTTGAGATTTTGAAGGCACGAAATAATTGTTCTAATAAAAATACACGAATTAATTGATGAGGAAATGTCATTTTTGAAAAGCAAATTTTTTCATTTGCATATGCTAAGATTTCGTGGCTCAAACCTAAGGTACCACCAATTACAAACGTAATGCTACTATTTTCATGTAAAGCAATATCATCAATTTTTTTCGAAAATTCTTCACTCGAATATTCTTTTCCGTTTTAAATCTAAGCAGATAACATACGAATCCTTTTTAATATGTTCTAACATACGGTTTGATTCTTTTTGTTTAATCTCTGAAATAACAGAAGCATTTAATTTTGTAGGTAATTTTTCATCGGATAATTCTATTACTTGCATATGACAATATTTTGATAAACGTTTACTATATTCTGCTATCGCATCTTTTAAATAAGCTTCTTTTAATTTTCCAATACAAACAATATCAATCGAAAGCATAATACCTCCTTTTTATATTTCCTTAATGTGCCATATCAAAAGAAGAATATACTTGTTCCATAGTTGTTGGAGAAATTCTACTAGCAACGTGAATAGGAAGTGCGGTATCATCAATTCCAACAAAATGCAATTCTTCCCATACCGACTTTAAAGCAAGTTCTGGAAAATTATTTTCCTTACTCAAATGTCCAAGCATAACCTCTTTTAAACCAGAACCAACTAATTTTGCAATGGTTTGTCCTGCTAACTGGTTCGATAAATGCCCATTTGGTCCAGCAATTCTAGTTTTTAATAAATAAGGATAACGAGAACATTTTAATACTTCAGGCTCATAATTCGATTCCAATAACAAAAACTGACTTCCCTCTAAGCTACCCATAATTTCATTGGTCATATGTCCAATATCAGTTGCAATCCCAATTTTTTCTTCCTGACAAGAAAAAGTAAACCCGCAAGGTTCAGCGGCATCGTGAGGAATGGCAAATGGCTGAACCAGTAAATCGCCAATCTCAAAATGGTCAGAAGTAACAAATATGTGTTGGTTTTTTTCTTCAATTTTATCTTTCTTATCTGGCATTGCTTCCCAAGTATTTCGGTTAGCATACACAGGAATATCAAACTTTTTTGAAATGGTTGCTAAACTTTGAACATGGTCAGAATGTTCATGTGTGACTAAAATGGCATCAATATCATTAGCAGAAACACCAACTTGTTCTAAACCTTCCACGATTTTTTTTGCACTAACACCACTATCAATTAAAACATTACTATGCTCACTTTGAACAAGCAAACTATTTCCTGTACTACCACTATATAAACTTGAAAACTTCAACATCTTTTCATTCATCCTTTGCTTCATTAATTATTAAAAGAGTTTACGAAGGTATACCAAAAGGCTCCGTTACGCTATCTTTTTGTGCGTACTTATTGCATAAAAACTTCAGAGTACCTACAGAAAAGCCCCTTTAACAAGGGGGCTGTCACGGAGTGACTGGGGGTTCTCATTCTTTTACACGTTCGATTTTTGCACCAATACTTCTAAATTTTTCTTCAATATCCTCATAACCACGGTCAATGTGTTCTAAATTATATACTTCGGTTATGCCATTTGCACAAATTCCCGCAATAATAAGTGCAGCACCAGCACGTAAGTCTGTTGCATAAACAGGAGCACCGTATAGAGACTCTACACCCTCAAAAATAGCTGTCTTTCCTTGTGCGGTAATATGAGCTCCCATTTTATTTAACTCATCCGTATATTGAAAACGCGATTCCCAAATACTTTCGTTAATAATACTATTTCCAAAAGCAGTTGCAAGCACTACCCCCATTTGAGGTTGTAAATCCGTTGGAAAACCAGGGTAAGGTAGGGTCTTTATATTCGCTTTATTTGGTCTTTTATCACACCATACATGAAGAGTATCACCATCAAGTTCTTCCACATGGGCACCAATTTCAACTATTTTGGCACTAATACATTCTAAATGTTTTGTGGTACAGTTTCGAATGACTAAATCACCACGAGAAGCTACTGCTGCAAGCATAAAGGTACCAGCTTCAATTTGGTCTGGAACAACAGAATAGGTAATATTTCCTTCTAATTTTTCCACACCATTAATTTTAATCACATCAGTTCCAGCACCACGAACATCAGCTCCCATGGCATTTAAAAAGTTTGCAACATCTACAATGTGAGGTTCTTTGGCAGGATTATCAATAATAGTAGTCCCCTTTGCAAGTACCGAAGCAAGCATTACATTAATAGTAGCCCCTACCGATACAATATCCATATAAATATTGGTTCCTACTAACTTATCACAAGTAGCAGTAATATTTCCTTGTCCAACTTCAACTTTTGCACCAAGAGCTTCAAACCCTTTAATATGTTGGTCGATTGGTCTTGCACCAAGCTTACAACCGTCCGGGCATACCTACTTGAACATCACCACAACGTCCGAAGAAGGGCACCAATTAAATAATAAGAAGCACGAAACTTCCTTGTTAGTTCAATCGGTGCACGAGTACAAGAAATATTTCTAGCATCAATTGTAATTGTATTTTTCCCAGTCCAAGTAATCTTAGCACCAAGCTCTTCGATAATCTCACATAGTAATTTTACATCACTAATATGAGGTAAATTTTCAATCGTGGTTACCCCATTTATCAACAAAGCAGCAGGCAAAATTGCAACAGCTGCATTTTTTGCACCATTAATGGTAATTTCTCCCTTTAAAGGGGTACCACCCGTAATTACTAACTTTTCCAAAGCCATTCCTCCAAATTTGTATCTCTTTATTAACTTTTAAAATAATACCATAAACCAAAAGGATTTACAACTGTTTTTTCGGAGAAATTTGTAGGGAGTAAAATTTGGAAAGAAAAGAAGAAACAAAAATAAAAAACGTGGAAAAATCACGAAAATTGACACAAAAAATGTGAAAAAATCACGAATTTGTATGGCATAACGAACAAAGAATCGAAAAATGTGATAAAACAAGGTTGAAATGTTTCTGAAAATGTGATAACCTATCAAGAAGACGGGTTGGTATAAACTATTTTCATAAACGAAAGAAATGGGAGCATACTAAAAGAAGGGAAAATGTAAAATTCGAAATTAAAATATAGTATAATAAAATAAAGTGAATACAATAATATAAGTTTGCATTTCGCAAAATTAAAAAAATTTACTTTTTGCGAAATGAGTGCTATAATAATTTCGAGGTGATTTTATATGAAAATAATAGAAAGAAATTACTTGAAAGAA
>CAOKNG010000041.1 GCA_948470025.1 uncultured Clostridium sp. | reverse complement strand
GAATCACCAATTTCAACCATAGGAGTTGTTGATAAAGTAGCAAAAGTATGGGATAAAAAAATGAACTCCATCCCAACCTCAACCGAAAGTACTTCAAATCCAAATGAATTAGACATTCCATCTTTCTTAAGAAAAAATAAGGGAATGGGAAAATAGAAATCAAATAAAAGAAATAACTTAAAGAAATAATCGAAAATGCTCGATTATTTCTTTTTTTCTACCCTAGGTTTTGACACATTTTTTAAAAGAAACGTTGTACAATTAAAAAACAATACAGAGCAAAAAGGGGGAGGGTGGCTTGACAATATATTTAGATATTATTTTACTAGAGAATTTGTGCATGAACTATATTATATTGTTTGCTACTGGACTGATTATCAAAACCAAGATAAAAGGGGTTCGAATTTTTTTGGCAAGCATTTTAGGTGGAATTTATTCAGTGTTGACATTTGCTTCGGTACCCACAATATATTCTAATTTTATATTGAAAGTGCTGTTATCTGTCACGATGGTATATATTGCATTTCGTTCCTCTAATGTGAAACAACTTGCAAAACAACTGGTTTTGTTTTATTTGGTATCCTTTGCTTTTGGAGGATGTGCATTTGCCCTTCTTTATTTTATTAGACCGCAAGATATTTTAATAAGAAATGGGGTATTAACAGGAACGTATCCAATAAAAATAGCTCTTCTTGGTGGAATTGTAGGTTTTGTCATTGTAACGATTGCTTTTAAAGTAGTAAAGGGAAGGCTTTCTAAAAAAGATATGTTTTGTAATTTAACCCTTCATATAGGACAAAAAACAAAAACGATAAAAGCCTTTATCGATACAGGAAATTTATTAAAAGACCCAATTAGTGGAATGCCTGTTATTGTGGTTGAAGCGGTGGAATTAGAGGAAATATTACCAAGGGAATTACTCCTTCATATTGGCGAAATTTTAGAAGGGAAAAAAAGCGATATTTTGGCTAAGATGCCAACAGAATATCAGTTAAAATTTCGAATGATTCCATTTTCTTCTCTCGGAAAACAAAATGGATTGCTACTTGCTTTTTTAAGTGATGGAATAGAGATTGAAACAGAAGAGAGAACGGAAAACTTAAAAGATGTCATGATAGGAATATATGAAAAGAATTTAACCAAAAATGGAGCCTATACAGGGCTTGTTGGAATCGATATTATAGAAAGGTGTGGGAATTATGAACATTTTGCAACTCTTAAAGGAGCGAATTAATACCATATATGTAAAGTATATGGATAAAAACAGTGAACAAATTGAAGAAACTCCGATTTTTTATATAGGGGGAAGCCAAACCTTACCACCACCATTAGAGAAAGAAGAGGAAGAGGAAATATTAGCAAAACTTGCCTCTGGTGATGAATCGGTAAGAAAAACGCTAGTAGAAAGAAATTTAAGATTAGTGGTATATATTGCCAAAAAATTTGAAAATACAGGAATTGGTATTGAAGATTTAATTTCCATTGGAACCATAGGACTTATGAAAGCTATTAATACCTTCAATACGGATAAAAACATAAAGCTTGCGACCTATGCCTCTCGTTGTATTGAAAATGAAATATTAATGTATTTACGAAGAAGCAACAAACTAAAAGGAGAAATTTCGATTGATGAACCACTAAATCAAGATGGAGATGGAAACGAATTACTGCTTTCCGATATCTTAGGAACAGACCGGAGATGTTACCTCCAGAGCCATAGAGGACGAGGTAGATAAGAAGCTCTTAAGAGCTTCTATGCAAAAACTAAACAACCGCGAAAAAAACATTATGGAGCTACGCTTTGGATTCATCAGTGGAAATGAAAAAACACAAAAAGAAGTAGCAGACATGTTAGGAATTTCACAAAGTTATATTTCAAGATTAGAAAAAAAGATTATAAGCAAAATGAAAAAAGACATTATGAGTAAGACAGGGTAAGCCCTGTCTTATTTATACAATTTCTTAATCCTACCAATGGCATCTTTTTCTAACCTTGACACCTGTGCTTGGCTAATACCAATTTCTTTTGCTACTTCCATTTGAGTTCGCCCATCAAAAAATCGCTTGGTAATAATCATTTTTTCTCGTTCATTTAATCGTTTCATGGCTTGTTCAATGGTAAGCGAATCTGCCCAACGTTCATCACTTTCTTTGTGGTCACTTACTTGATCCATAATATATAGGCTTTCACTGCCGTCATTATAAACTGGTTCTTGTAAAGATAAAGGGTCTTGAATGGCTTCAAAACTAAAAACAATTTCTTCACGAGGAACACCAACTTCTTTTGCAATCTGTTCTACAGTAGGTTCCTTATTTAATTCTTTTGTTAGTTTTTCTTTTGCTTGAAGTGCTTTATAAGCTAGGTCTCGAATCGAGCGACTTACTCGAATGGGGTTATTGTCGCGAAGATATCTTCTAATTTCTCCAATAATCATAGGAACGGCATAGGTCGAGAATTGAACATTTAAAGATAAATCAAAATTGTCGATAGATTTAATCAAGCCGACACAACCAACTTGAAATAAATCGTCCATGTTTTCACATCGACCGCTAAAACGTTGCAATACGCTTAATACTAACCTTAAATTTCCATGAATAAATCGTTCTCTTGCTTCTAGGTCTCCGTCTTTAATCTTAATAAACAATGCATTTTTTTCTTCATTAGAAAGCACAGGAAGTTTAGAAGTATCTACATTACTAATTTCTACTTTTCGAATCAATGAAAAAGCCTCCTTCTTTACAGATATACTTGTACCAAAAGTATTTCCGAAAAAAGAAATAGATATTCATAAAAAAATCGACTATATACGACATAAAAATGATATAATGATGGCAAAGAAAAAAGATTAGATTCACAAAAATGGTAAATACTCTATTTATCATCAATAGCAAGAGGAGGAAATGGGTATGAGTTTATTATGGGAAATGGTATTATTTATTTTGTATTCTTTGATAATTGTGGTTATTTCGAAATACATATTAGTACCAGTACTTAGAAGGTTAGCAGAAAGTATTAATCTAAAAGCAAAAACAGTAGGAAATTTGGCAGGAATTGCTACCTCTGTACCAGAATTATTAAGTGTTAGTTTTGCATCGGTTACAGGGTTAATTGGGACAAGTATTTATAACATTTTAAGTTCAAATGTGATTAACCTAATACAATATATTGTGAGTGTGAGGATCAATAACAATGGAAAAGTATTAAGAAACAGAGCATTAACGATTGATTTAGTGCTAGTTGTATTCACGATTTTGATTTCCATTGGACTTGTTGTAACAAAACTAGAAGTAAATGCGTTTGTAGCGTTTTTACTAATAGGTCTTTTCTTTCTTTTTTACTATATTAATCATAATACGCACAAACTCTATTTAGAAAGCGAAGTAAATAGTGAATTAGCAGAAATTGAAGAAGAAGCAAAATGGATAAGAGGTAAAAAGAAAATTATTGTAAAATATTCGATTTATTTACTACTAACAGGAATATGTTTATTTATTGTAGGAAACGCATTAAGTAACACACTAGAAAATTTATGTGTGCATTTTTCGATTCCACAAGTAATCGTAGGAATTGCATTAGGCTTTATCACAAGTATTCCAGAATTAATTACCTTTTTTGAATCACAAAAACATCATAAGTTAGAAAGTAGGGAACATTTAGGAGTCATTGAAGCAACCAATAATTTATTAACTTCGAATGCTTTAAACTTATTTATTATTCAAAGCATTGGAATTCTTCTATACCAAATAGTTCATTAAAAGAATATTTTGGAAAAAAGTGCATATACTAACGGTAAATATTAAGAAAAGAGGAGAATATTACCGTTTAAAACAATACAGTACCTCTAAAGTTAATGAAGAAGGGAATGAATTGGGATATGCATGAAGAATTTGTGAAAGAAAAGAAACTAATCGAAAAAACTGATGAGGAATTAGATGTCGAATTAATCAAATGCATTATTAAAACCAAACAAGACTTAAGAGATTCGAATAGAAATTACGAATTTGCAGAAGGAGATTTAATTGATTACTACTTATATCAAATAAAAGCCAATCAATCAAAGTTAAATTACTTATTAAAAAAGGCCAAGAAAAATGGTGTTATGATTGATATGATAAAAGAAATTGAAATTCGAAAAAAGCAATATAATGAAGAAATCGAAGCAGGATAAATAGATAAAAAATGATAAAAGAAGTTGAAAATAGATAAAAACTAAAAAATCATATAATGAAAACGTTTGAAGGTAGGTAAGGAATTAAGAAAACAAAATAAAACAAGAATATTCGTACATGCAGTGTCATAGGATGGTAAAAGGACGAGGTGATTTTCAATGGAAACCAATACCATTATCATATACATTGCATGTATTTGTTTTTTATTTCTTTTTGGTAGGATTTTTATTTTGCCAATTAAAAGTATTTTAAAATTAGTATTAAATTCATGCATGGGAGCCCTTATGCTGTATGTCATTAATCTAATTGGGGGCTTATTTGAATTTCATATTGGAATTAATTATATAACTGCAATATTTACAGGAATTTTAGGAGTTCCTCGGAGTTATTTTATTGGTGGTACTGAAAATGGTTTTAGGCTTGTAGGGGCGAGCATTGCTCGTCCGAAAATAAAAATTTGAAAAATCAATGAATCAATGATATAATACCCACGAAATAACCAAATAATAGGAGAACCACAAATGCGAGAATATTTTGAAAAAATAGAAAATTTACCAGAAACCGAATATTTTGAAAAAATGAAACAAAGTTTAGTCCAAGAAGAAAAGAAATTTATTGTAACAGCAAACCCAGAAACTTTGATGTTTGCAGAAAAAGATGATGAATTTCGAGATATTTTATTAAACCCACAGACAAGCATTGTAGCAGATGGGATTGGTGTCATTAAAGGAGCGAAACTTCTAAAAATGGATTTAGAACATCGAGTACTAGGAGTAAATTTAGCAATTAAGCTATTATCCTATTGCAATGAACTTAAAAAAAGTATATACTTATTAGGAGCAAAACCAGAAGTCATCGAAAAAATGAAGGAAACCATTAGAAAAGATTATCCAAATGTGAAGCTTTTAGGAGCAGTCGATGGCTATGTGGAGGATAAAGACAAGGTATTTGAAGATATGTTAGAAAAACAGCCAGATGTTGTTTTAGTAGCACTTGGAATTCCAAGACAAGAAAAATTAATTAGTAAGTATTACGAGAAATTTGAGAAAGGAATTTTTGTTGGTGTGGGGGGAAGTTTTGACGTTATTAGTGGAGCAAAAAAAAGAGCACCAAGCTTTTTTGTGAAGTTAAACTTAGAATGGCTATACAGAATTACCACTGAGCCAAGTAGATTGAAGAGGTTTTTTAGTAGCAATATACGATATATCTTTAAAATAAAAAAAGAAAGAGGAAAAAAATGATAAAAGTAATGGTAATCTTTGGGACAAGACCAGAAGCAATTAAATTAGCACCCGTTATAAAAGAATTAGAAAAAAGAGAGGAAACAATACCTATTGTATGTGTTACGGGACAACATAGACAAATGTTAGATCAAGTATTAACCGCATTTGATATTGTACCAGATTATGATCTAAATATTATGCAAGAGAATCAAACTTTAACAGATATTACAGTACGAGTGTTAAAAGGAATGGAAGAAATACTGTTACAAGCAGAGCCAGATATTATTTTAGTACATGGTGATACAACAACGACTTTTGCAGCAGCTCTTGCAGCATATTATAGGCAAATTCCAATTGGACATGTAGAAGCAGGTCTTAGAACTTACCACAAATATGCACCATATCCAGAAGAAATGAGTAGGCAAATGGTAAGTAATTTAGCAGACTTACATTTTGCTCCAACCAAAGAGACAAAGGGAAATTTAATAAAAGAAAATAAAAAAGAAGAAAGTATTATTATTACAGGAAATACAGCGATTGATGCACTAAAAACAACGGTACAAGAGGACTATGATAATGACATTTTAGCGGAATTAAAAGAGAAAAAAATCATTCTATTAACAGCACATAGAAGAGAAAACTTAGGAAAACCATTAGAAAATATTTTTCGTGCAGTAAAAAGAATTATAACAGAACATAAAGAAGTTGTAGTAATTTATCCAATGCACAAAAATCCAGAAATTCGAAAAACCGTAGAAAAGCTATTTGATAAACAAGAGCGAATTAAACTAATTGAACCACTTGATGTATTTGACTTTCACAATTTTATCAATCATTCCTACTTAATCCTAACCGATAGTGGAGGAATACAAGAAGAAGCACCAGCAATGGGAAAACCAGTATTAGTCCTAAGAAACACTACAGAAAGACCAGAAGGAGTAACAGCAGGAACCCTAAAATTAGTAGGTACAAACGAAGAAAAAATCTACCAAACAACAAAAACACTACTAGAAAATGAGCAAGAATACGAAAAAATGAGTAAAGCCCCAAACCCATATGGAGACGGATTTGCAAGTAAAAGAATTGTAGATGAAATTATAAAACAAAACTGGGAAAGATTTGGGGAAGAATAAAAAAACAGACGACTAACAGTCGCCTGTTTTTTTATTCTACTGTTACAGATTTTGCAAGATTTCTTGGTTTGTCTACATCTAATCCTTTTTCTTTTGAAATATAGTAAGAAAATAGTTGTAGAGGTATAATCGAAAGGATTGGTGAGATGAATGGGTTGGTGTTTGGTATGGTAATTACTTCATTGTAGTTTGTTTGGTTTATTTCTTGATTCGTTACAATCAATGTTTTTGCACCACGGGTAATTACTTCTTGTAAATTACTAACTGATTTTTCAACTAAAGTAGGGTCTGTTAAAATACCAACAACGGTAATCCCATTTTCAATTAGTGCGATTGGTCCGTGTTTTAGTTCTCCTGCTGCATAGGCTTCGGAATGAATGTAGGAGATTTCTTTTAGTTTTAAAGATGCCTCCATGGATACCGTATAATCGGTTCCTCTTCCTAAGAAGAAGATGTCTTTTTCTTCATAAACGTTATGAGCAAATTCTTTTATTTTTGAATCATCCTTTAAAACCTCTGTTATTTTTTCAGGTAATAATAGTAATTCGTCTTTTATGTTTGAAATTACTTCAGTTGGTGCTGATTCTAATATTTCTGCAAAATATAGAGCAAGCAAAGTAAGTAGAGTAATTTGTGAAGTATATGCTTTTGTAGAAGCAACTGCAATTTCTGGACCAGCATGGGTGTAAATGGTAAAGTCTGCTTCTCTTGTAATGGAACTTCCAATTACATTGGAAATGGCAATTGTGGTAGCACCTTGTTTTTTCGAAAGTTTTAGAGCAGCAATCGTATCTGCTGTTTCACCAGATTGACTAATATAAATACATAGGGTATGAGAATCAATCAGTGGTTCACGGTAACGAAATTCAGAAGCAATATCCACAATAACTGGAATATGGCATAATCTTTCTAATAGTGGTTTTACAGCTAATCCTGCATGCATAGCAGTACCACAAGCAACTAAATAAATCTTATTAAACTTCGATAAGGTTTCTTTGGTAAAACCAATATCCTCAAAATTTACCTTTTCATTTTTCTTTAACCTAGAACCAATCGTTTCTCTTACTGATTTTGGTTGTTCATAAATTTCTTTTAGCATAAAATCCTCGTATCCATCTTTTTCACAAGCAGAAACATCCCAATCAATATTTTTTAATTCCTTTTCGATAGATTGTAAATTACAATCATAAAAAGAAATATGGGTATTGGATAATTTTGCTAAATCACCATCATTTAATAAATAAAAGTTTTTCGTATAAGAAAGAATGGCTGGAATATCAGAAGAAACGTAGTTTTCGTTTTCTCCAACACCAATCACAAGTGGGCTATCCTTTCTTGCTACAATCATTGTTTCTGGTTCATCTTTACAAAGCACTTCAATGGCATAACTTCCTTTTAAATCCCCACAAGCTTGGTGAACAGCTTGTAAGAATTGATCAGTACTAGTTTCTGTTTTAGTATAATAATAATGAATTAAATTTGGAATGATTTCCGTATCTGTTTGAGAAAGGAAATGGTATCCATGATTGGTTAAAAATTCTCGTAATTCTTGGTAATTTTCAATAATACCATTGTGTACAACACTAAAAGAATTGCTATTATCCATATGAGGATGAGAATTTTCTTTTGATGGTTTTCCATGAGTTGCCCATCTAGTATGAGCAATACCAAGCTTTCCTTCTAATTTGTCAATACCGTCTAAATCGTATAAATTTTTAACTCTTCCTTTGTCCTTCATATTTGAAATATAACCATGCTCCATGGTTGAAATTCCTGCTGAATCATATCCTCGATATTCTAATTTTAAAAGTCCATCAATCAAAATAGGACTTGCTTTTTTGGTTCCAATATAACCTACAATTCCACACATATTGTGTTCCTCCTTTAAATTTAAATATGGAATTGAAAGCATGCTGTTAAAAGTTACCCTACTAAATTTGTTTCATAATATTGCTATTATGGTTTGCTAGTATTTATGGCAGTAACCATGCCATAGAACCATCCGCCGAACACTTCGATAAGTTCTATCCTCGTCAACAATAGGTAAACCCTATTGTTCAGGCGCTTTTTAAGAAAATACAAATACTCCTTTCTTTCTTAATTTTTTAAGCATAAACTTTCAATAATAATAGTATATTACACTAAATTTCAAAAAGTAGCAAGTACTATAAGAAAAAATTAAGAAAATGGGCGAAATTTAAATATTTACATTTATCCTTTTTCTATGGTATAATATGTATATCAAGAAAAAGGGGAATTATTATGGGAAAATTAAAAGTATTAATTGATGAACAATCCATTCAAGATAAAGTAGCAAAGTTAGCAAAGAAAATTGAACAAGATTATGAAGGAAAAGAATTGACACTAGTGTGTATTTTAAAAGGGTCTACCGTTTTTACAATAGATTTAGCAAGAAAGATGAAAAAACTTGTCAAACTTGAATTTATGCAAGTTTCTAGTTATGGTTCCGAAAAAATCAGTGCAGGAAAAATTAATTTAAAATTAGATTTACCAGATTCCTTAGAAGGAGAAAATATTTTAATTGTAGAAGATATTATTGATACAGGAAGAACCTTGAGTTATTTAATAAAACATCTACAAGCAAAGAACCCAGAAAGTATAAAACTATGTACATTATTAGACAAGCCAGAACGTAGGGAATATGATGTGAAGGTGGATTATGTAGGTTTTGAAATTCCAGATAAGTTTGTAGTTGGTTATGGATTAGACTATGATGAAAAGTATCGTAATTTACCATATATTGCAGAGGTAGAGTAAACAATGTTTGATATTGAAGAAGAAATTAAAAAACTGCCAGAGAAACCTGGGGTTTATATTATGAAAGATAAAGATGACCATATTATCTATGTAGGAAAAGCAGTGGTGTTAAAGAACCGTGTGAGGCAATATTTTAGAAAGACTAGGAAAACCAAGCGAATAGAGAATATGGTTTCTTTAATTGACCATTTTGAATATATTGTTACCGATAATGAGGCAGAAGCACTTATTTTAGAGTGTAATTTGATTAAAGAAAATAGACCAAAGTTTAATGTGTTATTAAAAGATGACAAAACATATCCATATATTAGAGTGGATGTGAAAAGTGAGTATCCGAATGTGGTAATTACTCGTAAGATTTTGAATGATGGGGCGAAATATTTTGGTCCATATGCCAATAGTGGAAGTGCAAAAGAAATGGTGAATTTTATTAAAGAAAAATTTAAAATTCGTCAATGTAAGAATTTTAAAT
>CAOKNG010000040.1 GCA_948470025.1 uncultured Clostridium sp. | reverse complement strand
TTACTCTTTCTGCTACTTGTTCATTTTCACGAAAGACATGGCTTTGTTTTAGTAGGGCGTCTACTAATGTGGTTTTTCCATGGTCTACGTGTGCAATTATTGCAATATTTCTTATTTTTTCGTTATTCATGTGTCATTTCTCCTTTTTAGAACCCCCAGTCGCCTATCGGCGACAGCCCCCTTATGTAAATGGGCCTTTTTGGTACAATTTCGATGCCAAAGTACGACATATGTATGGAGTTCTTATACAATTTAATTTCTTTATTAAAAATAATAACTTGTAAATTATACTACTTTTCCCCTTATTTTGTCAACTCCATAATGGAATCCATAATTAATTTGCTTACTTCTTCTAAGGCTTGTTTTTCGGTTTCTTTGTTTTTGTACATTTCAGCATAGTTTGATAGGTCTAGTGGTTTTCCATATACAATTTTTACTTTTTGGAATTTTTTTAGTCCACCTGATATTCCTACTGGAATAACTCTTGTGTTGGTTCTTAGTGCGAAAAAGGCTGCTCCGTCTTTTACTTTTTCTCCTTTTTCTAGCCCATTTCGAGTTCCTTCTGGGAAAAGTGCAATACTTTCTCCATCTTTTATTGCTTTTAATGTGGTTTTTAGTGCTGTTACGTCTTTGGAGTCTCTTTTTACATAGATACCGTCGAACACAACACCTAAAAATGCAAAAAAAGGATTTTTTCTTAGGTCTTCTTTTGCCATAAAACGAAGGTGTCTTCCAGCGGTTGCTACCATTAATGGTGGGTCTAAATAGTTTCTGTGGTTTCCACAAAAAATAAAGTTTTCATTTTTCGGTATGTCTTTTTTTCCAATAATTTCAGCTCTATGAATAATTTTGCAATAAAGGTAAATAGCTCCTCTTACAATGGCTCTTGCTATTTTCTTAAAAAATAATTTCATTTTTTTCATTCCTCTCTATTATTATCCAATTAATGCTCGCCCCTACAGAAGATAATTCCTTAAATCATTTGCTACATTTTTTCTTCAATAATCTTATATACGACATTCGCACATTCTTCTACACTCATATTGGTGCCATCAATATATATGGCATCTTCTGCTTTTTTTAATGGTGCAAGTTCTCGTGTTGAATCTAGTTTATCTCTCTTTTTTACACTTTCTAAAACTTCTTCATATGACATATGGATTCCTTTTTCTTCGTTTTGTCTTACACGTCTTCTTGCTCTTTCTTCAGAAGAGGCATCTAAGTATATTTTTACATTGGCATTCGGAAATACAGTGGTTCCAATATCTCGTCCTTCCATAACAACATTTTGTCCTTTGGCTAAGTTTCTTTGTAACTCCAATAATTTACTACGTACTATTTTCAAAGAAGAAACACCTGAAATAAAAGCATTTACTTCTGGGGTTCGAATTTTAGAGGTAACATCTTCCCCATTTAGAAAAACCTCCAATTCTCCATTTTCTTCTTTTAACTCAATTTGTATATCGCTTAATAACGCTTGTATTTTTTCTTCTTCCTCAAGGGCAATGTTTTGTTGTAACATAGCAAGTGTAACACAACGAAACATTGCTCCTGTATCTACATTTAACAATCCAAATTTCTCAGAAACCAATTTTGCAATCGTTCCTTTTCCAGTTCCTGCCGGACCATCAATTGCAACTATAAATGACATTTTTATTCCTCCTTTTTTACTGGTACTTCAATTCCTTTTATGACAACATCTATTTTTTGAACATTCATGGCGGTTAGTTGTTCAATTTCTTTTTTTACTTTTTGCTTAAATTCTTGTACACTGGTAATTAAGTTATAGCCATAGCAAATAATGACTTCTAAATAAATATAGGGACCATCGCTGTCCTTGTCTACCCTTGTTTTGGCAATTTTATAAATTGCTGGTGCCTTATTTGCCATGTATTGAATAATTTGCCTAAATACACTATCAGAAATGGTGAAATTTCCTAGGTAACTAAAGGTTGGTCTTATAATAGATTTTTCTGAAATATATGGTTTTGCTCCATTTCCTTTGGATTTAAATATTTGTAATGGGTCTAAAATGTAACCTGAAAAATCTTTTTTTAATTCAAAAGTAGGTACTGGTATGACATGTTTTCCTTCTGTTACACGAATACGTCTTGCGGTTTCCATTTCTTCTTTGGTAGCAATATCGGTAATGTAAATAAACTTTGAAATTTCTGGTAATTCTAAACTTGCAGCTATTTTTTTTACCATATTGTCAGAAGTTCCTAAAATTAAAATTTTATCTGGTTTATGTTTTTTAATTGCTTTTATTACTTCATCTTTTTCGCCACCTTCAATAAAGAGAGCCTGTTTTACGGTTTCAATTTTGGTAGGTGCTTTTTTAGCAGAATTTCCTGCTATAATTTCATTATCTTTAATAAATAGCCCATCATCAATAAGATAACTAATTCCATATTCACTTGCTACTAGTCCTGCTCGGTAGCTTTTTCCTGTTCCCGAAGGACCTACAAATGCGTATACTGTTGTTTTGGCCTTTGGTTCTAGTACATGATTAATAAGCATCTTTAACCTCCTTATAATGTCTTGCTAAGTTTTGACAATTATGTTTTAATTATTATACCATTATATTCGTGAATTGGAAAGAAAATTTTGAAAGGAAAATAAAAATATGAATACTGTTATTGTATCTGGCGGAGAAATTCATCTTGACCTATTAAAAAATGTTTATGAAACTAAAAAACCACAAATTATTATTGCTGTTGATAAAGGTTTGGAGGCATTACATACCTTGCATATCATGCCAAATCATATTGTCGGCGATTTTGATTCTATTGATAAGACAATTTTGGAATATTACCAAAAGAATCCGAAGATTATACAACATAAATATAATCCTAAAAAAGATTATACCGATACCGATATTGCACTAAAACTCGCTATTAGCTTATTTTCTTCTCATATTACAATCATTGGTGCTCTTGGTAACCGTATGGACCATTCTCTTGCCAATATTCATATTTTAGTGAGTGCCTTAAAGTCACATATTCCTTGTGAAATAATCGACACCCATAACCGAATTTATTTAGTAAATAGGTCTCATACCATAAAAAAAGAAGAGGCTTATGGAAAGTACATTTCCCTAGTTCCTCTTACTTCCTCTGTAGAAGGCTTGACTTTAACTGGATTTCAATATCCTCTAAACAATGCCATCTTAACGTTTGGAAAAAGTTTAGGTATTAGCAATGAAATTGTAGACAATATTGCTTCTATTCATTTAACAAATGGTATTTTGATTGTTATTGAAAGCAAAGATTAATCTATCGTCTGCAAGTTATTTCGCATTTGAGCAATAACTTGTAGACGATAGATTAAAAACAAAACTTTCACGAAAACGACATTTTTATATCCTTATTTTTACACCAAAACGTATTTTTTTGCAATATCTATTTTTGGGGCTAAATAATTTTTATATCCTTTTAAAATTCCAAATCGTCTTTTGTATATTCTTCTGGTTTTAAGCCAAATCTTGTTCGCATATAATCCAAAACAACAATCATACTCGCTAATGCAAACAATCCAATTACTAGAAATGCATTTTCAACATCGAATACTTTTAACAATAATCCTCCTATAATTGAGAAAATGCTCGCTACTATTCCTCCAATAAATTCGTATGAAAAAGTTATTTTGTTTCTCATTTCTTCTTTGGTAAAATTTTTCAAATATTTACTTTCTAATATATACCATATGGAGGTATTTATTTTTTGTACAGCATACAGCATTAATACAATCGGTATAATCATTTCACTTTTCCATATAATAGAAATTGCTCCTATTGCTATACACGCTCCTATATACATTAAGGATATAAAAGACAATGTTCTGTTTTTAAATTTTTTCTCTATTGGTCTTTTTAATGAAATGGCAATGCCACCAATCAAAGTAAGAATGGCAAATATCATGGAAAATTGTTCTTCTTGAATGCCTATATTTATAAGCAAGTCGCTATTATATGTATCTACAATTTCTATTACACTATAAAATACAATTTGAAATAGTACAAAAGCTTTCATTCTCTTTGATTTTAAAATAAATTTAAAGGAACTTTTTAAATCTTGTCCATATCCCTTTAAAACACCTTTTATTTTTATCTTTTCTTTTGTATCTTGTTTTACTTGATAGACATCTTTAAACCCAAACGATAAAATTGTGGAAATTACAATAAATCCTAAACATATTAGCATTGGTATGTAATTATTAATTACAAATAAATATCCTGCTATCAATGATGCAATTCCATCTAGTATATAATAGAAACTTCCTCCTTTTGCATCTAATTTTGAATAAAGTCCTTCTCCTCCTTTTGTTGAAACAGAGTCGTATAATAAATTAGATTCCGAAATCGTTTTCATATCATATCCCAAAGAAAATATTAAATCTGCTATTATAATGCCAATTGCTCCTGGAATGCATAATAATGTTAACATATAAATAATCAGTAAAATATTGCCTAGTATGATGCTTTTTCTTTTTCCCAAAAAATCGGTAAGTGCAACTGCTGGTATTTGCATTGCAATTCTAAATAATAAATAAAAACCATTTATAATTAGTATTTCCGAAGCTGTTACTTTTTTGGTAATTGTATAAAATAAAAATTCAATTGAATAGAAGAATAATAAATCCCATGAAAACATTTTATATATTGGATAAAGTTTTGCATTATTTCTTCTTATTTTACTTAATTTTAAACTATCTTCCATATCTATGTTTCTTCCTTTTTCCATTTGAACTACCGAGAAATCCTCGGCAATTGGACTATTCCATTTGATAAATATCACATGCATTCATTCTTTGTATGTGTTCATAGCCTGTTACATTTAGTGTTTTTGATATTTCTTTTAAGTAGGTTTCGTGTTCAAGTCCTTCATTGATGATGACAAAGAAGCCATTTTTGAAATTGATGTTTGTAAATATCTCTTTTAGTTTTTCTTTGGAAAACTCTTCTTTATCCATAATATACGATTGGTTACTTATTGTAAATAGATATAAATCATCTAAAAAACGATTTTGTTCTTTGTTAAATATGTATAAAACTGGCTTATCTTGTTCTTGCTCTATTTTTGTAACAATCTCTTTTTTATCTTTGTATAAGTAATAGAAAGGAATATCTAGTTTTATGATACTTGGTAAAATTAGCATAACCACAAATATAGCAGATAAAATATAGTATGTATTTTTCTTTGAAAATACTTTTTCTAGTAGTACTTTTAATAGGTAAAATCCTCCAATTACCAGAAGTGGGCATACTGGCATAATGTACCTAAGTTCTTGGTATGGTGAAACAAGTGCTACCATTGTAAAATAGATAACAGAAGGAATAAACATTAACCAAAATTCTTTATTTTCAAACTTGATACTAAGTTTCTTATTTTTTATAAAGTGATATACTACTACTGCAACACTAACTAATACCATAAATAGTAATATTCCATTAAAGACATTATCGCAAAGAATGTTACAATAAGTTCTAAAGGAATTCCACATTTGATTTATATTCGTCAAACTAGAAATTGTCCCAGTTCCTCGATACCCCATAAACATATGAACAAACGAATATGGGAAAATGGCAAGTGAAATGATAGCAGAAATTATTATCATACTAACATAGCGAAGGATATTTTTTGTGTTTTTCTGTTTGATAAATTTTATTAGATACATTATAAACAAAATAAACAAGAACACAAGGTAATAGTAATGTGTTAAAGAACCAATAATTATGGCAATCGACATTATCGCTAACTCTTTACATGAAAGTTTACCCTTGTTTGTATTTTTAATATGTAAGTATGCAATAATTAGCAAATTCAAAGCATTTAGTGCGTACATTCGAATAAAGATGGTGGTATCGATAGAAGCTAAGGTGAAACCATTTACCAATACCATAAATACGGCATAAATTTTGCTTTTGAATATTCGGTTGGCAATTAGGTATATGAAAATACTTGTTAGAATAAAGATAACAATATTTAAAACAATACCTGTCCATTTTGAAAAAGAGCCTATGGTAAAACTAGAAGCAATTCGTAATAACAAATAATAAAATGGTGGATGAACATCATTTTTCTGGTTTTCATATACAGGAGTAAGATCCATCGCTTCTTTGCTTGAAATAGATAAATAATCCTTATAATATTCGCTTTTATGCCATGTATTATAAAAATCTTCGTTGTCCATAATATCAATTTTGTCGTAATTCATTAATCCATATGAATAACCTTCATCAATATGAAGATATGCCTTCTCAAAACCATACTCGATACGAAGAAGAACTTGTAGTAGAATGATTACCACAAGTAGAACAAGCAATATTTTGTTTTGATTACGTTTCACAAATTCTTTTAATTTTTCCATTTCTTCTCTCCCCTACATAAATGACCTAAGTAATCGCCTTTGGCGATTACAAAAAATGGCTATGCGTTAGAATAAAATAGAGATATAGCAAAATATATCTCTATTTGTATTAGGCAACATCGTTTATTTTGATATCGCGTACGTGTTCAATTTTCTCCCAAGTGGTATCTTTTTTGAATAAGCATTTAAAGTTAATTAATAACCACGAGCCCAAAAATAGTGGGTAACAAATCAGTCCTTTTATCATTGGTTTAATTGGCTTTTTATCTAATAACATAATTAAAATAGCGGTTCCGATTGGTAATAAAAAGGTTGGAATTAGGTATCTTAGGATATTGATGACAAGTTCTGTAGTATTAATTCCATTTCCTAAGTACATAATAAAGTTAATAGCAAGTAATACTAAGGTTAGTACGAACATTGGAATACTTCCAATAATATATAGGAAGCCATCAAAGTTCATAAGTGTTTTCTTTTCCTTGGTTGCAACTGCTAAGTCTTTGGTGTAGTTTTGGATACATTGTATATGTCCTACTGTCCATCTAGACCTTTGGGACCAACTTTGCTTAAAGCCTACTGGTTGTTCATCATATACAATAGCATCGGTTGCCCAACCTAGTTTCTTTCCTGCAATAATTCTTTTTAAAGAGAATTCAATATCTTCTGTTAAGGTTTTGGTATCCCAACCATGTGGTTTTACTACATCAAATTTTACCATAAATCCAGTTCCATTGATTAATGGTGATAAACCTAAATTGTATCTTGCTAAATGATAAAAACGGTTCATGGTCCAGTAAAAAATAGCATAACCTGCCGATACCCAACTATCGGTTGGATTTTTTATATCACGGTAACCTTGCACCACATCTTCTCCTTGGCAAAGTTTCTTATTCATATTTTTTATAAAGTTTTCGTCTACTATGTTATCTGCATCGAAAACACAAAACGCATCATATGGTGCATCTTCTTCTATTTTTTGATTTAAAAACCAATTTAGTGCATGACCTTTTGTTTTATTTTCTTCATCAAAACGTTCATATACAATGGCTCCTGCTGTTTTTGCAATTTGTGCTGTAGCATCTGTACAGTTATCGGCAATCACATAAATATCAAATAATTCTTTTGGATAGTTTTGTTTGTTTAAACTTTCAACTAAGTTTTTTATTACCGATTCTTCATTATGTGCAGGAATAATTGCCATAAAACGGTTTTGTTTTTCTTCTAAAATTGGTTTATCCTTTAGTTTTACTAAAGAACAGATACTAACAATTAATTGGTATAACCAAAATATCGTTACCACCCACACTAATGCTTGTTGAATAATATATAGATATTCCATCTTTTTCCTCACTTTTATTACTTGTCTTTTTCTTATATAGTGTATTTTATTGCTTGTTATATTATACTATTGTTATTGATTTTTTTCAATGTTTCGGACAAAATTCATAATTTCTTAATGTTTTTATCTATTTTAATCTTCGAAGAACTCACAAGAAACCTCCTTTAACAAGGGAGGTGGCAGTCCGAAGGACTGACGGAGGGTTCTTAATACTTCTTTGAAGAACCCCCAGTCAGCTTACACTGACAGCCCCCTTGTTAAAGGGGCTTTTTTGTATGTCTATGAAGCCTTTCTCTCTATTCTTCTTTGTCCTTCTCTTCTAAATCTTTCATCGTTAAATTAATTCTTCCTTGGTCGTCGATTTCGTATACTTTTACGTTTACCACATCGCCTACTTTTAAAACATCTTCTACTTTTTCAATTCTTTTATGTGATATTTTTGAAATGTGTACTAATCCTTCTTTTGCTCCTCCTAGTTCAATGAATGCTCCAAATGGCATGATTTTACTTACGGTTCCTTCATAGATAGCACCTACTTCTAAGTCTTTTCCAATGTCTTCTATCATTTTTAGTGCTTTTTGTCCATTTGCAACATCATTTGAGTATATGAATACTCTTCCGTCTTCTTCAATATCGATTTTTACGCCTGTTTCTGCAATGATTTTGTTAATCATTTTTCCACCTGGTCCGATGACATCTTTTATTTTGTCAACATTGATGATAGTTTTAATAATATTGGGTGCATATTTTGATATTTCTGCTCGTGGTTTATCAATTTGTTTTAACATAACTTCTTCTAAGATATATTTACGAGCATTTCTAGTTCTTTCAAAGGCTTCTTTAATAATGTCGTAGGTTAATCCATCAATTTTAATATCCACTTGAATAGCAGTAATTCCTTTTTCGGTTCCACCTACTTTAAAGTCCATATCTCCAAAGAAATCTTCTAATCCTTGGATATCGGTTAGCATAATGTAATGGTTTGGATCATTTTCGTCTGTAACAAGTCCTGTTGAAATACCAGCTACTGGTCTTTTTATTGGAACACCTGCATCCATTAAAGCAAGGGTACTTCCACAAATACTTGCTTGTGAAGTAGAACCATTTGAACTTAATACTTCGGATACTACGCGGATTGCATATGGAAATTCATCTTCGGATGGAATTACTGGAACAAGTGCTTTTTCTGCTAAAGCTCCATGCCCAATTTCACGTCTTCCTGGTCCTCTAGATGGACGCGCTTCTCCTACGCTATAAGATGGAAAATTGTATTGGTGCATATAACGTTTTGCATCTTCTTCATCAATACCATCTAAGGCTTGTTCTTCACTTGCCATTCCAAGGGTTACAACAGACATAACTTGGGTTTGTCCTCTTGTAAATAAGGCACTACCATGAACGCGAGGTAATAAACCTACTTCACAAGAAAGTGGACGAATTTCATCAATTTTTCTTCCATCTGGTCTTTTTTGTTCTTCTAATATCATTTTGCGTACTGATTTCTTTTCTAGTTTGTATAAACTGTCTGCAATATCTTTCGCTTTTTCTTCGGCTACTTCTTCCCCATATTTTTCTATAAAATATGCTTTTACATCTTCTAATAATTTATCCATAGCAGCGTCTCTTACTTCTTTATCTACTGCTTGTACATCTTGGTACATTCTTTCGGCATATTTTCCTTCAATTTCAGCATATACGTCATGATCAACTTCAAACGATTTATATTCAAATTTTGGTTTTCCAATTTCAGCCTTCATATTTTCAATAAAGTCACAAAGTTTTTTAATTTCCATATGAGCTTGTTTAATGGCTTCTAACATAACATCATCTGGTATTTCATCAGCACCTGCTTCAATCATAGCAATTTTCTCTTTGGTTCCTGCTACAGTTAGAGTTAATCTTGTTTTTTCTCTTTGTGCTAGAGTTGGGTTAATCACGATTTGGTCATCAACATATCCTACATTAACGGCTGCTGTTGGGCCTCCAAATGGAATGTCGGAAATGGATAGAGCAGCTGACGCTCCTATCATAGCAGCAACTTCTGGGGAATTGTCTTGTTCTACGGATAAAACAGTAGCAACCACACATACATCATTTCGAAAATCTTTTGGGAATAATGGACGTAGTGGTCTATCAATTGCTCTTGAAGTTAAGATTGCTTTATCGGCTGGTTTTCCTTCTCTTTTTTGGTAACTTCCTGGAATTTTTCCTACGGAATATAGTTTTTCTTCATAGTCTACAGATAATGGGAAAAAATCTATCCCATCTCTTGGTTCTTTCGAGGCAGTAACATTTACCATAACAACGGTGTCCCCATATCTTACCATAACACTACCATTGGCAAGTTCTGCAATTTTTCCTGTTTCAATACTCAATTTTCTTCCTGCAAGTTCAGTTTCAAATGTTCTAAACATAATCATTTCTCCTTTTTTTATTTTATTTTGTATATTATTCGATAATAGTGAAAATAGATGGTAACCTCTATATTGCATAAATATATTTTTAAATTATATAGAATAATGCTATTCATTTCATATCCGTATTCGTTTATAATCTTATACGTTTAGTATTTCTATCTATTTATACAATATACAAGCTACTTCTATTTTCTATTATCGCTTATACCACTATTCTTAATTATTTTTGCTATTATAATTTATATAGTTGTTATTTAAAATAGCATGATAGGACGTTTAACTTCTTAAACGTCCTACATAGTTTGACTATTTACGTAATCCTAATTTTTCAACAATTTGTCTATATCTTTCAATATCTTTCTTTGCTAAGTAGTTAAGTAAATTTCTTCTTTTACCTACCATTTTTAAAAGTCCACGTCTTGAATGGTTATCCTTGGTATGAACTTTTAAATGTTCTGTTAATTCTGTAATCCTTTGAGTTAAAAGAGCAATTTGAACTTCTGGTGACCCAGTATCCTTTTCATCTCTTTTGTAAGTTTTAATAATTTCTTCTTTTCTTTCCTTTGTCATTTTAAATCCTCCTATATTTTATTTATTCCTTAAACTGAGCTAAAGAGGAGCTTTCATCCTTAAGCTAAGTATAAGGTATTTAACATATGTTATTTTACTACATTTATAAACAAAAATCAAGGTTT
>CAOKNG010000039.1 GCA_948470025.1 uncultured Clostridium sp. | reverse complement strand
TTTTTGGAGTTGACTTTTCTACTGAAGATAAAACAGCTTAAAATACTAAAGAAAATCAAATAGAATTTGTTGAAATTTAATAGTATAAAAAACATTAAATCTTCAACAAAAAACTTCAACAATTAAAAACAGTTCTTTGAAAATATTGATATATAAAGAAAAATAGCATTTGAGGTGTCACCTCACCTCGACCAAAAAAAGGAGCTTTTTAGAAGCTCCTTAAATTGTTTTTAGGCTATTTTAAGCCTTTTTTCTTTTATCAAACTTTTTCAAAATTTCTCTATATCTGTGTCACTGCATTCAAAATTACATTCAGCTTTAATTAATTGAATGCAGTAATTGCATTCAAAGCAGAGATACCTATTAATCGTTCTTCTCTTCAAATAACCTATCTAAATCATAAATACCATCAGCTTTTTTGTTCTTCATAATAATAGCAATTTTTACAATATCTTTTGCTAGTTTTTCATCATATGCAGTGCATTTATATTGTATATTATTAACTCGCCATTCATTTGTGTTTTCTTTATTTTGCCAAGACGATTGAATCTTTATCTTTTTACCTGTTTCTTTTAAAACCCTATTGGCTATAACTTTAGCAGTTTGGCTTGGAATAGGTACTGTTATATAATGCCTTTCAACTAATGTTATTTCATCATCACTTGTTTTTGCATATTCTAGAATTTTATCTATAAATTCTTTTACTTCAAATCTAAAATTTCCACCTCTAAATATTGGTATAATATTAGCTGCATCTTGCATCTTTTTCATTTGTTCACCCGATAATCCTGCAGTTCCAATAATGATTGGTTTTTTAACTTTTAAAGCATATTCTAGTACTTTATCGAAACTATCTTTATGTGAAAAGTCAATAATAACATCAAAGTCTTCTTTGATATTATCTAATTCATTATAATTATAATAATTACCATTATTTCTACTTATGCCTGCAACTATTTGAATATGCTTATTATTTTTAGCAACTTTTAATACTTCGTTTGCTGTCTTACCTGTTATTCCACTCCATACTATTTTTATATTTTCCATAAGTGCCAATCCTTTCGATTTTATTATGTACTTTATATTTTAATATCTCTTAAATACCAATTCTTCGGTACCAAAAATTTGGTAGTTTGTTGTTCCTTCTTTTGTTAAATTTCCTCTTGGCATTTCTAGGGTTACTCTGGCTTTATATTTTTTTTCAGATTTTAATTCAATGGATAAATCAAAACTGATAGAAAAGAAAATTTCATCATCTGTAATTCCTATTTTTTCAAGTAGCGTTCCATCATGTCTTATTTCTTCTGTTTCACTTGCAGAATAATTTCCTAAATTTTGATTAATAATTCTTAAGAAAACCAGTCCACCTTGGTTGGAAACTTGTAAATTTTTGATATCGGATTTTTCTTCACTTCCTATATATTCTAGCTGTTGGCTTATTTCGTATTGTTCTTCATTTCGATAAACACCATTGTCTACACTTTGAGGATTATATTTTGCAATTTTTCCTTTCTTAGGAGCACTTTCGATTTCGAAATCGCTAAATATAATTTTATCAATAATTTCCTGTGCTTCACTATTCTTATTTTTTACAATGTCTATATAAATATCATTATTTTGAATGACATCTAAATCCCAATGATACTCTGTATTTTCTTTTTGCATGCCATAGGCATTGCTAATCACCATAATTTTGGATACTTGAAATGGAAGATTGTCTTCCCCTTCCACATGGTACTTCAAAATCACACTCACAACAAAAATTGCAATAATCGCACTTACTAAAATGATGATATTTTTTCTAAAAAATCTCAATCGTTCCATTCATTTCTCCTTTGTTATCTTCGTTTCTTTCCTATGTCTTAGTATAAAAGACTAAGCTTTCATGCCTAGTCTCTTTTTGTTTTGATGGCGGAGAGAGTGGGATTTGAACCCACGGTAGGGTATCACCCTACATATGTTTTCGAGACATACACCTTAAACCACTCAGACATCTCTCCATATTCTTATTTTTTCTTAAGTTTTCTAAGTTCCTGAAAGAATTTTTTAAGTAGGGATTCACAGTCTTCTTGCAAAATTCCAGTTTCTACTTCTACCTTATGATTAAAGGTATAATCTTCTAATAAGTTAAAAACCGAACCACATGCTCCTGTTTTTTGGTCCATTGTACCAATATATACTTTTTTTATCCTCGCATTGATTAATGCTCCAGCACACATAGAACATGGCTCTAATGTAACATACATTTCACAATCCATTAGTCTCCAACTTTCTAGCTTTTTACTTGCTTTACTAATTGCTAATATTTCTGCATGTTTGGTTGTATCCTTCTTTTCTTCTTTAATATTGTGTGCTCTTGCAATTACTTTACCATCTTTTACAATCACTGCCCCTACTGGTACTTCTAATTTGTCATATGCTTTTTTGGCTTCTTTTAGTGCTTCTTTCATAAAAGCTTCTTGTACTTTCGTTTGTTCCATACAAAGCAACTCCTCTTTGCTTTGTAATACAAAATATTATGGTGTGCCTAGACGGACTCGAACCGCCATCGGTCGCTTAGGAGGCGACTGCTCTATCCTGTTGAGCTATAAGCACATTTTGCATTACATCACTTATTGATATTCATTATTTTATAATATTTATCAGCATTAATCAATACTTCCGTGGAATATTTATAATTTAATCTACACTCACCCATAATCTCTTACTTTTCCATTTATTTAATTCCATTTTCTTCCTTACTTACATTTTTACACCTTTTTATGGTATTATATGTTACTTATAAGTTCTCACAAAATACATAAGAAAAGAAAGGGGTTTTTTTATGCCAATTAAAGGTAAAATTATTGGATATATTCATATTAACATATGTAAAACTCCTGAAGGTTCTACTTTCTTTTATCTTCATGCAGATAATAAAAAAGTAGTCTCCGTTCTTGATTTTATTGAAGATCATTTAAATATTTTTAAAGACTGATTTTTACTACTTTTTGACATTTTAATCATTATTATGATTTGTGATATAAACAGGTACACATCGTGTGCCTGTTTATTTGTTTTGTATGTTTTTACTCATTTTTTTGGAAATCTACTGGAATTTTTGAGAAATAGCTTGTATAATGTTTTATTAGTAAGGAGAGTTATAACATGCAAAAAATATTAAGTTATTTACGAAAAGCTATTGAAGATTTTCATATGATTGAGGAAGGAGACAAAATTGCGGTTGGCTTGTCTGGTGGCAAAGATTCGATTACGTTACTTTCAGCACTAAAGGCACTAAATCGTTTTTATCCTAAACATTTTGATATTATTGCCATTAGTGTAGACCCTGGCTTTGAATTTTTTAATCGTTCTCTTTTAGAGAAAGTTTGTGAGGATCTTGAGGTTCCTCTTTTCATAGAAGAAAGCCATATTAAGGAAATTGTTTTTGATATACGAAAGGAAAAAAATCCTTGTTCTCTTTGTGCTAACCTTCGCCGTGGTATTTTAAATACTACCGCCATTCGCGAAGGATGTAATAAGATTGCTCTTGGGCATAATGAAGATGACGTATTAGAAACATTTCTATTAAATTTGTTTTATACGGGTAGCATTTCCACTTTTGCTCCTGTAAGCTATATGGATCGTTCTAAAATGACACTCATTCGTCCACTTATTTATACTCCTGAAAAGGAAATTCGAAGATTTATAAAAAAACAAAATATTACAGTTATGCCAAAAACTTGCCCTATGGATGGTGTTTCGAAACGAGAAGATATGAAACAAATGATTAAAGATTTGCAAATTGATATTCCTCACGTTCGTGCTAACTTGTATGGTGCTATTACGAGGAGTCATATTAAAGGATGGGGAAATTGATAGTGGGCTTTCTTGTATGCCTTCGTAAGCTATTTTAATATGTCCTGAACTGTAACAATGATTAACCATAATATAACGATTTGACTTGAAAATGGTGCAAAATTCATGTATAATAGTATTATTATTTTTGCATAAGTAATATACTTAAGGAGGAAGTGTTATGAAAAATTTTGTTTTACGGATATGCCAATTAGTTGGCATAAAAGCACACATTCTGAAAAGGAAACTATTACATACCATTGGGCGGATATGCCGAATGGTAAAAGATGAAAAATGGAATCTCATCTTCACAATACTCTTTTTTCTTTTAGGATTTTCTTGTGTTTTGCCAAGCTTCCAAGATTTATCAACTCTAAAACTTCTTCTGCTAGTAGCAGGTATTTTAAGTGTTTCTTATGGCATTGCTATTATAGTTTGGCTTGTTTTAAAAGCTTTGGGAGCCTATTTAGAAAAGTATTGATGAGAGTAAGGAAACCGCCGTTATTTGTAACGGCGGTTTTCTTATTTTTTATTTACAACTTCTAATACAGCTTGTTTTAATTCTTCTAACTGATGGTTTGCTTCTTCCATGGAATTTGCTTTTATTCCCATGTAGAATTTAATTTTCGGTTCGGTTCCAGATGGGCGTGCACAACACCAACTATTATTTTCAAGTTCATAATATAATACATTTGAAGTTGGTAATGTTATCTCTGATGTTTCCCCTGTTTGTAAGTTTTTCGCTTTTTTTAACATATAATCCTTAATTTCTAGTACTTGATAATTTCCAAATGCATGTGGTGGATTGTTTCTTAAATGTTCCATTGTTTCTTTTATTGCCTCTGCACCGCTTGCACCTTCCATTGTAATGGTACTAATTCCTTCTTTGTAATAACCGTATTTCTCATATAGGCGAATCATTTGATCCCATAAGGTTAATCCTTGCTTTTTATAAAAAGCAGTGGCTTCACAAAGAACCATAACAGCAGCAATTCCGTCTTTGTCTCTTGCATGAGTTCCAACTAAGCAACCATAACTTTCTTCAAACCCAAATTGATATTCATATTCTTTTGTTTGTTCAAATTCTCTTATTTTTTCTCCAATAAATTTGAAACCAGTTAATACTTCCATTAATGTCATATTATATTCTTTGGCAATGGCATCTGCCATGTTGGTAGATACAATTGTTTTAATAAATGCTCCGTTTTGTGGAAGAATCCCTTTTTCTTTTCTTCCACTTAGTAAGTATTCGGCAATTAACATACCAGACATATTTCCAGTAAATGGCATGTATTCTCCTGTTACGGAATCTTTTGCATATACGCCAAGTCTGTCTGCATCTGGGTCAGTAGCAAGTACCACATCGGCATCTACTTTTTTTGCTAATGCTAATGCCAATGTAAATGCTTTTTCATCTTCTGGATTTGGATAATCTACGGTTGGGAAATTCCCATCTGGCTTTTCTTGTTCTGGTACGACATATACATTGGTAAATCCTAGTTCTTTTAAAATTCTAGTTACTGGCATATTTCCGGTTCCATGTAATGGTGTATATACAATTTTAATATCTTTTTCTACTTCCTTAATGATTTCTGGATAAAGGCATTGTTTTTTTAATTCCTCCATATAGGCATCATCAATTTCTTTTCCAATTTCATGGTATAATCCTTGTCCCACTGCTTCTTCCTTTTTCATTAATTTTACCATAGAAAAATCGGTAATTTCATTTACTTTTCCAATGATTTCTTTATCCACTGGTGCTACAATTTGTGCACCGTCATCCCAATATACTTTGTATCCATTATACTTTGGTGGATTATGGCTTGCGGTAATCATGATTCCTGCTGTGCAACCTAATTTACGAACAGCAAACGATAATTCTGGCACTGGTCTTAAGCTTTCAAATACATAGGTTTTTATACCGTTTGCATTTAGTGTTAAGGCTGTTTGTTCACTAAATTCTTTAGACATGTTTCTAGAGTCATAACTAATCGCTACTCCTTTTTGGCTTTTCCCTTGTTCCATGATGTAGTTGGCAAGTCCTTGAGTTGCCTTGGTTACGGTATATTGGTTCATACGATTGGTTCCATTTCCAATGACTCCACGTAGTCCTCCTGTACCAAATTCTAGATTTTTATAAAAGCGGTCTTTGATTTCTTCTTCGTTATCTCGAATACTCATTAATTCTGCCTTTGTTTCTTCATCAAATAATGGGTTTTTACACCAATCCTCATAAATTTCTTTGTAATCCATTATTTTTCCTCCTTAATAACATCTATTGAATATGTGCTATAAGAATTGATTCTTGTAGAAAACTATTTATGTTTTTTCATATAATCCATATATAATTTTGATGCGGTTTCTGGACTGTCTACTCCTTCAGCATTTTTTACTGGTGCAAATTCTTCTTCTCTTTTTACTCTCATAATTGCCATATTGTCTAGTTTTTCGAAGGCATCAAAAAGAAATGATTCAAATTTATAAGCATTTGGTACTTCTGGTACCACAATAACACCATTTTTATCAATATATTTTGCTTTTTTGAAAGCACTATGATATGGTAATTTATCTTTGGCAATTTCGTTAATGGCTTTTATATGGAATAGATTGCATAAAATATGGGATTCTCCATATAGTAATTCCCCATTTTCATCGGTCTTTTCTGCCATTTCATCTGTTATTTCTGTATATTCGATAACACTTGGTCGGTTATTTTTTTTACAAAATACACCAACACGTTCTTTTGGATTGTTTTTTACAACGGACTTTCCAGCTGCTAAACATTTATTTTTTATTGCCATTCCTGTAAGAATTGGGTCTACCATTTTTGCAAGTACATTGTCAACACCTGCAATAAATACCCATTCAATCCCTCTTTTTTTCATGTCACTAATAACGCCTTCATTTCGCATTGCTTCAAAAATTCCACCATGCCCATCAGCTGCTAGTTTTACAAGTCCTTTTTCATCTACTAAAATTTTGCCTTTAACATCTACCATTGGTAATTCGTTTTGAATAAAAAATTTAATATTTTCTTCTCCCATACCAAAATAATTATGTCTTTCAAAAAAATTAGTGGTTTTATAATTGTTTTCTTTGCTTGTCATAATATACCAAGGAATGATTGCATCATACTTTTTTCTTGCTTTTAATATTGTCTGTGCTAAAATTGTAAAAAGTGGTACAGGTGCTTTTTCTCCTACTTCTAACTCGAAGGTTCCTTTTGGTCCATTATGTCCGAAGTCTTGTTCCTTGTCCTCCTGCCATTGTCACAACTGCATATTTTCCTTCTTTGATTGCTTTTATTCCTTCTCCTTCAAAACCATCTCGTTCTTCTTTGGATAATTTTTCTTTATCCATATACGAGATTGGTTCAATGGTACAATCTTTAAAATCTTGTTTACGTTGTGTATGTTTATATACTGCTTCTATTTGTTCAAAATCAATTTTTAAAATTTGATTTAGTAATTCTTCTCTCTTTTGTTCAATTAATTTATCATACCAAATTAGTAAGTGTTCTTGTTTATATTGTTTCAATTTTTCTTTTGCTTTATCATATTTTTTATCCATCTAAACTTACTTCCTTTTTTATTATATTGTTCAACGCCTCTTTATCTTATACCATATTATATGTTTCGTCAAGACATATTATAAAGGATTTTTAAGTCTATGATTACATTCCATATATACAAAAAATCCCCTTAAACTTTAGGGGATAGTGCACAAAATATGAATGAAGCGTTAAAAGTTTTCTCTTATGCTTCTTTTTCTTTTTTCTTACTTTTACTGATATTTTGAATTCCCATTGTATTAATAACACATTGATGTTTTGCTATAATGAAATCTACTTTATCGTTTTTAGAAAGATCATAAAAATTGATTATTTTTACTTTGCTTTTTAATTGTGTAGAACTTGCTGTTTCTATTTTTTCATTTATTGTTTCAATAAATTCGTTGTCTCCTTTTACTAAGATACTGATGGTTTGTGTTGTTTGTGTGCCCTTTTCTATTAATTCTAATGTTTGTTTGATTTCTTTTTGTGTTAGCGAATTTGCTTTGTTCCAATTTATTTTTAAAATTTTTTCTTCAAATGTTTTGTTTAAATTCATTTTTGATAACATTTCTTCCATATTGGATTGGATACTCTCTTGAAAAAATGTGATTACTTTTTTATTTCCTTCTATTTCTTTTCGAACATATGGTAGTATCATTGTGGTAAAGTGCCAATCATTCACATAGAATCCACATATTTTTTGAATTTCGATTTCCTTGTCTTTCATTCGTTTTCCCTACCTTTTCATCTGTTTTTGGTTACTGGTAAATTTTACCATTATTACAGAAATATGTCAATTATATTTCATAATAAATACAAAAAATTTTCTTCGTTTTTTCGACATGGCAAATGAAACTATTTTTTCATGTATATGTATATTTTTTTTATTTTGGTTAATACTTTTTTTAAAGAGAATTTTTTACAAATTACACTCAGATTGTATAAAGGAGGACTTATGATGAAATTTATGAAAAATATGGCTAAATACCCAAAAGTAAAATCGGTTATTTTATTACTGTTTTTGTTCTTTTTATATGTTGTAGTAAGTGCATTTTCGTATGTTGATGCTGTATCAAAAGACCTTGCAGGAAGTGTTCTACGTCTACATGTCATTGCAAACAGTGATACGAAAGAAGACCAAGAATTAAAATTAAAAGTACGTGATAACGTACTTTCCTATATGAATGAAATTGGTGCTAATGCCAAAAACAAAGAAGAAGCCATCCAAATTGCTTCTTCCCATTTAGAAGATTTCAAGCAAATTGCATTGAACGTAATTTCGGAAAATGGATATGATTACCCAGTCGATATTGAAATTGGCAACTTTTCATTTCCTACCAAAACCTATGGAGATATTTCTCTTCCTAGTGGCTATTATGATGCTCTTCGCATTAAAATCGGTGAAGCAAGTGGGCAAAACTGGTGGTGTGTCATGTTTCCTCCTTTATGCTTTGTTGATGTAAGTTCAGGAATTGTTCCAGAGGAATCTAAGGAAACAATGAAACAAGATTTATCCGAAGAAGAATTTACACTGATTTCAAACCAAGAAGATTCTGGAATTCATTTTAAATTTAAACTGATTGAATGGTTACAAAATGTGAAAATTACAACCGCAAAGAATTAAAAAGAAATGGGCAGAAATTATTTTCTGCTCATTTCTTTTTTCATACTATACCATAGTTGCAAAAATTCCTAGTATAAACCCACATATATTCCCTATACTATTCATTCTTCCAGTATACAATTTGTTTGACTCTGGAATTAACTCTCCAGATACAATATATAACATTGCTCCTGCTGCAAACGATAAACACATTGCAATAACTTGCTCGGAAATTGTGCCAATTAGCGCTCCAAAGAAGGCTCCTATTCCTGTTGTAATTCCAGATAACACCACATAAAAAATTACTTTTGAAATTTTCATTCCACCATTTTTCATAGGAACCGCCATAGAAACTCCTTCTGGAATATCATGAAGAAGAATCGCAAGTGCTAAGGAATAGCCAAGTTTGATAGAAGCTCCAAAACCAGAACCAATGGCTAAACCTTCTGGAAAATTATGTAGGGCTAAACCGATACTGACAATAATCCCTGTTTTTAATAAGCTATTTTGTGATTTTGCTTGCCCTACACCTGTATGAAACTTTTTTTGTACTAATATATCGCAAGCAATCATGCTAGCAACCCCAAATAGAATACCTAAAATAATAAGAGGAATTCCTGATATTTCTAATGCCTCTGGCACTAAATCAAAACATACAATCGAAATCATAAGTCCAGATGCTAACGATAGAATAAAGCTCAAAAATTTATTGGATGTATTCTTAAAAGCTACACCAATTAGCCCTCCTATCGTTGTTCCAAACGTTCCAAAAAATAGCCCAATCATGGTTGTCTTTAATAAATATGGCATAGAAAACCTCCTGTTTATGCTGTAGGGGCGACTAGTAGTCGCCCGACACTACAAAGAACTACTTCCATAATATTGAATGCAAATTCTTCGAAGAGCGGGCGTCTGCTAGACGCCCCTACAATTAATATATGCAATTGTTTGTTTTTTTATTCTTCTTCCCCTTTTAAACGTTCGGCACGGTCTGCTGCAATTAAGGAATCAATCATTTCGTCTAAATTCCCATTTAAGAAATCTTCCATTTGGTAAATGCTAAGACCAATTCTATGGTCGGTAATACGACCTTGTGGATAGTTATAGGTTCTAATTTTTTCAGAACGGTCTCCACTTCCTACTTGGCTTTTTCTTTCATTGGCAAGTTCAGAATCTCGTTTTTGTTTTTCAATTTCGTATAATCTTGAACGTAGTAGTCTCATAGCATATTCACGGTTTTGCAATTGAGAACGTTCGGTTTGACATTCTGCTACAATTCCTGTTGGTATATGTGTTAGACGAACGGCTGATGAGGTTTTGTTTACGTGTTGTCCCCCTGCTCCTGATGCACGGTATACATCCATTTTAATATCGCTTGGGTTAATTTCTATTTCGACATCTTCTACTACAGGAAGAACGGCTACCGTGGATGTAGAAGTATGAATTCTTCCACTGGATTCGGTGTCTGGTACTCTTTGTACACGGTGAACGCCACTTTCGAATTTTAATCTACTATAAACCCCTTTTCCTGTTACCATAAAGGATACTTCTTTATATCCTCCAAGTCCTGTTTCATTTTCGTTTAAGATTTCTAGTTTCCAATGCTTTCTTTCTGCGTACATGGTATACATACGAAATAGGGTTCCTGCAAATAGGGCTGCTTCTTCTCCTCCTGCTCCTCCACGAATTTCACAAATAACGTTTTTGTCATCATCTGGATCTTTTGGAATTAGCAAAAATTTTAATTCTTCTTCTAAAACTGGTAACTTTTCTTTCGCCTCTAGCATTTCCATTTCTGCTAAGTCTTTCATTTCCTTGTCTTTTTCTGTTTCCATCATTTCTAATGCTTCTTTATAATTTGCTTCTACTTTTTTATATTCTCTATATTTTTCTACAATTGGTGTCATATC
>CAOKNG010000038.1 GCA_948470025.1 uncultured Clostridium sp. | reverse complement strand
TCATACCTAGCTTTTCTTCATATTCGAAAAGTTTTGCTTCCCCCTTCATGATATTATCTCTTACTGCTTGCCTTGTAATATGATAATTTTCTGCAATTTCTGATAAAGAATAATCGTTATTATAATAATCCTCTAGTACATTCAATTGCTTATCTGTTAGCAATTTTCCATAAATTTGGCATAGCATACTTATCCTAACATTTTTCTCCATATGATTACCTCTTAATTTGTAATGCTAATATACTTTACATCATTTTCACTTATTTGTCAAGCCTTTTTCAAAATTTTTCACCACTATCTTGTTTCAATAAAAAACTAAAAAGAGCCACTGGCTCTTTCTAGCTCTTTTTCGGTTCAGCTTTTCTGCTTGCCACACAGAAGCAAGCGACCTTGCCTTCGCCTCCGCAACAACTGCATGGACCATCCTCTTCCTTGTAGCCATTTATCATCCGGTAAATAGGATTGTTTGTTTTGTGTCCAAAACCTTTACAGACACAACACGTCCGTTTCTCTGTACCACCGCAAAGTCTACATGTTCTTTTCATTTTGATTTTCTGTGTCATTTTTTTCCTCCTTTTGCTAATAACCAATTGAACCTTTTATATAAACTTGTTATACTTCTATTATACTACTTTTTTATGTAAAATGCAAATTTCCGTTTACTAATTCGTATTGATTTTTTTGTAAAAAAAGAGAGCAACTGACCTCACATATTTCAGTTGCTCTCTTTTTTACTGCTTATATCTGTGTTACAAAACACTTCATTGCTTATAGCATATATTGTTCAAAACTAAAAAAATGGAAAACCACGTTTCTTTGTGAATGGGACAGAAAAACTTTTTTCTAATGCCTGATAAGTTGAACAAAAATTTTCTACTCTATGTTCTTTTGAAAGTTTCTTAAGTAGCTCAACATCATTTTCGCTAGAATCGATTGATTCATTTGTTAACTCTTCCATATTTTTGTCCAAATAACACATCCTACAACCTCCTTGCTATAATTATTTGCTTAGTGGATTTTCTAACATAAAACTAAACTTATTATACTATGTTTGCATAATTATCGCAAGTTTTTTAGTCTTTCTACCGTTATTTTTAGCATTTCCTCGTATTTTGCTAATTTTTCTTTTTCTTCTTGTATTTTGCTTTCTGGGGCTTTTTCTACAAAGCCTGGGTTGGATAGCATTTTGGTTCCTCTCTCTACCTCTTTTTCTAGTCTTTCTTTTTCTTTTTGTAAACGTTTCTTTTCTTCTTCTAAATCTACTAAGTCTTCAAATGGCATAAATACTTCCATACCATCGGCTAAAATGGATATAGCATTTTGTGGAATGTTTTGTTTTGTTTCTTGTAGGATAATTTCGTTTCCAAAACCTAGTTTTGCAATGTATTCTTTTGCTTCTTCTATCTCTTTTTGGTATTCTGTTGTTACAAAAATTAGGTTTGCTTTTTTGGATGGATGTACATTCATGTTGGCTCTTACATTACGAATCTCAATAATAACGTGCTTTAAATTTTCCAAAAAGTCTTTTGTTTCATTATATTCTACTCTTTTCTTTGTTTTTGGCCAATGTGATACCATTAAGTCTTTCTTATCATAATTTACTAATTTTGAATAAATTTCTGATGTGATAAATGGCATAAATGGGTGTAATAATTTTAAACTGTCTCCAAATACATAATTTAGTACAAAACTTACTTGTACTTTTTCTTCTTCGTTTTTACTGTATAATCTCGATTTTGCAATTTCAATATACCAATCACAAAATTCATTCCAAATAAAATTATAGATTTTATCAAGTGCTATTCCTAAATCGTAGTTTTCTAAGTTTCCTGTTACTTCTTTAATTAGATTGTCTAACTTATTTAAAATCCACCTATCTTCTATTTTTAAGAATTCTGACCTATAGATTTCAGTTTCCTTATCTTTTATTTTTTTTGAAAATGCCATTATTTTCTCATCTTCTGCCAAATTCATGGTAATAAACTTGGCAGCATTCCAAATTTTATTGGCAAAATTAGAGGCTTGATCTAGCTTTTCTGGCATATAGCGAATGTCATTTCCCATGGTGGTTCCAGAAATAACGGAAAACCTTAGTGCATCTGCACTATATTCGTTTATGACATCAATTGGGTCAACTCCATTTCCTAGTGTTTTTGACATTTTTCTTCCTTCAGAATCTCTTACAATACCATGAATTAATACATCTTGAAATGGTACTTTTCCCGTAAACTCTAGCCCTTGTGTCATCATTCTTGAAATCCAGAAGGTAATAATATCAAATCCAGTTACTAATACGTTCGTTGGGTAAAATTCTTGATAATCTTTACTGTTTTCATTTGGCCAACCTAGTGTAGAAAATGGCCATAGAGCTGAACTAAACCATGTATCTAGTGTATCTGGATCTTGGGTTAGATGGTTACTTCCACATTTTTTACATATTTGTGGCATAGTTTTGGCTACATGAATTTCGCCACATGTATCACAAGTATAGGCTGGAATACGATGCCCCCACCATAGTTGACGAGAAATACACCAATCTTGAATATTATCTAACCAATGGAAATATTGCTTTTCATAACGTTTTGGTACAAATTCGGTTTCATCATTTCTTACTGCATCTGCTGCTCGTTTTGCTAAATCTTTCATGCTAATAAACCATTGGGTTGAAATTTTAGGTTCGATGGTGTGTTTACATCTTTCGCATTTTGCTACATTATGGGTATAGTCTTCTTCTTTTACGAGTGCACCAATTTGTTTTAGTTTTTCCACAATTGCTTTTCTCGCTTCTAGCAATTCCATGCCTTTGTATTCTAGTACCAAATCTCCCATTTTGAAGTTGTCATCAAATACTTCAATTATCTCTAGATTATGGCGTAATCCTGCTTGATAGTCATTATTATCATGTGCTGGGGTGATTTTTACACATCCTGTTCCAAAATCTTTTTCTACAAATTCATCGGCAATAATTGGTATTTCTTTATTCATAATTGGTAAAATACAAGTTTTACCAATTAAATCTTGGTAACGTTCATCACTTGGGTGAACAGCAACTGCTGTATCACCAAGCATGGTTTCTGGTCTTGTTGTAGCAACAATAATGTAACGGTCTTCTCCTTTTATTTGGTAACGAATATGCCAAAGTTTAGAAGGTTCTTCTTTGTATTCTACTTCCGCATCTGAAATTGAGGTGTTACAACTGGTACACCAGTTTACCATACGTTTTCCTTTATAAATTAGCCCTTTTTCATATAACTTAATAAATTGCTCTAAAACTGCATCGCTCATTCCTTCATCTAAGGTAAAGCGATTACGCTCCCAATCACAAGAACAACCTAGCTTTCTTTGTTGTTTTTGAATGGTTCCACCATATTCTTTTGTCCAACTCCACGCTTCTTCAATGAATTTTTCTCTTCCTAAGTCTTCTTTTTTAATCCCTTGTTTTTTTAGTTTTTCTACTACTTTCATTTCGGTTGAAATAGAAGCATGGTCGGTTCCTGGTAACCATAAGGTTTTATAGCCTTGCATTCTTTTAAAACGAATTAAAATATCTTGTATGGTATCATCTAAGGCATGCCCCATGTGTAATTTTCCTGTTACATTTGGTGGTGGCATCATAATGGTAAAGGGTTGTTTTGCCTCTTCGTTTGGCTTAAAATATCCCTTCTTTTCCCAGCTTTCATACAATTTTTCTTCAAATTCTTTTGGTTCGTACTTGTCTAATAATTTGTGTTTATTTTCACACATATCTAAAACCTCCTTTTTGGTAATATCAAAAAAGCCTCACCCTTGTATAAGGGTGAAGCAATTGTTCACGGTACCACCTTAATTTATGATGTTTATCATCATATCTTAATTAGCTTTTAACGTGGCTTAAACGAATATTTCTACTATCCTTTCAAAATATCAACTCCAAAGCTACCTTCCATTTGCCTTTTTTATAGAAACTTTCAGCCTATGATTTCTACTCTCTAATTTTAAGTACAAATGTACTCCTCTTTTTCTTCGTTTTTATTTTTTATATTCTTATTTTACTCTGTCTATTTACGCTTGTCAAGCCTAAATGTTAAAATAAATGACATTGTATTTCATTTTTTTAGCAATTCTATTGCTTTTTGTAATTGTGTATCGTCTGCTTCTTCTAACACTAATTTTGTTTTTGCATCTTCACTTAAATGAACTTCTACATCTGGATTAATTCCTACTTTGTTAATTTTGTTTCTATTTGGTGTGAAGTACTCATTTGTCGTAATTTTTAATCCACTTCCATCGTTTAAAGTCAATAACTCTTGGATAACTCCTTTTCCATAGCTCTTCTCACCTACTATGGTTACTTTTCCATTATCTTTTAATGCTCCTGCTAATATTTCTGATGCACTTGCTGAACTTTCATTAATTAATAATACAATTGGCATGTTGATGATTGGATTCTCTTTCGATTTTGTAATTTCTTCTTTTTCATTTTTATCTACTGTGATTAGTAAATTCGCTCCTTTGTCAACAATATAATCTGCAATATCGATTGCCTCATCTACTAGTCCTCCTCCATTATTACGAATATCAATAATAAGAGAGGTGATATTTTGGCTCTTTAATTCTTCTAATCTCGTTTTAAATTCATCACTACAGCCTTCATCAAATGAATTAAATTCGATATACCCAATATTATTTTCTAATACCTTTCCTTCTACATGGTTTACTTTAATATGTTGTCTTTCTACTTCTAATGTTAATGTTTCATCTCCTCTTATAATCTCAAGTGTTACTTTGGTACCTTCTTCTCCTTTTATTTTGTTAGAAGCTTCGTTTAATTGTTCTCCTGTATACGATACACCATCTACTTTCGAAATAATATCATTTGGCAAAATACCTGCTTTATGGGCTGGTGAATCTTTAATAGGAGAAATAACAATAACTACATTTCTTTGGGTATCTTTTGTTAAATAGATTCCGATTCCTGTAAAATTCCCCATAACGTCTGATGTAAATTCTTCCATTTCTTCTTTTGTCATGTATTCTGTATATGGGTCATCTAGCCCTTTTACATAGCCTCTAATTGTTTCTTGTAACATCTTATCTTCATCAATTTCACCTAAAAATTTTTGATCAATAATTTTTCGAAAACTTGCAAGAGTTGATGAAATATCACCATTTTTTGATGATGTTGTTACATAACGAATATTACTCCCCATATATTGTGACATAAAAAGAGTTGTCGCAATAAAGGTAATCACTGCAACAATCACGCTTAGCATAATTGCTTTATAAATTTTTTGCGTTTTTTCTGAATTCATTTTTTCCTCCCATTTTAAATTGTTTCTTTTTATTATACTATATTTTTAAATTTATAGTATAATTTCATGAAAATTTCACACAATATGATTAGACTTTTTCATAAGTCTTTTGTTTCCTCTTACATTTTATAAATAAATGAGAAGAAATTAGAACGTTATTTTCATTTTCCGTTCTAATTTCTTTTTTATTATGTACTTATGAAAATATTAAGTAATATATGGTAATGGATTTACATATGTTCCATTTAATAACACTCCAAAGTGTAAGTGGTTTCCAGTTGAGTATCCTGTAGAACCAACTGTTGCAATCGTTTGTCCTGCAGATACTTTTTGTCCGTTTGAAACATTAATTGTCGCACAGTGACCATATAGTGTTACTAATCCATTTCCATGGTCAATCATCAAATAATTTCCATATCCTCCACCGCAGCTACATTTTGTGGAAACGGTTTTTGGATAATCATGTGAACATGTATTGGATACTTTAATAACAGTTCCACTATCTGCTGCAATAATAGAAATTCCATGAGAACCTGCTAAATCTAATCCTTTATGGTTTCTTGAACCAACTCCTCCTCCAGGCGAAGAACGAACACCGAAGTAAGAAGAAATTCTAGAATAATTTGGGCATGGGAATTTTAGTTGTCCATTAAATACTGCAGTTGGGTTTTTATTAGCTGCCGCAGCTGCTGCAAGCCTTTTCATTTCTGCTTCTGCTTGGTCCATTTCTTTTTGGTATTCATCAATTTTATCTTGTAATGCTTTTTCTTCTGCTGATAATTGTGCTACCTTACTATTTTTGGTTGTTTTTGCATTTTTTAATTTTACATTTTCTTTTTCTGCGTTTGCTTTTGCTGTTTTTACCTTTGTTTTTTGTTCATCTAATTCGGTTTTCTTTGTTTGAATGGTTTGTTTTTCATTTTCAATCGATTCAATTAATTGATTATCATAATCCACTATTTTTTCAAGCATAAATAAATTAGAAAGGAATTTTAATGGACTCTCTGGGTTTAATAAAATATCCCAATATGAAATTGAACCAGATGTATATTGTGCTACAATGCGGTCTTCTAATGCTTTTTGTTGTGCTTCTTGTCTTTCTTCCGCTTCTGCTAATTCGGTTTCAGCTTGTTTTATGGAAGCTTCTAATTGTTTTACTTCTGCATTTAATCGTTCTAATTCCTCTTGACTTTCTGCTATTTGTGAATTTAACTCTTCAATGGCAGATAATGCTTCTGTTTTTTCTTCTGCTACATCTTTTAATTGATTTTTTGCATCTTTTATTTCACTTGCTGCTTCATTTTTTTGGTTTTGTAAATCTGTCATTGTTGCTGCAAATATACTTGCATTGAAACTAACACACATTACAATTATGGTTATGATCGCAATTATTTTTCTTTTCATCTGTTTTCCTCCTTTTTTTATACCTCTAAATATTTTCTCATTGATATGCTACTTCCAATTACACCAATTCCCATTCCTAAAATCAAATATACAATAATGAGTAGTCGGAACATATCGGAAAAGGTGACAAAAGTAATTTCTAATTTTTTGATTACGTCAGATTGTTCGGCATTTGGAACTACACCATTGTAAATCATTCCTACAATTAAAATTGCAATTCCTGCTGCAATTACCCCAATGAGAATTCCTTCTACGATAAATGGTCCTCGAATAAAGCTATTTGTTGCTCCTACATACTTCATAATCGATATTTCTTTTCTCCTGGCATGTACAGTAAGTTTAATGGTATTGGAAATAATAACAACTGCAAATAAAATTAAAATTACTAATAATGCAAACGTAAAATAACGAATTCCTCTTCCTATCTTCATAATAGTTGCAATCGTTTCATTACTACTACGAATTCCATTTGCATGCATGTCCTCTCCAACTATTTCAATAATCTTATTTTGAATTTGCTCATTTAACTCTAAGTTGGATAATGTTACACGATAAGAATCTGGTAAAAGCTCACTATTAAATCCCTCTAAAGCTTTTGGATTATTTTTTAAATTTTCTTTCATTTCATTAAAGCCTTCTTCACTTGAAATAAATTGAACATTGTTAATTCCTTCAATCTTTTTAATTTCTTCACCTATTTCATTAATACGTTCCTCGGTTGTTCCTACTTTAAAATAAACTTGTACCCCTTGTGCTTCTTCTACTGTACTCATAATGTGATTAATATTTTCTCCTATAATAAAGAAGACTCCAAAAATAAGCATACACAAAAACATAACTGTTATTGCTGACATGGTTGACTTTTTATTTTTAAATACATTTCTTATACCTTCACCTATAAAATAGCTTACTACATTATACTTCACTGTCATACCCACCTTTTTTATCATCTCTTACGATATCGCCTTTTTCAATTTGAATGACTCTTTTTTTCATTCGGTCAACAATATCTTTGGCGTGAGTAGCAACAATAACCGTTGTTCCTCTCATATTAATTTCATTTAATAACATCATAATATCCCATGCAGTATCTGGGTCTAAGTTTCCCGTTGGTTCGTCTGCAATTAACATAGAAGGATTGTTTACAAGTGCACGTGCAAGTGCTACTCTTTGTTGCTCTCCTCCTGATAGTTCATGTGGATACATTTTTGCTTTTTGGCTTAACCCTACAAGTGATAATACCATAGGGACTTGTCTTCTAATATGTCGTGGTGATGCTTTTACAATATACATTGCAAATGCAACGTTTTCATATACGGTTTTATCTGGTAATAGCCTAAAGTCTTGGAACACAATTCCCATACTTCTACGTAAATAAGGCACTCGGTTCTTTTTTAAGAAAGTGGTATCTTTTCCGTTAATAATAATGTTACCAGAAGTTGGCTCTTCTTCTTTTAGAATTAGTTTAATTAAGGTTGATTTTCCGAGAGCCAGAAGAACCTACTAAAAACGCAAATTCTCCCTTTTCGATTGTAAAATTTGCACTATGTACAGCTTCTGTTCCTGTATCATACTTTTTCTTTACATTTCTAAATTCAATCATGATTTTTCTCCTATATAAAGTTGTCCTATTATATATCCTTTCTTATCATATCAATAAAATTGTTTTATTGCAATACCAAAATATGAAAAAAATACACAAATTTAAGAATTTGTGCATTTTTCAGGCGATTATTAAATTTTCATGACATTTTGGTAACAATTTTAAATATTACAAAAAAATTACTACACTATACTTGAATCCTTACCTATATTAATCTATTTGCTCAATTTCTCTTTGCAATACATTTACTTGCTCTTGTAGTTTTGTTACTTGGTCTTGTTTTTCAAAATTATGCACAAAATATCCTACTACAAAACCTAATATAAACATTCCAATTACTAAAAGTACACTCTTAATCCATTGTTCTTTTTGATACATTTCTTTATCATAGATCTTCATTTTATACCTTCTTTCTTATTTTTTTCATATCCTGGTTTTCCAAGAAGTCTAAACATATTCTTTTTGTATTCTTCTACTCCTGGCTGATCAAATGGATTGACTCCTAACAATTTACCAGACATTGCACAAGCTAGTTCAAAGAAATAAATTAAACTTCCAATTGTTTCTTCTTCTAGTTTCGCTAGACGAATCACAACATTTGGTACACCACCTGTTACATGGGCTTCAATGGTTCCTTCCATTGCTTTTTTGTTTACAAAATCTAATGTTTTTCCTGCTACGAAATTCATGCCATCTAAATTATCTCCATCTTGCTTAATGGTAATATCGATGTTTGGCTCATCAATTGCAAGAACAGTTTCAAATAAGTTTCGTCTTCCTTGTTGAATATATTGTCCCATAGAATGTAGGTCTGTTGTAAAATCGACTCCTGTTGGAAAAATACCTTTTCCATCTTTTCCTTCACTTTCTCCATATAGTTGTTTCCACCATTCTATAAAATAATGCAAGCTTGGTTCATAATTGACTAATATTTCAATGTTCTTTTCATTTTTGTATAAAATATTTCGAAGTACTGCATATTGATAGCATTCATTGTATTTTAAATTTTCTTCTTTGTATTTATCTTCTGCAATTTTAGCTCCTAGCATTAATTTATCAATATCAATTCCTGCTACTGCAATTGGAAGTAATCCTACTGCTGTTAGAACCGAATATCGTCCCCCCACATTATCTGGAATAACAAATGTTTCGTATCCTTCCTCATTTGCTAATGTTTTTAACGCTCCTTTTGCTTTATCGGTTGTTACATAAATTCTTTTTCTTGCTTCTTCAATTCCATATTTGCTCTCTAAAAATTCCCTAAAAATTCGAAAAGCAATGGCAGGTTCTGTTGTAGTTCCTGATTTTGAAATTACATTAATCGAAACATTTTTATTACTAACTTGGTCAATAATATCATTTATATAATTTGGACTTAAGTTATTACCAACATATAAAACTTCTGGACACCCTTCTTTATGCTTGCAAAAAGAATGTGTTAAGCTTTCAATAACTGCTCTTGCTCCTAAGTAAGAACCTCCAATTCCAATACATAGCAGTACATCAGAATCCTTTTGTATCTTCTTGGCTACTTGTTTGATTCTTGCAAATTCTTCTTTATCATATGCCGTAGGTAAGCAAAGCCAACCCAAAAACTCCTTTTCATCATTTGCTTTTTTGTGTAATTCATCATGAATTTTTTTCACTTCATCTCTATATTTTAATATATCCTCCATTGGAATACTTGTATTGGTATCATCTAATTTAATATATGACATTATTCTCTCTCCTTTACTTTTGTATTATATGTCTATTCTATAATATCTATTTTCGTTATGCAATATTTTTGAAAAAAAAGGTGTAATTTTCTACACCTTTTATTCGATACTAATCCCCTCTTGTTTTGTTGTTTTCGCATAATCGTCTATTTTTTGCTTTGCAACTTTTGGTGTTATTGTTTTTGCATAGTATTGTTTAATTGTTTCATCAATTACGCCATAATCTTCTTTAGGAAATTCTTTCTTTACTACTTCTCGATAACCTTCATTTATTAAAACAAGCATTAATTCCATTTGTGCTCTTTTATTGTCTTTACTACTTCCAAGAAGATATTGCAGTTTATCGTATTTTTTTATATACTTTTCTTGTCTCAATTTTTCTTTGTAATCCTCTTGTAGTAATTGTCTCATTAATCCCATTAATTTTTTTTTATCTTCTACATTTGCCTCTTTTATTTCTTGTAATAATTGCTGATACTCTTGTTCATTTTCTCTTTTTACTTCTTGTGGTTGCATATTTACATAGTAAAAGCAATTAACTTTCTTAATCGTCATTTTTAACGTTTCACTCATTCTAGAAAAAATTGTATCCGTTTTTTCTTCTTCATTTTCTCTTGTCTTTTTCTTTTCAATCTTTCGTTTTTCTCCTGAATCTACTATTTCTTTTTTTGTTCCTACGCTATCTATATTGGTTCTAATAACACTAGGTTCTTTTTGGGGCACCAGTAAATTTTCTTTGTGGGGTGTTGACACTGCCGCTATTATTTCTTCTTGTTTCGCCATTTCTTGTTGCAACCTTTGTCTTTCTTCTTCATAATCTTCAGTTGGCTCTGTATCCCATTTAATTATTTCGTCCCATTTACCTAAGTCAAATAAAGTTGTTTTCTTACTTTTTAATCGTTGCTTAATCTCGCCCAATCCTTTTACTTCAATTCCTTCTTGTTCCATTTGTTTTATTACATTTAATGCATTGCTTTTTTGCTTAAGTTTTTCATATATTGCAATTTGAATAAGGTAATATTGTGTTCTATTTATATTTTGCATTTTTTCTTTTATTTCTTCAATATTTGCACTTTCAATTGTACCAACATATATCTGAGCTCTAATTCGTGTTAAAATTTTTTCACCCAAAAATCCTTCTTTTTTTACTACTTGTCTTAATTGGTATTGGATTGGTTTATGATTTGGAAACTTTTTTGCTATTTCTTCTATTTTTTCTCTATCTTCTTCTTTTCCTCTCT
>CAOKNG010000037.1 GCA_948470025.1 uncultured Clostridium sp. | reverse complement strand
ATGTTCTTTAGGAATAGAAAAACAAATAATGGAGAATTGTAAATTAAATCCAGAAGATATAAATGATAGTGCTATAAAAGCATACATAGAAAAATTAAAAATGTACGAAATTTGAAAGTGAGGTATTTAAAAAATATGTCAAATGAACTTGAATTATTAGATGATGACTTTGTAAAAATTGTAAAAGATATTGAAAAGGATATTTTGGATACAAGATATAATATCATTTCAAAGGCAAACAAAGAAGTGGTTAATTTTTATTTAAGGCTTGGAAAAATAATTAGTGATAATGCTAAATATGGGAATAATTTTATTAATAGATTATCAGTAGCACTAAAATTAGATTTTCCAGATGAACAGGGTTTTTCATCTCGTAATCTAGCAAGAATGAGAAAAGTCTATGAAGCATATAAAGATTTAGCTAGTATTCCAGAAGAATTGGAAATAATATCATGGTCTCAAAATTGTGTTTTAGTAGATAAAATTGAAGATATTGATAAAAGAGTTTGGTATGCTAAGCAAATTATTGAAAATGGTTGGTCTAAAACTGTATTAAGCCATCAAATTGATTTAGAATTATATGAAAGACAAGCATTGCCAGAAAAGATGACAAATTTTGATGATAAGTTACCTATTGCACAAAGCGAATTTGCAAGAGATATGATAAAAGATCCATATATTTTCGAACTAGCTAATATAGGAAAAAGAGCAAGGGAAAGAGATATTGAAAATGCAATGTTAGAAAGAATAAAGAATGTATTACTTGAATTAGGAAAAGGCTTTAGTTTTGTTGGAAATCAATATAAAATTTCAACAAAAGATAATGATTATTATATAGATTTATTATTTTATCACTTGGATTTAAGATGTTTCGTGGTTGTAGAATTAAAAAATACAGAATTTAAACCTGAATATGTTGGACAATTAGGATTTTATGTAACAGCAGTTGATGAAACTTTGAAAAAGGAAACAGATAATGAAACAATAGGCTTATTACTTTGTGAAGATAAAGATAAACTAACAGTTGAATGGTCTTTAAAAAGTGTAAATGCACCAATAGGAGTAGCTTCATATAAAGTAAAAAATGTTATTCCAAAAGAAATAATGGAGAAATTGCCAACGGAAGAAGAACTAAATTTATATATAAAAAAGTTACCAAATGAGGAAATTGAAGAAGAAAATGATTAGTATTTTGAAATTTGCCACCAGTGGCAAATTTCAAAATTTATATAAAAAATAAATGTAAACTATGTATTAGTATTTTTCCAATTAATGAAATATTGTATGATAGCAAACAAACCTATATCTGAAATTGATTTTATATACTCTATATTAGGATATATTTTATATGGATGATGTATTACTAAATCTAAATAATCTTTACTTGATTGAGCATCAAAAACAATATTCCAACTTCTTATAATGTTTAAGTCATCAGAAAATAGCTTATCTGCAGTATTTGTTATATATTTAATTATTTCGCTTAAATTAGGATCTCTATTTTTACTATTAACTAATTTTTCCCACTTATTAGCGTTTTTTAAAAAGTAAATACTAGTTTGCTCAAGTAAAGCTCTTAATAAAAAGCAAAATGAAATTGGATAATATTTATATCCATTTTTTCTAGAAGAACGTTGTATTTCATAAGCCAATGATTTTATTCCATTAGCTCTTTCATTAGTAAAATCTAAATTTTCAACATTTATATTTGCAAAAATTATCATATCTTCTTTTTTTATAGGCTTTTCAAGTTGTTCAATGGCGTTATTTTCTATTAATGGCAACTGGATTTGTTCCAAATTGTTATTAGATATATCTTTAGTTTTAGAAACTTTAACTGTATGTGGAGAATTATTTATTTTCTCTGGTTTTATTAACTTGTTTTCAATAGGTTCAAGTATTTCTTCATTATATAAATATGCTTTGATTTTTTTATTGTTTTGAACAGTTTTACTAGTTATGGATCCACTTTTTATATCATCTACAATTTTCTTTAACTTCTCTTCTGTTTCATCCATAGATGATGTAAAAGTTAATGTGTTGTCTATATTATCTATATTCAAGAAGTTTTTTCCCTCTTTTGATTCTAATATTTTGTCAAGTATTGATGTTGGGAAATTGTTTGGCAAATTTTTAAAAACATTAGGAAGTAAATCTTGGGCTTGTGTTATAATATTTTTTATTCCCAGTTTTTGTTCAAATCTTTTAATCATTATTCTATCCCATTGCATAGCACCAGATGCAGTAGTATGTATTGCTTTAATCATTGGAGCAGCTTCTTCAAAATTATCAACTATATATGCAGATACTTCAAAAAAATCCTCTTGTACTTTTTTTGAAAATTCAAAAACTGTATTTATTTGAGAGTATGTAAAATATTTTAAATTTTGCATTATGCTAGGATTTTTTAAAATTTTTAATGCTGTAATTCTTCTGTTACCATCCCAAGGTATATATTTTTTTATATTTTCTCTATATTCAAGTATAACTGCAAAAGTAGGAATGAAACCAGAATCATAAATACTTCTAATTAGGTCAAACATTTTATTGGCAGTTTCTTTATCTCTAATTAGTTGTTTCATTACAAGTTCTTCCCCCATTTCTGGTATGCTTAATTGAACTTCATTATGCCTGGGATTTTCTGGATTAATCATGATATCGTTAATACTTATTATTAGTAAATCTTTTTGCTCTTTCATTATTACAAACCTCTTTCCACTATTTTACATCTTATAGTTTAACACAAAAATAAAGAAAAATCTAGACATTATGTCTTTTATGAAAAAATCATTTAAAATCTATTGCAAAACCTAGAAATTTATGTTAAATTAAAAATATAGTAATAGACAAAAAACACCAATATGGGTATACATATCTTTGTACCTATTGCTATAACTAATTTTGAAACGGATAATAAGGTGCTTTTGTGCAAGACGTTTTTCGCATACGTCCTTTGCTAAGGCACCAATACAAGTATTTTGGTACTTGTATTTTTTTGCCTCTTTTTAATCTTATTTTAAGATTTATGGTATAATATAGAAGCAAACAAATGGAGGTGGCTTATGAAGATATTAATTATAGAAGATGATACTATTTTATCCGATACCATAAAGCAGTGTCTTGTTAAGCAATATGATGTAGAACAATGTTATGATGGTGAGGAAGGGGTAGCATTTGCATTAGAAAAAATATATGATTTAATTTTATTAGATATTATGATGCCAATTAAAAACGGGTATGAGGTGTTAAAAGAATTAAGAGAAAACAAAGTAGATACGCCAGTGTTAATGCTAACGGCAAAAGATGGAATTCAAGATAAAATATTGGGCTTTCGTGCTGGGGCAGATGATTATTTAGTAAAACCATTTGAAAGAGAAGAATTGTTATTAAGAATAGAAGCCATTCTTAGAAGAAGCCATGGGTTACATGGGGAAAATAAAATAAAGTATAAAGAATTAGAATTAAGCTTATCGAATAGACAAGCAAGTATTGCAGGTAAGAAAATCAATGTACAAGGCAAACTGTTTGATATGCTCGAATACTTATTAACCTATAAAAACACAATTATTACCAAAGACCAGATTTTTGATAAAATTTGGGGGTTTAATTCGGAAACTACAACGAATGTGGTAGAAGTATATGCCAGTAGCTTACGAAAAGAATTAAAAAAATATGAATATGACCAATATTTAAAAACCATTCGTGGAGTGGGATATATTTGGGTGGAGTAAAGGAAAAAAGATGATAGTAAATGAAGAAAAAATAATACGAAAACAATTAGTAAAGAATATGTTATATAATTTTGTCATTTTTACCATAATTTTTATACTTTTTGGAATATTGATGTTCCATACATTACAATTATTTGTGTATGAATCTTCTAGTCGAGAGTTAAACTTGGTAAAAGAAAAAATGGTAGAAAGAATAAAAAATCCGATCACACGAAAAGACAATAAAGGAGAATTAGAGCAACCAAAGGAAAAACGATTTGAAATAGAAGGGTTACAAATTAATCCACGTGTTACTTATATCGTAAGAGATGAAGAAGGCAATATTAAAAATACAGACAAAATAGGAAGAATTTATGATGAATTTGGAGAAAGTATTTCCTTTGACAAAACAAAACTAAATAGCATTTATGAAATGCAAATTAACCGCTATTGCTATCGAGGAATCAATATGAAAACAGTAAATGAATTTGGAAAACTTCAATATGTTCAATTATTAATTAATGTAGATTCAGAAAAAATGATGATAGAGAATTATTTGAAAATATTAATGATTGGAATTGGAATTACCATTATGTTATCCTTAATTGCAAGCTATATTATATCCAAAAGAGCGTTACAACCAATTATTGAAAATTGGAAAAAGCAAACCGAATTTGTACAAAATGCCTCTCATGAATTACGAACACCACTTACTATTATACAAACAAAGCAAGAACTATTATTACAAGAACCAAATAAAAAAATTATTGATAAGTCCGAAGACATTATGCTTACACTAAATGAAGCAAAACGATTATCAAAAATGACAAAAGATTTAATGACACTTGCAAGAGCAGATTCAGAACAAATTGACCTTGCAAAAGAAGAAGTGAATGTCGACGAATTTATTCAAAAACTTGTTATGCCATATAAAGAATTTGCAGAAATGGAAGAAAAGAAAGTAGAATTAGATTTAAATTTGCAAGAAAGCATTTTTATGGATAGAAACAAAATTCATCAAGTAATGGTTATTTTACTAGATAATGCAATTAAATATACAAAACCAAACGATACGATTACCATCCATACCGAACGAAAAGAAGGAAAATGTATCATTGAAGTAAAAGACACTGGAATTGGTATTTCAGAAGAAGGACTAAAACACGTATTTGAACGTTTTTACCGAGAAGATAAAGCAAGAAGTAGAAAAACAGGAGGTACAGGACTTGGCTTATCCATTGCACAATATTTAGTATCCCTTCATAAGGGAAGTATTAAAATAATACACAATGAACCGAAAGGAACAAGAGTTATCATTAAATTACCGAAATAATGAAGGAATAAAAGGAGAATGCATGATAGAAAAATTAAATAGTTGCAAACTATGCCCACATAATTGTGAGGTAAACCGTTTAGAAGGAAGAAAGGGAAGATGTCACTGTGATGATACCTTGCGTATTGCGCTTGCCTCATTACATTTTTATGAAGAGCCTTGTATTAGTGGAACACATGGCTCTGGAACAGTGTTTTTTTCAAATTGTAATTTGAAGTGCCAGTATTGTCAAAATTATGAAATTAGTCAATTGCAAAAGGGAAAGGAAATATCGGTAGAACATTTAGCAGATATTTTCTTAAAGCAACAACAAAAGAAAGCACATAATATTAATCTAGTAACACCAACTTCCTATGTGTATCACATAATAGAAGCACTTGATATTGCAAAAAAGCAAGGATTAAGCATTCCAGTTATATATAACACCAATGGTTATGAAAATATAGAAACCATTCGTTTATTAAAAGGCTATGTAGACGTGTATTTACCAGATTTAAAATATTATTCTGATGAAATTGCTAAGAAATATTCTAGGATAGACCATTATTTTGAAACAGCAACACAAGCAATAAAGGAAATGTATCAGCAAGTAGGAGGACGTACCTTTAATGGAGAAGGTATGGTTCAAAAAGGGGTTATGGTTCGCCATTTAGTATTACCAAATCATATCTTAAATACTAAACATATTTTAAAATGGATAAAAGAAAATTTGCCACAAGATGTTTCGGTTAGTGTTATGGCACAATACTTTCCAACGTACAAGGCAAAAGAAGATACACTTCTTAACCGCAAATTAACCAAAAAGGAATACAAGCAAGTAGAAGAATATTTATATTCATTAGACTTAGAAAATGGGTATATACAAGAATTAGGAGAACATGAAGAAGAATATGTACCAGAGTTTGATTTTCGTGAATAAATTTTTTTAAAAGAGAAACAAAAAAGTTTCTCTTTTTTAAGTTTGCTTTAAGTTTGGATTTATATAATGCAAACAAGGAGGGATTTTCATGAAAGAAAAAATAGTCTATTTAATTTTAGAAATCTTAATAGGAGCCATTATTACTGCTGGAGGTTTTATGGTGTTTTCGAAAAAAGGAGGAAGACCAAATGAAGATATGCCAAAAGGCGGAATGGAAAACCGTATAAGAGGAAATAGGCAAGAGGATATGCCAGAACTACCAGAAGGAATGTTAGAGGATATGGAAAACAGAAAGGAAGAGAATGTATGAAAAAGAAAAATAAAATGGTATGGATAATTTTTGTATTGATTCTTATTTTGGTAGGTATAATCTATGCCTATATGACATCAGGAACAACGACAGATGCTAGTAATACTAGCCAAACGACTACAACAAAAGAGGTAGAGGTTTCGTATCAGACCATTACGAATAATTTAACAAGTTCTGGGGAGATTGCAAGTGGAGTAACCGAGACTTTGGAACTAAATACGTATCGCTATTTTAAAGAAATTTATGTGGAAGAAAACGATTTTGTAGAAGAGGGAGCAAATATTTTGAAATATACCAATGGAACCTATTTAACGGCTCCATATAATTGTGTCATTACCAAAATATCCATTCCAGAAGAGGCAGGCGATCGATGTACTTCTATGCATAATATTGAAGTGCAAAGTACCAATGAGCTTACCATGAATATTAGCATTGAAGAAGAGGAGATTGCAAAAGTAAAAGTAGGGCAAGAGGTGAGTATTACAGTAAATGCATACGAAGATAAAACCTATACAGGAACCGTAAAAAAAATTAACCAAATTGGAACTTATGCAAGTAATGGGTCGAGCTTTTCGGCAGTGGTAAGTTTTACAAACGATGGTGATGTAAAAATTGGTATGTCTGGAAGTTGTAGTATTACCTTAGAAAAAGCCGAAAATGTAATTAGTGTACCAATTGAGGCGGTTCAGACAAAAAACAATGAAAAATATGTTGTTGTAAAAAATGAAGATGGAACGACACAAAATGTGGCAATTACCACAGGAATTTCAAACGATGCTTATGTGGAGGTAACATCTGGGCTTACTGGAAGTGAAATAATTGAAATGACAGTGCAAACGACAACAAGTAATAATACAAACCCAAAAGGTATGGGAATGGGAGAAATGACAGGTGGTTTTGAGAGAATGAATCAAGATAGAGGAAATATGCCACAAATGCCACAAGGAGAAAGAGGTGGCAAATAATATGATTACAATGAAACATGTCAAAAAAAGTTACTACCTAGGAGAAGAAGAAATGAAAGCGTTAGACAATATTGATTTTACAGTAGAAAAAGGAGAATTTGTTTCGATTGTAGGACCTTCAGGCTCGCGGAAAATCGACTCTTATGAATATGATTGGTCTATTAGATGTACCAGATAGTGGAGAATACTTATTAGATGACATCAATATTTTAGACGTATCAGACCGAAAATTAGCAAGCATTCGAAACCAAAAAATAGGATTTATTTTCCAAAGTTTCAATTTGCTTTCAAAATTAAATGCAGTTGAAAATGTGCAAGTTCCTTTAATGTATCAAGGAATTCCAGCAAAGAAATCCAAAGAGATTGCACACGAATATTTAGAAAAAGTAGGATTAAAAGGAAGAGAAAAACACCGTCCAAACCAATTATCTGGAGGACAACAACAAAGAGTTGCAATTGCTAGAGCACTTTGCCAAAAACCAGAAATCATATTAGCAGATGAACCAACAGGCGCATTAGACTCCAAAACGGGAAATGAAATTATGAACCAATTAGAAGAAATGAACAAAGAAGGGCAAACCATTATTTTAATTACACATGATATCGAAATTGCAAAAAGGGCAAAACGCATGGTAAAAATTTTAGATGGCAAGCTATATGAGGTATAAAAGGAGGGAAGAAATTGAAATTATTACAAATTATCAAAATTGCATTTAAAAATATTATTTCAAATAAACTACGTTCCATATTAACCATGCTTGGTTTAGTAATTGGTATTTCTTCTGTTATTGTGCTAGTAGGAATTGGAAACGGTTCTTCAAGTGAAGTGAAGTCCCAAGTACAATCACTAGGAACAGATATTTTAACAATTGCGATTACTTCTAGTGAAAGTAGTTTTGCGTATGAGGAAATAGAAGAATTAAAAACAATTTCGAATGTAAAAGAAGTAACCCCATTTAAAAATATAAGTGCAACCGTAAATAGAGGAAGTACAACCGTAACAAGAGCTAGTATTATAGGAACCAATGCAAGTTATTTAGAGGTTACCAATACCAAGTTAGAAACAGGAAGAAGTATATCGATTATTGATATTGAAAACAAAAGTAAAGTGTGCATTTTAGGAAAAGATATTGCAACTAGTTTATTTAGTTTAGCAGACCCTTTAGGGGAAAGTATCAAATTAAATGGTGATAACTATGTGGTGATTGGGGTATTAGAAGAACAGGGAAGTAGTATGGGAAATGATATTGATAGTAATATTTTGATTCCCATAACAACAGCAAAATATTTAGGAAGTGATACGAGTATTAGTAATCTATATGCCAAAGTAGAAGATGAAGAGCGTATTGGGAGAACCATATCCAGTATAGAAAATTATATAAGAACCACTTTGCAAATATCATCAGATGAATATAGTGTAACTTCACAAGAATCCATGTTAGATGCAGTTGATTCCATTGATAATACGTTATCCCTATTATTAGGAGGAATTGCAAGCATTTCCCTTATTGTAGGAGGAATTGGAGTAATGAATGTAATGTTAGTATCGGTTACCGAACGAACCAAAGAAATCGGTATTAGAAAAGCATTAGGAGCAAAGAAGAGCGATATTTTATTCCAATTCCTAATAGAAGCCCTAGTAATTAGCATACTTGGTGGAATATTAGGAATTATATGTGGACTTGTAATGGGAAACATAGCAACAAAAGTAGGATATACGTTTGAATATTCAAGCATAGTAGTAGGAATTTCCTTTAGCTCAAGTGCATTAATCGGAATTCTATTTGGTATCTTCCCAGCCTACCGAGCAGCCAAACTAAACCCAATTGATGCGTTGCGTGTGGAATAAGATTTGAATAATTTACATAAATGTGGTATAATGGTATCAATATTGGGCATAGAGTAATTGTGTTGTTTTTGCAATTACGAGAACCAATAAATAACCTATAAGAAAAGGAGAGACAAAATTATGAAGAAACGGATTGGATCTGTATTACTGGTAGTGCTTTTATGCGTAATTCCTGTAGTACAAGCAAGGGCAGCAGAGATGAAACCAACAAGTTTTCAAAAAGAGGAGCAGGAGGAACCACGAGCTGTTTTTATAAGAAGAATGCATGTTAAGTTAGAAACATGCACATATAAAGATGGCAAGATGGTAACAAGCAACCCCAAAGAAGAGATTATCACTTACTACATTGTAGGGTGGGAAGATGAAAGCATTTCATCTATAGCAGAGTGCTTGCATATTACAGAAGAAGCACTGCGGGCAGAAAATCCGACCTATGATGAACGGGAAAGTGATGAAATCTTCCAAAGGAATACACATGTAAGATTACCAGATGTGAATTGGGAAGAGATAGACAAGGATGTGTATTACCAGATAGAAGAGGGGGACTACTTATTACACATAGCGGACTGGTTTGGAACAAATTGTTGGGAAATTCAGAAAATGAATGAGCCGATTGAGGATCCGAATCTCATTTATGCGGAGGATTGGATACAGGTTCGATAGGTTATTAGCAAAGCCGGTGTCAGTAATGACATCGGCTTTGTGTATGTTTATTTTTCTAATTTATAAAATACTTTCTTTCCTTTTTTCAAAATAGCATATCCTTCAGAAAAATCGCTATCTGATAGTGTATAGTTAGTATCTTCGATTTTGGTATCATTTAAGCTAATACCACCTTGTGAAATGAGGGTTCTTGCTTGACCTTTTGATGGGGCAATGCCAGTTAGTAAAATGGCATCTAGGATGGAAAGAGTGGTAGTTTCTACTTTTACAGTAGGCATATTTTCTAAAGAACCAGAACCTTCAAATAGGGCAAGAGAGGCTTCTTCGGCTTTTTTGGCTTCTTCTTGGCCATGAATTAATTTGGTAATCTCAAAAGCAGCTATTTTTTTTGCTTCATTGATTTGCTCACCAGGAAGTTCGGAAAGTCTTTTTACTTCGTCCATTGGTAAGAAGGTAAGCATTCGTAGTACATCATATACTTCGGTATCTCCAATATTTCTCCAATATTGGTAAAATTCGTAAGGAGATGTTTTTTGGGCATCTAACCATAAAGCACCACTAACTGTTTTTCCCATTTTTTTGCCTTCTGAATTTAATAACAAAGGACAAGTCACACAAAAACTACCATTTTGATGAATTTTACGAATTAAGTCAACACCAGCAAGCATGTTTGACCATTGGTCATCTCCACCAATTTCTACTTTACAACCTTGTGTTTCAAACAAATGTAAAAAGTCATAACTTTGCATCAACATATAGTTCAATTCGAAAAAGGTAAGACCTTTTTCCATACGTTGTTTAAAACATTCCGCATCTAACATACGGTTTACATTAAAATACACACCATAAGTACGAATAAACTCCATGTAATTTAAATCCAAAATCCAATCACCATTATTTACAATAATAGCCGAATTATCTCCTTCAAAAGAAACAAATTTACTTACTTGTTTGATGATATTATCAACATTTTTTGAGATTTCTTCTTTGGTAAGCATTTTTCTCATATCGGTTTTTCCACTTGGGTCACCAATAAAAGCAGTACCACCACCAACAAGAAGAATTGGTCTATGACCACATTTTTGAAAATAAGACATCATCATAAGAGGAATAAAGTGTCCAATATGAATGCTATCAGCAGTAGGGTCAATGCCTAAGTAGACAGAGAAATGTTCCTGTTTTGTTAATGTCTTAAATTCCTCTTCAAAGGTAATTTGTTTAATTAAATCACGTTCTTTTAGTACTTCATAAATTGATTTTGTCATACCAATCATCCTTTCTTTTTAAAATTAAAATAAAGGGCAGATGGAAAATCTGCTCATACGTATCAATAAAACATATGGGCGGAAATGAATTCCGCCCTTTCCATATGTAAATAGGACTTATCTTATAATTTAATATTTCCTATATGTAATTTACTAGAAATGTTTGAAAATTCCTCGTTTTCAAGATAACGATTTAAGTTTTTTACTGAAATTCCAGTATCAACTGCAATTGAGTCAATTGAATTTGCCTGAATTTCTCCTTCAAAATAAGTTCTTAATTTTGAAAGTTCAAAAGTATCTTTTGGGTTACAATGTTCGCATACATTGTGCTCAGATACAAAAAAACATCCACAACGATTACATTTTTTAAATTCCATAACCATCCTCCAAATTTCATATTCATACGAAAACGGATAAACAATATCTTTTGTTTTCTGAGGTTATTCTACCATAAATTACAAAAAAAGAAAAGAAAAAAATGAAAAATCTTAAAAAAAGAAGAAATAGAAAAATTCTTGACAATATTTATAATTATATGTAAAATAAAGACATAAATATACAATATTGCTATTAAATAAAGAAAAGTATTTATAATGGTATTGTTATTTAAATGAGGAACAGAAAAAATATGTACATATTTATAAAGAAAATGTAAACAATAAGAAAAAACGAAAAATATGCTAGTAGGAAGAAGGTATTATACAAACAAAAACATGTAAAATATCAATAATTAAAAAAGGGAGGCAAAAGAAAAAATGTTAAAAAATGAAAAAAGTAAAATGAATAGTGATATGGACATTTCTTTAGGGAGTATTCAAAAAGCAGGAATTACCTTGGTGGCACTTGTTATTACAATTTTGTTCTCTTATGACGAAAAATAAAATGTAGTAATAGCAAAGGTTTCCT
>CAOKNG010000036.1 GCA_948470025.1 uncultured Clostridium sp. | reverse complement strand
AATTTGCTTCTACTTTTTTATATTCTCTATATTTTTCTACAATTGGTGTCATATCCGCATGTTCTTTCATTAATTTTTGCCATTCACTCGTTCTAGCAATTACTTCTGGATCACTAATTTGTACCGTCAATTCATCATAACGTTTTTCCACATCATCTAATTTTTGAAACATATTGTTCTCTCCTTCTTTTTTATTCCTATGTATTATACATGATTTCTTATAGAATAGCAACTATTGTTGCATAAATTAACATAATGTGTTATAATGTATGTATATTAAATTTGAAATGGAGGATACATCATGAGAATCGAGACGAGACATTATGCATCAAATGCAGAAAGGAGGAAAGCGATTCACAACTTAAAAAAACAAACTCCTAAGAGTAGGATAGTAAAAAAAGGCGGATCTTTTTCCGACCGTTGGATTACTGTAACCTGCTAACAAGAATAAACGAGTGCCACAAGTTCATTTTTGGGCACTCGTTTATTCTTATTATACTAATTCGATTAATTGATATGGTATGTTTTCTTTTTCGAAAATCACTTCTTCTCGGTTACCACATGTAAAAATAATAATTTGTCTATCTACATATTCAGTATGCAAGAAATTTAGTATATTCGTTAATCTTTCTTCATCATAATAAGCAAAGGTTTCATCTAGCATAATTGGTAAATTTTCTTTCGTCATTTGGTTTTCTGCCCCTAGTCTTAAGGATAAATATAGTTGGTCTATGGTTCCTATGCTTAAGTAGTCAATTGGTATGTAGTTTCCGGTTGTTGGTTTCTATCATCATTCCATCTTTTTCGTCTAATCGGATGTTTGTATATGCTCCATTTGAGATGTTTTTCATAATATTGGATAAATGTCCTGTAAAGTTTGGCGTTACTTTTTTCTTCATTTTTCCATAGGCATTTTCTAATTCTTGTTTGGCAAGCTCAATTGCTTCATTTTGTAGCATAAGTGCTTGGTACCTCTCATTTAAGTCTGTATATTCCTCTTCTAAGTTTGCCAAATTTTCTAATTGTGTCAAGATGTTGTTTTGGTCTAATAAAATACTTTGAATTTTTAGTTTGTCCTGTGCTATCTTATGTTCTAGAAGTTCTATTTGTTCACCAACTTGTGTTGCTGTCAATTGCTTTTGTATTTCTATTACTGGTAGTTTTTCTAGATATTCATTTTGGAGGGTTTCTAAGCACTTTTCGTATTCTTGTTTTACCTTTGTTTTTAGCATTTCTTGTTCTTTTTGTAGTTTTTCTAGTGTTGTTTGCATGATGCTTATTTGTGTATGGAAGTTTTCGTTATCCACATTTTGGGTTTGTTTGGTGGTATGATATTCCGATTTTTTTCGGTATTGTTGATAACTTAAAACAATGACACTAAGTGTTGTAACTCCTATTCCTATTCCTGTTAGGATTGATTTTTCCATTTTGATTGCTAAAATGGTTAATATTGCAAATATAAGAATCAATAGTACTGGTACCATTCCTATTTTTGTGTTTTGTTTTTTACTATCTTTAACGCCTTCTTCTCTTTGTTTTTCTCTTTTTCCTCTGTGTTTTTTGTGTTCTAGTTTTTCTTGTTTTCGTTTACGTTCTTCTATTGGCGTATTTTCTACAATTTCATTTTGTCTTTGCATGTTTTGTTCTTGGTTATTGAAGTTTTGTTTACTTTCTTCTATTTTGGTTTGATAGTCTATAATGGTGTTTTCTCCAATTCTAATTTTTTCTTGTTGCAAATAGTAGTTGTCTTCTATTGTTTTTCGCTTTTTTAGCAGTTCAAGTTTAACCTGTTCTAATTTTATTTCTTTTTCTAATGTTTGTTTGTTTTCTTCGAATTCATATTTTTTTTCGATAAAGTTACTTAAGGTTTCTTTTTGAGTTTCAATTTGGGTTAGTCTTTTGGAAATGGTGTTAATTGGTCTATCTTGGCTTCTTCCGTGTTCCAATTTCTTCTAGTTGTCTTTTGTTTAGTTTGTTTATGATTTTTTGGTATGATAGGTTATCTTCTCCTGTGCTTACAAGATTGGATAGTTTTTGGATTAGAGTGGTTTGTTCTTTTTCTCCTAGTCTAGTTTCGTTTTGCATTGATACGATTGTAGAGGTAAATAGGTCTTCTTCTACTCCTGTTTGTTCTGTAAAAAAGCGGTTTCCGGTTGTTTTATCAATCGTGTAATTTTTTGAAATTTCTTCTAGGTTGTTGTTGTAGATTTTGGGGGATTTCTTTTTGAATTCTCGGAAAATTTCGTAGGTTTCGTTGTTATCTAGGGTGTATTTCATTTTTCCGGAAAAGTCGATTTCTTGCCATGGGGTGTATTTTTCGAAATCTGTATACGTTTTGCCGTTTTTGTTTTTGGATAGGCCATAGAACATGCTTAGAATAAATTTTAAAAGGGTGGATTTTCCGCTTTCGTTTTTTCCTTGGATTAGGTTTATGTGGTCGCTTAAGGTTATTTCTTTGTTTTGCAATTTTCCGAATTGGTTGATTTTTAGGGTTTGTATTTTCATGTGTTTCTCCTTTTTTCTACTAATTTCCGTTCCGATGCAATAGGATATTTTTCCAAAATTAGGTCTTCCAAGCTCACGGGTATTCCCCCGCCTCAAAGGGCTGTCAGACCGTAATTTTTACAAAATATCCTATTGCATCTCCACTAGTTTTGTGTTGTTTTTACATGGCTTCTAGACCAATTTCGATGGCTTTTTGGATTTTTTCTTTGTTTTCTTCCGTTTGTTTGGCTAGTAGATTTTTTACGAAAATTCCTCTTAGGCTGTTTTCGTTTGCTAATTTTTGTAGGTCTAGTTTTAGGGTTGTGTTGTTTTTTATTTTGATGATGTTTTGGTGGGGTATGTATTTGAGCATTTGAGCCGGTTCAATTTCGAAGTTTCGTTTTCCGGTTAGGATAATTTTATAGTAGTACTGCGGATTCCATTCTTTTTGACTAATGGTTTCAATTAACTCTTCTTTGGATAAGATGTCATCTACTACGATTTGTTCTTCTTTAAATTCTTTTGGGTCTACTGGTATGAAACTAAGGTCTAGTTTTTTGGTTTGGTCAATATTGCCTACTAACATACCATGGCTTCCTAATTCATCAAACCCAAGTGCTATGGTAGAACCTGGATAGGTAATTCTTTGGTTTGGTATACTTTGATAATATGGTTTATGAATATGCCCAAGTGCAATATAGTCAAACCCTAATCCGTTTTAATTCTTGCTCTTTCATTGGATTATATTCTCTTAATTCGTCGTTTCCTCCATCGATCGAGCCATGGGTTAATAAAATGTTTATCTTATTTGGATTTTCAATTTGAAGTTCCCCTATTTTTGTATTTTTCATATAGAAATTATCGAAACCATAGCCGTAAATATCCACATTTTCTTCTGACATTTTTTGAATTTCAGAACCAAATATCGTAACATTTTTGCTCCATGGATACTTTTCATAATACGAATTTTTTATCTTAGGGTCATGATTCCCTGGTATCATCAATATTTTTGTGTTTGGTATTTGTTCAAATTGGCGGTTAATGTATTCAATCGTGCTTTGTTTTACGTATTCGTGTTCATACAAATCTCCACAAATAAAAAGATACTCAATATAATTTTGTTTAATATATTCTATTACTTTTTGAAACGCTTCTCGTTGCTCTAATCGTCTCCTATCTCCTAGGTTATTTTGATTTAATACTGTAAATGGTGCATCAAAATGCATGTCTGCAATATGGACAAATTTCATGTGTTTTTCTCCTACTTTTTTTATTACATTAATCTAATTTTGTACTTACTGTGTTCAAATTTTGTATAAATTTCTTCTTTTAAAACCTTTTTCGTATTATATATAATTTGGCTAAAAAAGTCAATAGTTTTAAAAACATTTGTTTTTGTTGTTTTGTTAAAAAATCGCCCTTAAAGGGCGATTTTTCTTTTTTTTAATTATCATCTAATGGACCAAATAACTCATCAAATTTGGCTTCTAGTTCTTTTTGTAAGTCGGCATCTAGTTCGTCTTCCTCTGCTTCTTGTGGAAGGATTGGTGCTTCTTTTGGTGGTTCTTTTTTGTCTTCTGGTACATCGTCAAATAGGTCATCTAGGGATTCTACTTTTAGATTTTCTACTTGTTTTCCTTTGTCGTCTTCTACATATGGATTATATGGATTGTATTTTCTCCATACTCCTCTATTTAATTCTGGTATGTCATTATGCGAAATTTGGTGCATTGCTAGTTTTTTTGCCATTGGTGTTTGGAAGTAATAGAATTTATGTGCTTGGATTGGTTTTACTCCTTTTTCAAAAATGATACAAAGGTCATTGTCCATTCTTCTTAACTCATCTGGTGTCATAAGGGCTCTTGCCATAACTTGGTCGGATACACTTTGTCCTTGTCTCCAGTTGTGTTTGTCTTTGTTGACAGAGATGCTTTCTCTTTCGATTGTTTTTTCTCCTAAGGCTTTGGAGAAGTATTCTACAGTTTTTTGTGAGTTACTTCCTAAAAATACGTGGGTATCACAGTTACCAATGATTGTTTCGTATGATTTTTCATATACTGCTTCTAGTTGGTCTAGGTTTTGTAGAATAACACTAAAGGATATTTTTCTACTTCTACTGGTTGAGATTTTTTTATCGAAGTCTGGTATTTTTCCAATGTTTGCAAACTCATCTAAGATAAAGTAGGTTGGCACTGGTAAGGCTCCTCCACTTTTGTCTGCAAAGTCGTATAATTGTTGTATCATTTGTGAGAAGAAAATGGTTAATAAGAAATCATATGCTGTATGGGTATCGGATGAAATAACGTATACAGCGGTTTTCTTTTTTGCAATTTCTTCAAAATCGATGGTATCGGTTGAGGTTAGCTCTGCAATTTCTTTGGAGTCAAATTTACCTAGTTTTGATTGCAAAGATGATAGGATGGAACCATAGGTTTTTTCTGGTGCAATTTCAATGGATTTATAGTTGGTTCTTGCTGGGTGGTCATATGGAAGTTGGTTCATAAGCTCGGTAAGTAAGTTACTTCCTCCATTGGCATTGGCTGCTCTTACTAGTTCTGCACAGCTTGCTAGGTTTTGTTCGGCTTCTGGTCTGGTGGCAATTAAGTAATAAATAAGTGCTTTTAATAACATTTCTGCCATGTCATCCCAGTATGGTTCAGAACCTGCTCCACCTTCGGATTTTTGTCCTTTTATAATGGTGTTTGCAATAACGTCTACATCTAATTCGCTTGATATGTGCATTAGTGGGTTATATCCATCACTTAAGTTTGGTCGTACTAAGTTTAATACTTTTATTTCATACCCTTGTTTTTTAAGGTATCCTGCGGTTTTATCGTATAATTCTCCTTTTGGATCAGTAAATATATAGGAACCTAGGGTTTGGTATGCATTTGGAATGGAATACGAAGCACTTTTACCAGAACCTGATCCGTCCTACTACTAATACGTTTACGTTTCCTCGTTTATCGGTTGGTAGGTAATTGTTTTGTGCTAAGATAATTCCTTTTTTGGCGCTTAACACACGATATTGTTCTCCGTTTTTGGACCAATCACTAGAGCCATGTTCAATATCTGCAAATTCGTGTTTTGGAGCTGTTTTAATAAGTCCTACTAATACGAATATGGCATATAATATGCTAAATTTAAATAGGGTAGAAAAATAGGTTCCAAGATGTCCTTCCGTAAAGGTTTTTCCAATGGTATTTCCTAAGTTTGTAAAAGAATCTGCAATTCCTCCAAAGAATTTGTCCATCATAAATTGTCCATCAACTGTGGCTTTGGCTATTGCATAACTTATGGGCATAACAAATACTATGGCTAAAATAATCCATAGTATTATAAATATAATAAAATTCTTTTTATTTCTTCTTATTGCACCTTCAACTTTGTAGTTCATAAGGTTTCACCTCTTCTTTGGTTTTGGATACTATGCCATTTCCATTCCTTTTGATTTTTGTTTTTGACGATTTTGTTGTTTTTGACGTTCTTCTTGTTTTTGAACAATTTCTTCTATTGAGGTAATGTCATGTTCTTCCATATATTGTTTTACTGCTTTTGTGGATTCTTTTGCTGTTAATTCTTTTGACACCATAATTCTTGGATTTCTTGCACTGATTCTTGCTTTTGTTTTTCCATTGTCTTTAATTACAGTACATTCTTCTAATGAAATGCTCATTTCTCCATTTAAAAACATATCTAGGGCACTCATAGCGATTGCTTTTTTATCTGGTATGTCGATATTTTTTTCTTCATCTGCAATTAATGCTCCACCAACAATTTTTGATAAATCCTTATTTTCCATTGTTTCCTCCCTTAATTCTCTGGTCTTATCTCAAATGCGAAATAAGACTTGTATGGTTTTAATTTACATTTTCCTTTTATTTCATTTGTTTTTTCATCCAAATATACAACTGGTTTTACTTCTTCTGTTGTTTCTGGGTCTATGATTGATATTGGTCTTTTTAAGTTTGGCGTATAATTAAATTCTTTGTATACACTTTCTTTTTCAGAATAAAGCGTATCAAATTTTACTGGCATTGGTTTTCTTGATATTCTAAGTTTATTTTCTTCCATAATTCCAGTATTTACAACTACTTTATCTTTCCCAAATGATAAAATCACTAATTGATCACCATTTGGTGATGGTTCATCCACAAAAAAGGTTTTCTTTTTTAATTCTCCTGTTAATTCTTCCATATAATCTAATCTTTCTAATGTATATCTAGGAGAATCTTTTAAAAACTCTTTTTCCGTTGGATTAATTCGATAAATGACTGTGCTTACATCCTTTGGATCGGTTATACTGAAATGTTTTCCTTGGAATGTTTCCATATATTACACCCCTTTTTTTTATTTTATCCTATGTATAGTAGTCCGTTTTTTACCACTAAACATAATTATACCTTTTTTTCTAGCTCTTGTCAACCAGTTTTCGTTATTTAATTTATGTTTACTATATATTTTCGGGTTGCATAATATGCAACCCCTACCGGCATCTATCTAATTTATATTCCTATGCATTTTTCTTTGCTCTTTTTTTTGCTCTTGGATTGAATTTTGAAATTTCTTTTAACCCTTCAAATAATTCTTTTTCTTTTCTGGTTAGCTTTTTTGGTACCATAATTTGGATGGTGGCTGTTAGGTCTCCTCTTCCGCCTTTTCCATCTTTATAGCCTTTTCCCGGCAAGCGTAGTTTTTCTCCGCTTTCAATTCCTGCTGGTATGTATACAGAAATGGTATCATCGATTCCTTCTAGTTTTACTTTGGTACCTAACGCTGCTTCCCATGGGGTTAGAGATAATGAGGTATATAGGTCATATCCTCTTAATTCAAATTTGCTATTTGGTTCAATTTGGATTTTGATAAATAAGTCTCCATTTTTTCCTCCAAATTGCCCTTGTTTGCCTTGTCCAATTAATCGGATTTTTTCATTATCTCGAATACCTGCTGGTATTTTGATGTTAAAAGTTTTCATATTTCCATCTACGGTTCGCAAGGATATTTTCTTGTTTAATCCATAAAAGGCCTCTTCTACAGAAATCGAAATGGCTGTTTCTATATTTTCTCCTTTTACGGATGAATTCTTTTTGCTTTTCCTATTTTTCTTTTCTTCTTCGTTTTCTTCCTCACTACCAAAAAACATATGAAAAAAGTCGCTAAACACATCGTTTTTCTCACGTTTACTTTCTTCATATGTTTGTTTTTTTCTTTTGTTTCCAATTCGAATTATCCACATGCGATCATACTTTCTTCTTGTGGTATGATTTGATAGCACACGGTAAGCTTCGTTAATATCTTTAAATCTCTCCTCTGATATTCTGTCTCCTACATTTACATCTGGATGATATTTTTTTGCCTGTTCACGATACGCTTGCTTGATTTCATCCGCATTTACTTTGTTTGTTTCTATTCCTAATATTTTGTAATAATCTTTAAAAATCATTTTTGACATCCTCTCCCATATTAATGGTAGATTTATTATATCAGTATTATATGGATATTTCAATAGGATTTTTTCAAAAAATCGCACTTGCCATTTTACGTAAATCATGCTATAATTGTGTTATGTAACCAAATAGGGTAGCAACCAAAAAGAGGAGGTCTCTTATGGCAGAAAACACACAATTCATTGATGAATTAGAGGGATTGATTATTGCGATGACCGATGAACTTTTGAAAGGAAATCATATTGTGGAAATTGATTCATATATAGATAATACATTTGAAGAAGACACAAATGATTTCCATCACTTTGGCGATACAAAACCAATTCCTGACCTTCACTGGCACTTTACCCTAGAGCGTTTGCTTGCTTTAACGTAAGGTGCAACTAAGCCGGAAATTGATACAAAAAATCAACTTCCGGCTTTTATTTTATTTTCCTATTACATATGGACTTTCCTCTGTTCCATTTCCTTGTGTTATTTTTATAACATTTGCTTTTAGAGAAATGCATGGACGAAATCCATCTGGAGCTGACCTACCATAAGTATTGCCATCCGACTGTACGCCACATATTCTAAACCAGTCTAAATCACCATCTGAAATCACATTACGCACATAGAATCCAAAGTCAGATGATAGGGGACGTATCGCACGGGTTGCTAACCAGTAGTTCTCTCCTATTGTCCATATATTTGCTTTTTTTAATGCTATTTCGTCTATTGTATAATTTGTGTCCGTATTATAACATTCTGTATCATTACTTACCCAATCTGTTGGTTTTGTATAGCTCTTCCAAGTAGTCGGTGGCAATATTGCTGTATCTATTTCAACTCGTATATTTCCTTCACTATCTCTCACTTTATTTTTATCTACAAACATTCCATTTTGTACTGTTGGTATACTACCTACACATCTTCCGTCACAGGCATATTCTGGATTTACATATTTCTCCGCTTCTTTATTCAAGGTTTCAATTGCTCCATTATAGCTTGCTTTTCCTTCTTCCCAGTTGTTTCCTCCTAATGTAATTTCCTCACCTACATTCTTATCTGATATAATTTGTAATCCATATGGTGAATCTGCTGTATATAATACTCTACATGTGATTATTCCATTTTCTCCTGAATCATATTTTATATAATCTCCTGCCTTCAATCCTTTTACTTCTTCCGATATTTCTGGTTCTTGTGGTGTTATTCCTATTCCATTTATAATATCATCTGTTTCTTTTACAAAGTTTGACAATTGCTCATCTTCTCTTTTGGCTGCCTCTTGCTAGTTTTTTCCTGCCTCTTCGGCTCTATTTAATATACCTCTTTGCCCTACCGTTAGGCTAATCGTGATTCCTGCTAGGATTAATAAAATGATGATGGTGATTACTAAAGCAATTAAAGTGATTCCGGTTTTGGGTTGTATGATATGCAACTCTTACATTTTTTCTCTTTATTTTCTCCATTTTTCTTCCGTTCCTTTCTCTTTTTCATTTATCGTTATTATACCCAAACTTACTATATCATACCAATTGTTTTTTGTACACTCCTTTGTACACTTATTTTCATAATCATTTGTTATTCTTCATGCACTATTACAACTTTCTCTTACCAAATAGCACTATTACTCTAATTAGTTTATTTTACTAATTTCTTCTTCACTAAATCCTGTTATTTCTTTTATTAGTTTAATCTCTAGCCCTTGCTTTTTCATCTCTTTTACTACTTTACACATACCTTCTTTTATTCCTTCCTTTCGTATTCTTCGGTTTTCTGCTATTATCATTTTTTCTACTCTTAACATATCATTTCCCTCCCCTTTTATTTTTTTAATTAACTTTCCTATTTTTTCTTTTGAAAGCTTTCTTCTAAGAAATTCTTTCATAACAATTATCAATAACATTCTTTCTTCTTCTGTCTCTATTTCTTCTATTATTTCATCCATAATATTCGCAATCTCTTCACTATCTTCGGTTTTTTCTAGTAAAAATATTTTGTCTATAAAATTTTTACTCCTCTTTAGTTCTTCTTTTTCATATTCATTGATATCGATTATATTGTATTTTGCTAAATCTACATTCTTAAATCGCCTATCTTCTATTTTATTTAAATATTGCCTTACATTCCATCTTTGTTTTCCGGTATATATGACAATTGGTATTACTTCTGGTATTTCATAGTTTTTGTTTCTTGCCTTTTTTCGGTCGATTGCTCTTTTTTTGATTTCCATTTTGTATTCTTCTATTCGAAATGGCATTGCATGGTCAATGCTACTTTGATGTTCTATTAGAAAAAATATGTTTTTTTCTTTTAATCGATATACTATATCTGCTTCCCTGTTTTCTAATTGGTTTGTAATAAAACTACTATTATATGGCTCTATTTCGCTTTCCTCTATTCCATCTTTTCCTTCTAAATGCAAAGCTATGTTAATTATTTGGCAAGCCTCTTTCTTTTTACTTAATACTGTTTTGTATATTTTGTCATGCTCATTATTGGATATTTCCCATGTTACCCATGGCACTACATGATAGTCTTCTGATTCTTCTTCAACAACACACTCTTTTTCTTTTACACATTCCATATAATCTTGATAACTCAATTTAAACATTTCATCTGTCTTACTTATATAATAATAGAACTCTGTCTCTTTGTCAATATGTTTGTTGTAAATTTCCCCTTCCATTTCTGCCTCCTATTGTTTTGCTTCTTTCTTTTTGGATTGTTTTTGATTTGATTTTTGATTTAAAATAATCGGATTTAATTTGTTTTGAATAAAGCACAAAATGTGCTATACAGATTACTACTGTTATAGCACATTTTATTTGGTTTGTAAAGAATTATTTTACTTTAATTTTCATCTACTATTTCATATCCATTTACTGTTTTTTGTATCTGTACTCCTGATTTTAAACAAACAACTGGACGTAATCCTGGATACCTGCTGTCATATGCTAAGCGCTCAAAAAAGCCACTATTTGACGAGTCATAAATGAAGTAATCATTACCTGTGCTCGCCGGCGACCCAATCCACATACCTGCCGCCTTTACAATCGACGCTTTACTATATATACTATTAAACTCTCCTGTTGTTGGCACCCCACTTACTACATCTGTATAGGAGCCATTATCCCATTTCACATAATAGCCTATGTTATCCACCTTATCACACATTAAATATCTCATAGGATGTGTATCTTTATAAGATGCACAGTAAAGTTCAATGGTAGGTCCTCCTATTGCATATTCTGCTTTTTCTCCTGCATAATAACTACTCCATATATTGGTATCCATCATATATGAGACTGCCTTCATATTGTTATTTGTACTGTTTGGATAATTAGTCAAATATAAATTTAACCATCCTTTTGCTTTACTATTCTTTTCAATCCATTCACTTCCTCGTAAATATTCTGAATCTGTAACTATATTAGCAAATGATAATGTGCCCGGTCCTATATATCCATCTAACACTACTGCCTTCCCATTTGGTGATTTTGGAGCCCCTTCTTGTGTGATATAGTCATCTGCTATTAAATATATATTATTTTCATCCGCATAAAAGATTCTCCATGCTCCTACTCCATTTGATGGACAGGTGTAATTTGTTACTAACTGTCCATAATATTTACTTGCATTCTTAGCTATGTCACTCGCCTCTACTTCTGATTTTTGATAGTATTTTTCTATCGATACTTTTTGCCTTTTTTCTACTTTCTCTCCATTTATTACTCCCGTTATAACAAAACTTACTTCTTTTTCTGTTCCATTTGTTGTATATTCTACTTTTCCATCTATCAAACTTCCAATATTAACTCCTTCTATTGTTCCTTCCTCAAGGCTCACTTCAAAGGTTATTTTCAATGGTGTTCCTACTTCTATTTCGTTTTCCTTTGCCTCTGTTCCATCTGTAGGAACGACTACTTTTATATTGCTAATTTTAGGTCTTGCTTTTGCTTTTGTTATATCAATTACTTCTAATGTTTCGTCATCTATTGTTACCATATAGTCATCTATGATAATGGTATGCGTTCCATCTTCGTTATCTTCTACACTTTCTATTTTACCTTCATTTACTTGCTGTTCTAAATAAGAATGCAAGTCTTGATTTGTTTGATATTGGTTTGACGTATAGTCTAAGAGTATTAGTGTTACTGCTTCTTTCACGGCTTCTTTTTCATACTCGTGCGACGCTTGTGTTGTTCTTTTTATGATTCCATTCTCTCCTACTACTAGGTTAATCGTAATTCCTGCTAGGATTAGTAAAATGATGATGGTCCTAATGTTCCGTTATGACTATTTTTTAAAATTTAGCCAACATTTTGTAATTT
>CAOKNG010000035.1 GCA_948470025.1 uncultured Clostridium sp. | reverse complement strand
AAGAACAATTGGTGGATATGAGCAATCTTGTAACCGATAAAAATACAGGAATTGTATATACACTAATGGAAATTTCTATAGTAGATGAAGATGGCGATATGGTTTCTTTACTAGGTAGCGACCTTACAATAGGAAATGCAACAACTACTAAAAAGTTAGGGGTTCGTTATACAGGATACAATGCGAATACTGCAACATTAATTGATGCACATTTATTTACTGATGAAAAAGTACCAGTTAGTTCCGATGAACCAGTAAAATATCTTGGTATTGCATTAGCAGATGGAATAGGACCAGAAGAATTATTGGATAGAGAGTTAATGATTGATTACTATAATGCTTTAAATAATTCACAAAAACTAACTATACAAATAGAACCACTAAGAATTAGAGAATTAATTATTACAACACAAAATGAGGACGATGTAAGCAAATTACCAACAGGATATAATTATGAAGAATTTTTAGTAGGAAGTATTAAATCTGGGCCAAGACAAAAAGATGTTACACTTACCGATTTCTATACAGGTACAACACCAAATTATACAGTAAGAGATTTAGCTGGTAATGATATTACAAACCAAGTATTAGCAGATGGTAAAAAAACAGTAGAAGTTAGTTTTGGATATGATAACGTAGACAGAGAAGTAGAATTAAAGGTAACAGCAAGAAAATCTGGAAGGTATATGATAACTTGTTGGGTAATGGTTGCAGGAAATCAGGTTACTCTAACACAAACAGTAGAAACCAAAACACATCCAGAAGTAGCAAGTGCAGTAATATCAGATACAAGCGCAATTGCTATTGGAAAAACAACCAAAAGAAGCATTCAATTTTTCAATAAATACGGAGAACCAATTGATGTTAACTATTCAGACATAGCGAAACAAGAAAATGGTGTAGAAGCAAGATTATTAAATGCAGCAGGTGCACCAACAGGAAAAGTTACACAAATTGAATTATTAGCAAATAGTTTAGATGGAGCAAGCATTACATTAACGGTAAAAGGAAAAGTATTACCTACTATTTCAATAGAAACTAGAGAAAATATTTCAATTGAAGTAATGAATGTAAATGGTTTTGTTAGTGGTGTAGAGCAAAAAAACGGAGAATATGTTATTAGATTATATGAAACAAATCCAAACTTATCAAATGTAAAAGAAAGTAATGATGGTGATATATATACATTAATTCCAATTAGAATTAATAATGATGGAGTAGAAAGCAAAGTGTATGGACCACAAATAGTAGTACGTGAACCAAGTGATGAAGAGTATGTTGAAGGAGACATGACAGGATTACCATACAAACATAATGTTGTGATTACATATTCAGGAACAAAAGATTATGCAATACAAGCCTATATGATACATCCAAATGGAACAATTGAAGAAAATGACAGAAATAATCCAGTAGATTATTTAGGAATTGCATTATTTACAGCAGGAGAAAGTGATATGATAGGAAAAACAATTACGATTTCTTATCCAGGAGCAGAGCCAGTTCATATTAAAGTAATATCAAATACAACTCCATAAATAATAAAAATACGCATCTTTAAAAGATGCGTATTTTTATTGTATAGGGAAAAATGCAGATTTTTCTTATACAATAAAATTAAGTTATCTTGGTTTTTGCTAATTGCAAAAAAATGTCGAAAACTTTTCATAAATCGCTAAAAATTCCCATGTTTTGCTATTGGAAAATATTACCAAATGCAGTATAATACTCTTAAACTAAAATACAAAAGGAGGTACCAAAGTGGAGACAAGTTACCAAGAAAAAGATAAGTTACTCATATTTGAAATTACAGAAGAAATTGATCATCATACCACAGAAAAAATAAGGAGGAAAATGGACCATGAAATTACAAGATATATGCCAAGAAAAATTATGTTTAATTTTAATCAAGTTACTTTTATGGACAGTGCAGGAATCGGAATGTTAATGGGGAGATATAAACTAGCCAAAATGTTAGGAAGTAAAGTAGAGTTAATGAAAATACAGCCAAGTGTTAGAAAAGTATTAGAAATGAGTGGAGTACTAAAAATAATTCCTTTAAGCCAAGAAGATAGTATGGTAGGATAGAAAATTAAAATATTTATAAAGAAAGGAAATAGGTTTATAGGTAAATCCTGTGTAAAAAACCTAAATCTATTATACAAGGGATGAGATAGAAAAATGAAAAGCTTATATGATAATGAAATGAAATTAGAGTTTTTAAGTAAATCCAATAATGAGGCATTTGCCCGTATTAGTGTAGCAGCCTTTGTTTCTCAGCTAGACCCTACCATTGAAGAATTAGCAGACATTAAAACCGCAGTATCAGAGGCAGTTACAAATTCCATTATTCATGGTTATGAGGAAAAAGAAGGAAAGATTGAAGTCATTTGTAAAATATTTGCGAATACTGTGCTTATTGAAATATCGGACCAAGGAAAAGGAATTGAGAACATTGATATAGCAAAAGAACCACTATATACGACAAAACCAGATTTGGAACGTTCTGGTATGGGATTTACGATTATGGAAAGTTTTATGGATGACTTAGAAGTAGAGTCTATTTTAGGACTTGGTACGAAAATAACCATGAAAAAAGTAATCCAAAAACAGGAACCAAAGGAAGAAAAAGAAAAAATTTTTAGTTCCTTTAGAATATAAGAAAGGGTGCTTTGCATATGTACGAAAACAATTTTGCAGACATAGAAAAAGCCCAAGCACGGAGACAATGAAGCCATGGAAAGACTTGTTGAAAATAACCAAGGACTAATATGGAACATTGTAAAACGCTTTACTGGTAGAGGATATGAAACAGAGGACCTTTACCAAATAGGGTGTATGGGCTTTATTAAGGCAATGAAGCGATTTTGTGTGAACTATGAAGTACAAGTTTCAACCTATGCAGTACCATATATATTAGGAGAAATAAAACGATACATAAGAGATGATGGAATGATAAAAGTAAGTAGAAGTACAAAAGAATTAGCCATAAAAATACGAGAATTACAAAAAGAATATCTTGCCAAAACAGGAGAAGAAATTACCATTTTAGAAATAGAAAAAAGGTTAAAAATAACAAAAGAAGAAATTACGTATGCGATAGATGCGTTAAGACCGGTTTCGTCTATTTATGAAGAAACGTCAGGTGATGACACAAGAAGCATTATGGATAAAATGCCAAGCATGAAAGACGAAACTAATCATATTGTAAACAAAATTGCGTTAAAACAACTAATCGAAAAATTAGGAGACCGAGAAAAACAAATTATTTTACTACGATTTTATAAAGATAAGACACAATCAGAAGTAGCAAAAGTTTTAGGAATTACACAAGTCCAAGTTTCACGAATCGAGAAAAAAATATTGAATTCTATGAAATTAAAATTAACTTGCTAACAGAATAAATTGTAGGGGTGGAAACCATTTCCGCCCAATGCTACGAAGAAAGGACACATTATGAAAAAAATAATCATGGGAATTATTTTGTTTGTACAAATTATTTTTCTAATTCCCGTTATTTTTACAAAAGGTTTTCAAACAAAAGTAACCAGTGTAGAAGTAGAGCCTACTGTAAATGAAGTAAGTCAAGAAGAAAAAGTAGAAGAATACAACTATGGAGAATACCAGACACTAAAACTTTTACATACCAAGACAGGCGAAGTAGAAGAAGTCAAACTAGATGAATATTTATGTCATGTTGTATCTGCTGAAATGCCAGTCGATTTTGAAATGGAAGCACTAAAAGCACAGGCCGTTGTAGCAAGAACTTATACGATGTTTAAAATTACTTCACAAGGAAAAAAACACGAAAATGCAGATATTTGCGATGATAGTAGTTGTTGCCAAGCATGGATATCAAAAGAAGACCGACTTGCAAGATGGGAAGAAAATGTAAGACAAGACAATTGGAAAAAAATAGAACAGGTGGTAAATGACACAAAAGGAAAACTAATTACCTATGAAGGAAAGCCAATTAATGCTTTTTTTCATTCCAATAGTGGTGGAAAAACAGAAATTCCTGTTAATGTATGGGGAGGAAGCTATCCCTATTTACAAGCAGTAGAAACTTCGCGGAGAAGACGCATATAGTCAATATCATTCAGAAGTGGTTTTAACAAAAGATGAATTTGTAAGCAAAATAAAAGAAAAGCACAATAATCTTGAAATTGACTTTAGTAAAGAAGATGCCCTTCAAATAAAAGAAAAAACAGATAGTGACCGTGTCAAAACCCTAAAAGTAGGAAACTTAGAATTAGCAGGAGTCGAAATAAGAACACTATTAGGACTTCGTTCTGCAGATTTTACCTATACCATCGAAGGAGATAACATCAAATTTTCTGTGATTGGCTATGGACATGGAGTTGGAATGAGCCAAACAGGAGCAGATGCTCTTGCCAAACAAGGGCAAAATTATGAGGAAATCATAAAACATTTCTATACAGGAGTAGAAATTATAGACATGTAGAAATTTAAAATTTTTATAATTTTAAAAATAAGCCGTATAAATTTGCCAATATAGGAAATACTTTAACTAAATTCAAACGAATCAACAGTTCTAAAATGTCACACATTTAAGACACTGTAAAATTCGCATAATTTTAGGAGGAGTATTTATGAGAAGAGAACCAAGAAGAAGCCAGAAGGAAGAAAAAAATTATAACGTACTTTATATGGGAGGAAGTATTTTACTAATTGGAATTATTGCATTTGTGATTACCTTTATAGTATATGGAAACAAGATGGATAAACAAGCAAGTTTAGATAATCAAAAAATAGCAAGTCTTGTACAAGGAAGTAGTAAAGACAGTGAAGAAGTAAGTACCCAAATAGGAAAAACAGTAGAAGAAGTACAAAATGAAACCAAAACAGAAGAAAACATGACGAAAAATGCAAATACAACGAAAACAAATACAACCAACAATACGAAAACAACAAAAACGAATACAACAACTAATACGGCAAAAAAAGAAGAAACCACAAAATCTTCTGAAACGACAAAGGCAGAAACCCAAAAAGAAGAAACCAATCAAGAGCCATTAACTTTTGCAAAACCAGTAGAAGGAGAAATGGCAAAAGAATATGCAAAAGATAAATTAGTTTATTCAGAAACCTTAGAAGAATGGACGACTCATTTAGGATGGGATATCAAGGCAGATAAAACCACTGTTGTAAAAGCAGCAGCAAACGGAAAAGTAAAATCCATTAAAAATGATCCAAGATACGGATTATCTGTTATTATTGAGCATAGTGATGGATATGAAACCTTATATGCAAACCTTCTATCTACCGAATTTGTAACTGTAGGAGAAGAAGTAAAACAAGGACAAAGTATTGGAACCGTAGGAAATACTGCAGCATTTGAAATTGCAGACGAATCACATTTACATTTTGAAATTACAAAAAACGGAGAATCCATCGACCCAAGTACACTAATAAAATAATGGTGTTTCAAATAATTTAGAAAATCCATAAAGAACACTTGAAAAGTGTTCTTTTTTGGTATAGAATACTGCTATGTATAAAGTAATAAAAAAGTGGTACATTAAGAAAAAAATGGAGGTAAGGAATGATAACATTAGAGGACGTGAAAAACAATAAGGAAGTACAAGCCTTAATTGAAGGAACACAAAAGCAACTAAATGTATTAGGGTATACGGAACATTCCGTAAGGCATATTAGTATTGTCTCAAAAAGAGCAGCAGATATTTTAGAGACATTTGATTACCCAAAAGAGCGAATTGAACTTGCGAAAATTGCAGGGTATTTACACGATATTGGAAACTGTGTAAACCGTGTTGACCATGCACAATCGGGAGCATTACTAGCATATAACATTCTAAAAGACATGGGAATGAATGACAAAGACCGAATTGAAATTATGATGGCAATTGGAAATCATGACGAACAAACAGGAACAGCAGTTAATGATATTTCAGCAGCCCTCATTTTAGCAGACAAATCAGATGTGCATAGAGACCGTGTGGTAAATAAGAATATTGCAACATTTGGAAAACATGATAAAGTAAACTATGCAGTAACACATACAAAGTTAGATTTAGATAAAGAAGACCGAAAAATTACATTAAACATTAACATTGATACAGAAATATGCCCAGTATTAGATTATTTTGAAATTTTTATGGACAGAACCATGATGAGCAAATATGCAGCCAAATATTTACATGTATGGTTTGGACTTGTCATTAATAATACAAAATTATTATAAAAAAGTAGGAGGAAAACATGGAAACAAGAAAATTAGGAAAAATTTTAACAGTGTTATGCATAATAGCAATTTGCCTTATTTCATTTGTAGGAATTTTTGTAAGCAAACAAGGGCAATTAAAAAATGTATTACCAGAATACCGTTTTGGAATGAACTTAACAGGAGGAAGAGTATCAAAATTTAACATTAGTGACGAAACGCAAGAAATTATTTATGATGACCAAGGGAATGTAACCCAAGATGGAACCAATGAAGATGGTTCATTAAAAGAAGGGTATCGAAAAGAAACAAAACCAGTAAATGCAGAAGATATTTTAAATAGTAACAATTATCAAAAAGCAAAAAAAATAATGGAAACCCGTTTAAAAAATATGGGAATTAGTGAATACCTTGTAAAATTAAACGAAGAAACAGGAGAATTATTAATCGAAATTCCAGAAGATACAAACACAGACCAAACCTTATCAAGTCTTACTTATGTAGGAAAGTTTGAAATTAAAGATAGTGATACAAAGGAAGTATTATTAGATAATAAAGATGTAAAACATGCATCTGTTGTATATGGTAGTACAAGTTCTGGTACAGTAGTATATTTAAGTGTTGAATTCGGTAAAGAAGGAAAACAAAAGCTAGAGGACATTACCAAAACATATATTTCTACGACAGATGAAGAAGGAAATACAGTAACAAAAAATATTAGTATTGAATTAGATGGAGATAGTTTAATTACCACTTATTTTGGAGAAACGATTTCAACAGGAATTTTACAATTATCCATTGGAACAGCCTCTACTTCAAATGAACAAATATCAACCTATATTGAACAAGCAAGTAGAGTAGCAGGATTAATTGATAGTGGAGCCATGCCAATTGTATATGAATTAGAAGAAAATAATTTCATATCAAACGAAAATAATATAGTAATAGCAAAAGGAATTATGATTGCCCTTTTAGTAGCATCTATAATTGGATTTATTTATTGGGTGGTACGTTATAGAATGAATGGACTTTTTGCAGTTATTTCTTATATAGGACTTTTTGCAGTTTTACTACTAATAATCCGTTATGCGAATGTAGTAATATCTTTTGAAGCAATTGTAGCAATTATCAGTATACTAGTAGCAAACTATGCTGTTTTACAATATGCTTTAACAAATTTACAAAAAGCACAACAAAGCAAAGAGGAAGTCATAAAAGAAACATATAAACATTATGCAAGCATATTAGCCCCATTGGTTATATTAGGAATTGTATTTACTTTTGTAGGGTGGTTACCAATAGCAAGTATTGGTATGGCGCTATTTTGGGGAATGACAGCACTTGCACTTTATGATTATATCGGCATGAAATTTTTATTAGATGAGGTAGAAAAATAGAAAGGAGAAAGTTTATGGAAAAAATAAAGAATTCAAAAATTATTTATTTAATAGCGATCATTATAATTGTATTAGGAATTATCGTTACATGCATATGGAAAACCAATTTCTCCTTAGAATATAAAACTCATACAAGAATTGATGTATACCTTGGAAAAGATTACAATTTAGAGGATATAAAGCAGATGACAAAAGAAGTATTTCTAAAGGAAAAGGTTAGTTACCAAGAAATTGAAACTTTTCATGATTCTTTCAGTATTCATGTAAGCACAGTAAACGAGGAACAATTAGCTACTTTTAAAGAAAAAGTAAAAGGAAAATATGAATTAGAAGAAGTTGAAAATAGTATTGTAACAACAATCGTACCACATTATCGTATACGTGACATCATAAAACCATATATTATTCCAATGTTGATTGCAACAGTTATTATTGCAGTATATGCAGGAATTCGATACTTAAGTTTAGGTGTGTATAAAGTGATTGGGGTATTGTTACTTAGAATCATTGTATCAGAAGCAGTTCTTGCAAGTATCATTGAAATTGTAAGAATTCCAGTAGGGGTATGTACCATACCAGTAGCAATATTACTATATATAGTAGTAATAACTCTTACAATGGTAGGATATGAAAAACAAATATCGAGAAAAGAGAAACAAGAAAAGAAGTAGAACTACTTAAGTGGTGGTAGCTTAAGAAAGAAATGCGGTTATGATTCATTCACGAATACGAAAAAAAAGCATAGCATATAGATAGTATAAGAAAAGAATAGGAGGTAAGCTATGCTAGACGGAAAATACACAGCTTCATTAAATACTCCCATGGGAGCAATTAATGGAACCATCACACTAATGAGTAATGGAAACCACGTACAAGGAATTGTTGAAATTATGGGAATGAAAAACCAATTTCAAGGAATGAAAACCAATGAAAATACAGCAAACTTTAAAGGAAACTTTAACACACCAATGGGAAACATCGACTATACCGCAAATGTCATAGTAAATGGCAATATGCTAGAATTAATGGCAAACACCAATAAAGGGAATTTTAAAATACAAGGAAAACGTATGTAAAAAATCCAACTCTCTAGGGAGTTGGATTTTTTTATTGTAACCCATATAAAGATTTGTAAGTGGCAAAGCCACTAACACAATCTTTTAACATCTTCTTAACATTTATTAAGATATTATTAAATACCTAATCAAACGAAAAAAAGACGATATAATAGGATTAAAAAACGAAGGAGGGTACTAGAATGGAAATATTAAAAGTAGAAAATTTATCAAAAGTTTATGGAAAAGGAGAAACACAGGTGACCGCGATTGATCATATTTCTTTTTCGATAGAAGAAGGGGAATTTGTAGCAATTATTGGTCCATCGGGGTCTCGGAAAGTCGACCATGCTTCATATATTAGGTGGTGTGGATAGACCAAGTTCTCGGGAAAGTATATATTAAGGGGCAAGATGTGTATTCACTAAATAATAATGATTTAGCAGTGTTTCGAAGAAGAAATGTGGGACTGATTTATCAGTTTTATAATTTAATTCCGATTCTGAATGTGGAAGAGAATATTTCATTACCTGTTTTATTAGATGGGAAAAAGGTAAATAATGAGCGATTACAAGAAATTATTAAAACTCTTGGGTTAGAGAAGAGAATAAAACATTTGCCAAATGAGTTATCTGGTGGACAACAACAACGTGTCTCGATTGGAAGAAGTTTAATGAATGACCCAGCTATTATTTTAGCCGATGAACCAACGGGAAACTTAGATAGTAAGAATTCGGAGGAAATATTAGAATTATTAAAGTATTCTAATAAAAAGTATCATCAAACTTTAATTATGATTACACATGATTTAAATATTGCTAAACAAGCAGACAGAATGATACAAATCCAAGATGGAAAGATTGTTTCAGATGAAAGGAACAGTAAGGAGTAAGAACCCCCAGTCGCCCATACGGGCGCCAGCCCCCTTGTTAAAGGGGCTTTCCTGTAGGTACTTCGAAGTTTTTACGCAATAAATGAGTGAAAATTGAATTAAGAAGGGAATGTAATTAAGAATGAATATATTAACGAAATTAACAACCAATTATTTAAAGCGAAATCGAAAAAGAACGATTGTTACGATTATTGGAATTATTCTATCTGGTGCTATGATTACAGCAGTAGCAACTCTAGCGGTTTCGTTTCAAAGTTTTTTGCTAGATATTCAAATTAGTGAAGATGGTGCTTGGGAAGCAATGTTTCAAAATGTAAAAACCGAAGATATTGGTGAAATTGCAAGAGATAAAAGGTTAACCAATGTTATGCTAATGGCACCAGAAGGAATGGCAAAAAATACGTATTCAGATGATGAATTTTGCTACATAAAAGCATATAGCAAACAAGCTTTAGAAAATATGAAAATTCGTTTAATGGAAGGTAGATTACCAGAAAATGAAAACGAAATTGTGTTAAGTAATACCTTTTTTGATGGAAAAGAAAATGAACCTAAAATAGGAGATACCGTTACTTTCGAAATGGGAAAACGAATGAGTGATGGAGAAGAATTGATTGGCTCTGCGAAAGAAGAAGGAGAAGTGTTTGTAACAGAAAAAACTAAAACGTATACCGTTTGTGGAAAAATACAAAAACCTGATTTTGAAACTTCAAAAGACCATTATACATCTGGCGTTACTCTATTAGATGAAACAAAACCAATTACCAAAGAAACAGTAGATATAGGAGTAATTTCCAAAAATGTAAAAAAACTATATGAGGATACCAAAGAAATAGCCGATAAATTAGGAATATATACCATACGAAGTGAGGGGCAAAAAGTATATAACATCAAATACAATACTTATGTGTTAATGTATAAGGGTGTTAATTCAAGTGGTGGGTTCCAAGCAATGCTATATTCGGTATGTGGCATTTTAATTACAGTAATTATGGTAGGTTCTATTTTGGTAATTTATAACAGTTTTGCAATTTCTGTATCTGAAAGGAAAAAACAATTCGGAAGTTTGGCATCTATAGGAGCTACGAAAAAACAAATACGAAAATCGGTATTACAGGAAGGTGCCATCTTAGGCGGAATTGGTATTCCAATTGGTATTTTATCTGGAATATGTGGAATTGGAGTTACTCTAAAAGTAGTAAATGAATTACTAAAGCCAATGATGTCAGACTATGGAAAAGCTTGGAATTTACACCTAGTGGTATCTTGGGAGGCAATTATTCTTGCCGCTGTATTGATTGCAGTAACTATTTATTTATCTGTTATGCTTCCAGCAAAACGAGCAAGCAAAATAACACCAATTGAAGCAATTCGTGGAAATGATGATATCAAGATAAAAGCAAAGAAACTAAAAACACCAAAATGGATTCGTCGTTTGTTTGGAATAGAAGGGGAAATGGCACTAAAAAATCTAAAAAGAAGTAGAAAAAAATATCGTACAACAGTTATTTCTCTTATGATTAGTATTATTCTATTTGTATCAGTAAGTGGATTTATTGATTATATGTATAGTGGATTTGATTCCTTGTACCAAAGTGTAGATTACGACTATTCGGTTCAAATTTTTACAAGCGATACAAGTGAACTAAGAGAACAAAAAGAACAAGTAAGAAAAAGAATTGAAAATTCGAAAAACATTGACCAATTATCCATCATTGACCAAGTTTATGCCTATACGGATTTTGCAGAGGAAAAACTAGATGCGAATATGCGAAAAGCGATAAAAGAAAAAGAGAGGGTAAGGCAATATTTTTATGAAGAAAATGGAAAATATCGTATTGGGGTAAATCTTGTTACCTTAAATGAAAAACAAATGCAGGACTATTTAAAACAAGTGGGGCTAACGAAATTAGAAGATAATCAAGTCATTTTGATTCATTATGTGGATATGCTAAGGTCTGCAAAAATAGAAGGAAACTTGACCAATCTAAAAGCAAACGATACCTTAGAGGCGAGTGTAAGAGTAAGACAAAAAACAGATCGATACGAAGAAGAGGTAAACTATCAAACGGTAAATAAATCTTTTGAAATAGCAAAGGTAACCGATAAAATGCCATTTGGTATTACGAATCAAGATAATCCAACCGTAATTGCTATTACCAATAAAAAGGCACTAGAAGGATTTGAAAACCAAACAATTACGAGTATGCTATTTACAGCAAAAGACGAACAAGGTATGGAAGAGGAATTAAAAGAAATTGAAAATATGGGTCAAACGCTTAATATATTTGTAGAAAATATAAAAGAACAAATACAAGCACAACGTAACTTAAAACTAGTTATTAATATTTTCCTATATGGATTTATTGTACTAATTTCTGCCATTGGAATAGCCAATATTTTTAATACCATTTCTACTAACATTTTACTACGAAAACGAGAATTTGCGATGTTAAAATCCATTGGTATGACAGAAAAAGGGTTTAAGAAAATGTTAGACTTGGAGTGTATCTTCTATGGCACAAAAGCATTACTATTTGGGCTACCAATTGGAATTATTATTTGCTATTTCCTAAACCAAGGTTTTGGAAATGCCGTAGAATTTGCCTTTAGCCTACCTTGGAGCAGTATTATCATTTCCATTGTTAGCGTATATTTTGTAGTATTTATCACCATGCTATATGCGAGTGGTAAAATGAAAAAAGAGAATATAATTGATAGCTTGAGAGAGGAAAATATATAGCTATAAAAAGAACACCTTACAAAAATTTGTAAGATGTTCTTTTTACGATTGACAATTATACATATATCGGTGTAAAATGAGAACATAAAATAAAACAAGGAGGAAACAAATGAAAAGTAAAAGAGGAATAACATTGATAGCTCTCGTGATTACAATAATATTCTCTTATGACGAAAAAAGAAAATGTAGTAATAACAAGGGTTTCC
>CAOKNG010000034.1 GCA_948470025.1 uncultured Clostridium sp. | reverse complement strand
AAAATGGTAAAAATCAGATTACAAAGAGTAGGTGCAAAAAAAGCTCCATTCTACCACATTGTTGTTGCAGATTCAAGAAGAGCAAGAGATGGAAAAATCATTGAACAAATTGGTACATACAACCCAATGACAGAACCATCTACTATCGTACTTGATAAAGAAAAAGTACAAACATGGATCAAAAATGGTGCAAAACCAACCGATACGGTGAAAGGTTTAATTGAAAAAGCAAACTAGGAGGAGCAAAATTATGAAAGAAATGCTTGAAATTATGATTAAAAACTTAGTTGCAAATCCAGACCAAGTTGAAATTACCGAAGCTCAAAAGGAAAATGTAATTAACTTTAGCGTAAAAGTTGCTAATTCCGACATGGGAAAAGTAATTGGAAAACAAGGTAGAATTGCAAAAGCCATTCGAACAGTTGCAAAAGCAATTGGAAGCAAAGAAAATAAAAAAATTAATATTGAATTTGTAGAAGATTAAGGATGATTATGGAATCATTAATGGAAATTGGTCAAATTGTAAACACTTATGGAATAAAGGGATTTGTAAAAGTACAACCTTTTACAGATGACATTAGCCGTTTTGAAGATTTAAAAAGTATTTATCTTCAAACAAAACAAGGTTTAGAGACCTTTGAAATTGAAGAAGTAAAGTATCATAAACATATGGTGTTATTAAAATTAAAAGGAATTGACGATATTAATATTGCCGAAAAATATCGAAACTGTTATCTAAAAATAGACCGTAAAGATGCAGTAACCTTACCAGAGGATACGTATTTTATTGTTGATTTATTAGATATGGAAGTGGTTACCGATGAGGGTGAAATATTAGGAAAAATTACTGATGTTTATCCAACTGGTAGCAATGATATTTATGTGGTAAAAAATGAAGAAGGAAAGCAAATTTTATTGCCAGCTATTGGGCAAGTAGTAAAACAGGTTGACCTTCCGAATAAAAAAATGACAGTCCATTTATTAGAAGGATTACGATAAGGAGTCGTTATGAAATTTGATGTTTTAACACTATTTCCAGAAATGTTTACACCACTAAAAGAAAGTATCATAGGTAGAGCAGTGAAAAAGGATTATATTCAAATTAATGTTACGAATATAAGAGATTTTTCAAAAGATAAGCATTTAAAAGTAGATGATACTCCATATGGTGGTGGAGCAGGAATGGTAATAAGACCAGATGTTGTATATGATGCATACCTTTCGGTAAAAAGCGAAGATGCCAAAGTCATCTATTTAACGCCACAAGGAAAAACGTTAGACCAAGCTAAAATTCAAGAATTAAGTAAAAGTAAGCATATCATTCTTTTATGTGGACATTATGAGGGAATTGACCAAAGGGTGATTGATGAAATTGCTCCAGAGGAAATTTCAATTGGCGATTATGTCTTAACAGGAGGAGAACTTCCAGCAATGGTAGTGATTGATAGTGTATCAAGATATGTAGAAGGGGTATTAAATACCGAATCCATAAAAGAAGAATCGTTTGCAAGTGGTATGTTAGAATATCCACAGTATACGAGACCAGAAGTCTTTATGGGAAGGGAAGTACCAGATATCTTAAAATCGCGGTCATCATGAAAACATTGAAAAATGGAGAAAAGAAAAAATGCGAGAAATTACCTATCAAAAAAGACCAGATTTATTAAAAAAGGAAAGCTTTACGAAAGAGGAATAGAAGTATATCAAAAATTTGAAATAAAAATTAGAAAAGGAGGAAAATTTTCAAATGGATATTATAAAATCAATTGAACATGAACAACTAAAAAACAAAGTTCCAGTATTAGATGTAGGAAATACTGTAAGAGTTCATGTTAGAATTAAAGAAGGAAACAGAGAAAGAATTCAAGTATTTGAAGGAATTATCATTAAAAAACAAGGTGGAGGACTAAACGAAACATTCACAGTAAGAAGAATTTCGTATGGTGTAGGAGTAGAAAAAACATTCCTAGTACATTCACCATTAGTTGAAAAAGTAGAATTAGTAAGAGTAGGTAAAGCAAGAAGAGCAAAATTATTCTACTTAAGAGACAGAGTAGGAAAAGCATCTAAGACAAAAGAAAAACTAGGTGCAAGAATTGAAAACAAAGAAATCATTCTAAAAGAAGAAATGACAGAAGAACCAGTAGAAGAGGTTCAAGAGGCAGTAGAACAACCAGTTGCAGAAGCAACCACAGCCCCAGAAGAAGCACCAGCAGTTGAAACAACAGAAGTAGTAGCCGAAGAAGTAGTTGACACCGTAAAAGAAGAAACTGTAGAAACAGTAGAAGAAGCACCAAAGGCAGAAGAAGAAAAAGCAGAAGAAACAAAAACAGAAGAATAAAATATGTAGGGGCGGGCCTTGTGTCCGCCCGTTCTTCGTAGAATACACAAAAACAAATGTAGGGGCGATTTTAATCGCCCGCGTCTTCCTAGGTTTTGCTAAAAATAATGTATTGCTAAATTTTACATAATGTGGTATAATGCCAAAGTACAAACCAGTATAGAATTCCGTTGGTTTGACAACGTAGCCTAGCAACAAACAAATATAAGTTTAACGGAGGTGCTTATGAAGAATGTAGAAAAATGTGTATATTGGGGCTATGGGACTGTTTTTACGCCAAAAGTAGGCGAAATAATTTCACTTGTAAGAGTAAATGTAGAAGAAGGAGGACTATCTCTTAAACCTTTTGCACAGCCTGTAACTGATATAGGACCAATTATAGAAATTGAGCAGATTGGTAGAAACATGTCTATTCTTTGGATGGAAGATGCCGGTTATGCTGTTTATTGGACAGAAACATAAGCAAGAACCAAGCCGAAAGTGTAAAAACTTTCGGCTTGGTTTTTTTATAGAGATGTCTTCGAAGAGCGGGCGTCTGCTAGACGCCCCTACAAGGTTTCAAATTTATTTTATTTCCTACTAACCTCCGCATACTTCCTAAGTTTCTCATATACAAGTGCATTTACGGTTCCAGATGGGAAGTGTCCGTTTTTGTCTTTTTTTCCGGCAGGAACACCAGTTAACACTTCAATTCCTTCTTCAATGGAAGAAACAGCATAAATATGGAAAGTGCCTTTTTTACAAGCTTCTACGATTTCATCGGATAAGCTTAGGTTATCAACATTTTGTACTGGTATCATAACCCCATGAGAACCGTCTAAACCTCTCATTTTACAAATTTGATAAAAGCCTTCTATTTTTTCATTGACTCCACCAATTGGTTGAATTTCACCTTTTTGGTTTACAGACCCAGTAACAGCAATGGATTGGTTAATTGGTACACCAGATAAACTAGAAAGTAGGGCATATAATTCGGTACTAGAGGCACTATCACCATCGACTCCGTTATATAATTGTTCAAAACAAATACTAGCCGTTAGCGATAATGGAATATCTTGTGCAAACATTTCACCAATATAGCCACTTAAAATGTAAACACCTTTGGAATGAGAAGAGCCAGAAAGTTCTACTTCACGTTCAATATTAATAATACCAGATTTTCCAGTATACGTGTTTACTGTAATTTTAGAAGGTTTTCCAAAGGAGTAATCTCCGATGGTCATAACGGTTAATCCATTAATTTGCCCAACTTTAGCACCAGAGGTGTTAATCAGTAACGTGTTTTCACGAATCATTTCGGTATAGCGTGAATCGTATTTTTTGACACGGTCAATTCGTTCTTCTAAGGTTTTATTAATAAAATCAGCAGTAACCACTTTTGCTTTTGATAATTTTGCCCAAGTACATGCTTCTGCTACAATTTCCGAAAGGTCATTAAACCTTGTGGATAATCTTTTCTTACTATTAGCAAGTTTCGAAGAATATTCTACCATTTTTGCAACAGCACCCGCATCAAGAGGAGGTAATTCTTCTTGTTCACAGAACCCATGAATAAAACGAGCTAGTTTTAATTCATTTTCTTCATTCTTTGGTGCATCATCTTCAAATTCAACTTTTACTTTAAATAATTTTTTGAAATCCGAATCCATGGCAAGTAGGGTATGATAAATATTCGAGCTACCAATTAAAATAACTTTTAAGTCAAGTGGAATTGGCTCTGGTTTTAACGAAATCATAACCATAGAACTACGTTGGTCAACGGCATTTTCAATATTTAATTCTTTAATACGTAGAGCTTTTTTTAAAGCATCATAACATAAAGCATTAGATAATAAATCTTTTGCTTGTAACAGAATATAACCACCATTGGCACGATGTAAAAGACCTGGTTGTAGCATGGTGTAATCCGTTTTTAAAGCACCATAATAGTTTTCGTATTCTAATTTTCCAAATAGATTGTGATACGAATAGTTTGAATCCATTACAACAGGTGAACCTTCTAACTCACTGTTATCAATAAATAAGTTAACACGATAATTAAGCCAAGGTTGTTTTGGCTCTTGACGTGGTCCTACTTGATTTTGTGGCTGAGGAGTTGCTGGTTGTTCCATAAATAAAGATACATTTTTTAAAATATCTTTTTTGACATTATCTAAAAACTTATTGACTTTTTTATTTCGTTTATATTTCGACTTAATATAATTGATATGGGTATTAATCGTAAGCAAAGCAACATTGGATTGCCATTCTTCAATTTTTTTATCAGATGCTTTTTCTATGGCTTTAATTTCAGCAATTGTAGCCATAATTTGTTCTTGCACAATACCAGATTTGCTTTCGAATTCCTTTTTTATGGAGTCATCTAATTTATCAAATTCATCTTCTTCAATGGTTTTTCCATCAATGACAGGCATCATATAAATACCATTTTGAGCCGTTTTTACTTGAAAACCATATTTCATAGATTCTTTATTCAATTTATCCAAAAGAGAGGAACGTTTTTGTTCAAATTCTTGTTTAATGAGTGTTTTTTCTTTTTCGAAATCCTCATTACTAAATGTTTTATTAATATCGGCTTTAATATCCTTAATAAAACTTTCCATATCTTCTTTAAATTCTTTTCCAACCCCAGCATTAAATGGGACAGCAATTGGTTCGTTTGGATTATCAAAATTATAGATATAGCACCAATCAGAAGGTGTTTTTTCTTTTTTAGAGATTCGTTTTAAATAATTTTTAGTATACATTGTTTTTCCAACACCATCTGGACCTTCTAAGTATAAGTTATATCCTTTTACATCAACACTAATCCCGAATTCCAGTGCTTTAATTCCACGGTCTTGTCCAATTCCTGTATCAATAGAATCAATTTCAGAAGTGTCTTTAAATTTAAAAATTGTTGGATTACAATAATCTTTTAATTGTTGGTAGTTTAGTTCATTTTTTTTCATTCGTTTCTTCTCCTATCTTATTATATTAAAAATAATATGTCATAATAATAGCATTCTCATTTTGTTTATAATAATTCTTCCTTTGCCCAATTTTTTGAAAATGATGTTTTTCATATAAAGAAATAGCAGGTGTGTTATTTTCATTTACTTCTAATGTAAGGCTAGATAAGTGTTTTTCTTTTGATATGTTGATTAAATGTTCTAATAATTTTGTGCCAATTCCATGGTTACGATACGATTTTTTGGTAACAATATTGGTAATATGAATATCATCTACAGCAGTCCAAATTCCAGCAAATCCAACGATTTCGTTATCTTGTAAGGCAATAAAATATTGTGAATGTTCATTTTGCAACTCCTGCTTAAAAACCGAAATATTCCAAAAATCATCAAAATCCGTTGTTAAGGTTTCTTGTATTGTTTCTAAGTCTGAAATTGACATAGGGCGTATGGTTAACATTTGTTTTGTTCCTCTCTTTCTCTTTCTGCATTAGATTTTTTCAAATAAAGAGGTTGTAGGGGTGAGGTTTCTTGTTTGCAAAAAATGTCAAACCCAGCAATTCCAGTGGAATAAGCACTTACATTAGTAGTGGTTACATCATCTTGAAAAAGGGCATTTTCTTTCAAACACGATTTTAACATATCTTTATAAATCTTGCTACCATTTCCGACAAATAAGACAGGTTTATTACAAATTTTTAATATTTCTGTAATATTAAAAATGGTATCGGCTAAAAACTCACCAATTTGTGTATAAATTCCATTTTTCAACTCATAGAGAGAATAATAAACATTATCATGCTTGGCATCGATTAATGCACAAATAAGCCCTTCTTGATTAGAAGAATAGGTAAGAGAGGTAAGAGAGCTAACACCAAGGGATGGTTTTTTTGTAATATCCTCAAAAGCTTTTATGGTAGAAATTCCAATACGAATACCAGTAAAAGAACCAGGACCTTTATCACAAACAAATAAGTCAATATCGCTAAGAGATAAGCCAGTTTGCAAAAATAAATCACGAATAAGAGGCATTAATTTTACAGAGTGGGTATTGGCATCATCTATCATTAATTCTTTTATTAAAGTAGTATCTTCTAAAATAGCAGCGCTACATACATTAGAAGAAGTTGTGATACTTAAAATTTTCATATTGATTTACATCCTTTCATTTTTACGATAAAACTAGTACATTTATAAAGGAAGTTCTTTTAAAAGCGTGTCATACTTATTCCCATGAGGTTCTAAACGTAAAATTCGTTTTGTTTCATTTTCAAAATCACGTGAAAAACAAATTTGTAAATAATCTTTTGGTAGAGCATCTTCAATTTGCTCGCCCCATTCAATTAAACAAATACCATTTTCAAAGTATTGTTCTCCACCGATGGCATAAAATTCGTCACTAGAAGATAGGCGATAAACATCGAAATGATAGATATTACAATCGTTTACACGATATTCATTTACAATGGTAAAAGTAGGACTAGAAATTTCATTTTCAAGCCCAAAATAACTTAAAAAACCTTCGGTAAATTTTGTTTTACCAGAACCTAAATCGCCAGATAAAACAATAATATCACCACTATGTAATTTACTTGCTAAATTTTTAGCAAGGCTCATGGTATCATTTTCTGAATTTGAAAGATAAGTATACATGACAAAACTTCCTTTTTTCGATATTTTATATAAGTATTCTATATGATTCCGATAAAAAAGTAAATTATTATTGAAAAAAAGATTGAAAAAACTTCATAAACGAACTATATGTTAAAAAATAAGAATATAAATAGGATGTGATGCGGATGGAAAAATAAGACTCTTTTGTAAAAATTGCCAAAAAGTATTGCATGAAAAACCAAAATGTGTTACATTGTAACAAGAAAGGAAGTGATGGTGTATGATAAATGTATGCGAATTAAGACTAAAAAAGTATTTAATCTAAAAGAGTACTTAATAGAAAAAGCGAAACGAGATAGCGAGTACAATGAGTATGTAGAAGAAGCAATTAGAAGAGCTGGAGAAGATATTGCAGAGGGAAGAGTGCATACATTAGAAGAATTCAAAAAATATATGGAAGAAGAACTTGGGATGAAGCATGTATCCACAAATTCAAACAAAACGATATCAAAATCAATATCGAAAAATTCCAATTCAAAAGTATATTATTTTATATAGAATCGAAAATGAGCTTATATACATAGGTAGTATTATTTCAACAAAATCAAAGAATTATAATCAATTATATTATTAAATACATAAGTTAAATTCTAATCAAACCAAAATCCAAAAATAAATTTTAAAAATTAAATATTTGCTGTTCCATATTTTAAATTGGTATGATACAATAAGGCATAGTGTTAAGGGAGGCAGAAATCATGGCGGAAACGTTGAAAACAGTAGAGGAAATCTTTTGTGATTATCATACAGAAACGAATCTAAAACAGGCAAGTATTGTGAAAATCAATTTGTTTAAGAAGAGTAATAAGTTAGAAATTGATTTGTGTTCGAAAGTGTATATGGTTCCTAGTGAATTATTAGAATTTGATAAATATTTAAAAGAGCGTTTTGCAATTGAAAATGTGGAAATTAATGTGCAATATGAAGAGGGGACAAGTATACCAGAAATTTCTGGACAGTGGAAACAAATTGTAAAATATATGGCACATAAATATCCATTTACGGAATTTTTGCTACATAATAGCAAAGTAGAGGTGCAAGAAACAAAAGTTACGGTTAGCTTATCGGTAAAAGGAGCAGAATTTTTGACAGCAAGAGGATTTGATAAGGCTTTGGAAAAAACATTAAAAAGCCTATATGGAAAGACATTTAAGGTAACTTATGTGGAAAATTTGCAAGAAGAGGACATGAAGAAAATAGAACAAAAGTGTAAATTGACAGAAAAATATGAAATTGAAAAAGCAATCAGTGAAATGGGTGTAGATGAGGAGTTAGAAGAAGAAAGGGAAGAGGAAGAAAAGAAAAACGAAGTAAAAGAAGCTAATAATGAGATAGAAGCACTTCCAGAAGAACCAGAGGAAAAAACACCACTAATTTTAGGAAGAAGTGCTAATATTAAAGATACTCTTGTAAAGGTAGCAGACATTTCCATCGATAGTGGTAAAATTGCTTTAGAAGGAGAAATCATCAATATGGATTCAAGACAACTAAAAAGTGGAAAATTTTTAGTTTTATTTGATGTATATGATGGAACAAGCACCATTACTTGTAAAGCATTTGTAGAAGAAGAAAAAACACCAAGTGTAATAGCAAGACTAAAAGAAGCAGGTGCGGTAAGAATAAGTGGTACAGCTCAATTTGACCCATTTGCAAAAGAAATCGGTGTTATTGCCAATGTCATTGTAGAAGTGCCAGCAAAGAAAAAGCAAGAACGAATGGACCGTGCAGAAAATAAACGTGTGGAATTACATATGCATACCCAAATGAGCCAAATGGACGGAATGACCTCTGCTACGGACTTAATTAAAAGAGCCATGAAATGGGGATGGAAATCCATTGCCATTACAGACCATGGGGTGGTACAAGCTTTCCCAGAAGCTCACAAGTTATTAGGTAGGGATAACCCAGACATGAAAGTAATCTATGGTGTAGAAGCCTATTTGGTACCAGATAAAACACCAAGTGTATCCTTTCCAAGAAACCAAAGCATTGATACAGAATATTGTGTACTCGATATTGAAACAACAGGACTTTCTTTCCGTACCGAAAAAATTACAGAATTAGGTGCTGTTATTTACAAAAATGGAGAAGTAATCGAAGAATTTGAGAGCTTTGTTAACCCAGAAAAACCAATTCCAGACGATGTAGTAGCCATTACTCACATTACAGATGAAATGGTAAAAGATGCAGGGACCATAGAAGAAGTATTACCAAAATTTTTAGAATTCATTGGAGACCGTGTCATTGTAGCACATAATGCGGACTTTGATGTAGGATTTATTAAGTACAATGCAGAACAATTAGGCTACAAACTAGAAAATACCTATATCGATACCCTTCGCTTAGCAAAAGACTTATTTCCAGATTATAAAAAATACAAATTAGGAATCATAGCCGAAAAGCTAGGTATTAAAGTAGAGGTTGCTCACCGTGCCTTAGATGATGTTATCACATTAGTGAAAGTATATAAAGTGATGCTGGACATGCTAAAAGAAAAAGGAGCCAAAACCGTAGATGATATTGACAAACTAGAAGAAGGACAAGCCGATTTTAAAAAGCTACCAACCTATCATGCGATTATTTTAGCGAAAAATTATGTAGGATTAAAGAACTTATATAAACTAGTTTCCTACTCACACTTAGATTATTTTTATAAAAAACCAAGAATTTTAAAATCCTTATATAAAGAATATTCAGAGGGACTTATTTTAGGAAGTGCCTGTGAAGCAGGAGAATTATACCGTGCGATTGTGGCAGGAAAATCAGAGGAAGAAATTGAACAAATTGCAAAAGATTATGACTATTTAGAAATTCAACCAATTGGAAACAATATGTTCATGGTTCGAAATGGAACGGTTCCAGATGAAAAAGCCTTGGAAGATATTAATAAACGAATTGTTGCATTAGGAGAAAAGCTAGGAAAGCTAGTAGTTGCTACTTGTGATGTCCACTTTATGGACCCACAAGATGAAATTTACAGAAGGATTTTAATGGCAGGACAAGGTTATGATGATGCCGATGAACAAGCACCGCTTTATCTACGAACCACCAATGAAATGATAGAAGAATTTAAGTATTTAGGGTTAGATAAAGCATATGAAGTAGTTGTAACCAATACCAACAAAATTGCCGATTTATGCGAAAATATCAGCCCAATTTCACCAGAAAAATGTCCACCACATATTGATGGATGCGAGAAGCAAATTGAAGATATTGCTATGACAAAAGCAAAAGAGTTATATGGAGAGGAACTTCCACAAATTGTAAAAGAAAGATTAGATAAAGAATTACAATCCATTATAAAAAATGGCTTTTCCGTTATGTACATTATTGCACAAAAACTCGTATGGAAATCAAATGAAGATGGCTATATTGTAGGTTCCAGAGGTTCGGTAGGGTCTTCCTTTGTAGCAAACATGACAGGAATTACAGAAGTAAATTCACTTCCACCACATTATCGTTGCCCAAATTGCAAGTATTCCGATTTTACAGATTATGGCTATAAAAACGGTTTTGACCTGCCAGATAAAGAATGTCCAAAATGTGGGCACAAACTAGATAAAGACGGAATGGACATTCCATTTGAAACCTTCCTTGGATTTAATGGAGATAAAGAACCAGATATCGACTTAAACTTCTCAGGAGATTATCAAGCAAAAGCCCATAGATATACAGAAGTCATCTTTGGAAAAGGCACCACATTTAAAGCAGGAACGGTTGGTACGGTTGCCGATAAAACAGCAATGGGGTATGTACGAAAATATCATGAAGAAAGACAAATACCAATCAATACAGCAGAAGTGTTACGTTTAGCAAAAGGTTGTACTGGAATAAAAAGAACCACAGGGCAACATCCAGGAGGAATTATTGTTGTACCAAAGGGAAGGGAAATTTATGAATTTTGCCCAATACAACATCCAGCCGATGACCCAAAATCGGATATTATCACTACTCATTTTGATTATCACTCGATTGACCAAAACTTATTAAAACTAGATATACTAGGACACGATGATCCGACCGTTATTCGTATGTTACAAGACATTACAGGGATTGACCCTTGCCAAATACCATTAGATGATAAAGAAACCATGTCAATTTTCTCATCTACAGATGCACTAGGAGTAACACCAGAACAAATCCATTCTGAAGTAGGAAGCTTTGGGGTTCCAGAGTTTGGAACCAAATTTGTACGAGGAATGTTATTAGATACCAAACCAAAAACCTTTGATGAATTGATTCGTATTTCAGGGCTATCTCATGGTACCGATGTGTGGTTAGGAAACGCACAAAGTTTAATTGAAGAAGGAACCACAACACTAGACCAAGCGATTTGTTGTAGAGATGATATTATGACATATCTTATAAAGAAAGGCTTAGAGCCAAACCCAGCTTTCAAAATCATGGAAACGGTACGTAAAGGAAAAGCACTAAAAGACCCAGCAAAGTGGGCAGAATATGCCGAAATGATGAGGGCACATGATGTGCCAGAATGGTATATTAAGTCATGTGAGAAAATAAAATACATGTTCCCAAAAGCCCATGCAGCAGCCTATGTAACCAATGCATTCCGTATTGCATGGTTTAAAGTACATAAGCCACTAGCGTATTATGCAGCATACTTTTCCATTCGTGCCAAAGCATTTGATAGTGATGTGATGTGCCATGGAAAAGAAAAAGTCAAAAACAAAATGAAAGAAATTGAATTAATGGGAAACACAGCAACCCAAAAAGATAAGGACATGTATGACGATTTAGAAATTGTTTGGGAAATGTATGAAAGAGGATTTAACTTCCTACCAATCGATTTATACCATTCTCATTCCAAGAATTTCCTAATTGAAGACGACAAAATAAGACCACCACTAAACAGTATTCCAGGCTTAGGAGGAGTAGCAGCAGACAGTATTATCGACGCAAGAAAAGACGGAAAATTCATGTCCATCGACGACCTAAAAATCCGCTCAAAAGCCGGAAAAGCCGTTATCGAAATGTTAGCAAATGCAGGATGCCTAGACGGCATGAGCCAAAGCAATCAAATGAGTTTGTTTGGGTAAATTGACAAAAGAGGTGGAATAGTATATAATAAGTAGGAAACATAAAACAACAAGTTTAGGCATTAACAGGAGGAACTGTAATGGAGAAAAAAGTATTTTTTTTGTTACAATCAAGCATTATTTTCTTGCTTACTGCCGATATAGTTAAAGTACTATTTCGGTATAATGAATGGTTAAAACTATCAATGGTTGCATTTTGTTTTTCGATTGTAGGTGTTATATTTATAGAATGCTATGCGAAAAATAAAGCAAAAAAGCTAAACAAGGTGATTAATATGAAAGGAAAGACACCAAACCAATATAATGATTTTGTTTCTTTCCTTATTGCAATAGTGGTTATTATAGCTATTGTAGTAATATTCATAAAAGGAGTCTTGTTTGAAGAACCAGCGTTATTGGAAGTTTTGGCGTCCGAAGGAAGTTTCATTGTTGGAGCATTTTGTTGGCTAGCAATAAGTCAATATTTGCCAAAAGATTAAAAAAATAATGCGTAATAGGCGGGGAACCCCGCCTGTATTTATAAAAGGAGGAAGAAAAATGCCAGAGTTTAATGAAATAGCAGGACAAATATTTACATGGCAAAATATTGTAATCTATTTAATTGTAGTAAACTTAATTGGATTTTTTATTATGTGGTTAGATAAAAGAAAAGCGAGGCATTCTAAGTGGAG
>CAOKNG010000033.1 GCA_948470025.1 uncultured Clostridium sp. | reverse complement strand
GAAAGGAGAAATAATCCAATCATTTATATAATAATTTAATAATTGGATTATACGTATTACATGAATCATATTGAATTATTAGCACCGGTTGGTGATTTTGAGTGTTTAAAGGCTGCTGTACAAAATGGTGCAGATGCTGTTTATTTGGGGGCTTCTATGTTTAGTGCTAGGGCTTCTGCTAGAAATTTTGATTTACATGAATTGGAGGAAGCTATTTTCTATGCGCATTTACGTGGTGTGAAGGTGCATTTGGCTTTAAATACTTTATTAAAAAATGAAGAATTAGAAGAAGCGGTATCTCTTGCAGGGCATGCGTATGAACTGGGGATTGATGCCCTTATTGTTCAAGATTTTGGTCTATGTTCTATTTTAAAAAAAGAATTTCCAGACCTTCCTTTGCATGCCAGTACGCAGATGAGTATTCATAATTTAGAAGGTGTGACTGGATTAGAAAATTTAGGCTTTTCTAGGGTTGTGCTGTCTCGTGAGACTTCTATAACAGAATTGGAATTTATTAAAAATCACTCCAATATTGAGTTAGAAGTGTTTATTCATGGTGCTCTTTGTGTTTCTTATTCTGGTCAGTGTCTCCTTTCTAGTATGATTGGTGGACGTTCACGGAAACCGTGGAAGATGTGCACAGGCTTGCCGTTTGCCTTATGAATTGATTGTAAAATCGAATAAAGAAATCTGTATGGATAAAGGCTATATTTTAAGCCCAAAGGATTTATGTGGGATTTCCTATATTCCAGAATTAATCCGTATGGGAATTTCTTCTTTGAAAATAGAAGGTCGTATGAAAACACCAGAATATGTAGCAACCGTTACTCGCATTTACCGAAAATATATTGACCTTGCTTATTCGGAAAAAGAATTTGTTTTTGACGTACAAGATGAAAAGGATTTATTGCAAGTATTTAACCGTGGTGGCTTTTCTTCTGGGCACTTAAGCGGTGAACCAAACCGTAATCTTGTTTTTAAAGAAAAGCCAAACAATATGGGAATCTATATTGGAAATGTGGCAAATTATAATGCCAAAAAGGGTCATATTACTTTAAATTTGAATGATAATTTAACGATTGGTGATACCATTTGCTTTGAAAAGGAAGAGACAAAGTACCGTATTTCGGAATTAATGATGGGAGATAAAAATATTGATTATGCTACCAAAGAGTCTCTTGTTACGATTGGAAGAATGAAAGGAAATATTGCTCCTGGCGATAAAATTTATAAATTAGATAGTAAAACCTTATTAAATAAAACGAAATCAACGTATGCTAATGAAACAAGAAAACGTGCTTTATCGTGTGCTATTTTGGTTCATAAAGCTACACCAGTGACCGTTTCGGTTTGGGATAATAACGGTTTAAAAGTCGATTATGTGTCGGATATTATTCCAAGTTTCGCTCAAAAACAACCGGTTACAAAAGAGCGTATGATTGTACAGTTTTCAAAGACGGGAAATACTCCTTTTACTTTTGAGCATTTTGATATTGATTTAGAAGATGATGTTTATTTGAGTATTCGTGATATGAATGAACTTCGTCGTAATATCTTAGAAAAAACAACGTGTTCGATTATTGGAGCATTTAGAAGAACTTCGAAGAAAGACCCAAGACGGTGCTATGAGTCTTGGATATTCCTTAGAGCGGTACCCCAATTTCCAGTGTTTCTTCAAAGAATATTTCTCTTTTACTAAATACATTGGATGTGAATGCAAATTATGGAGAACTTGAACATGTTGATTGTGTTTATATTCCCCTATCGTATTTTGCCATGGCTGAGTATGCTAATATTTTAAAACTAATTTCCAATCAGTTTGATACTTATATTTATATGCCAACCATTATTAAGTCAAATTATCGAAATTTGTTTACTACTCATATTGATAAGGCTTTAGAAGATTTTTCGATAAAGGGATTTGTGGTTTCAAATTTAGGAACTTTGACAATGTTAGAACATTATAAAAAAGATTATGAGTTGATTGGAAATTATACGCTAAATGTGTTTAATTCGGCTTGTGCTCATGCGTATCATGATTTAGGGTTATCTAAGATTACCTTATCTCCTGAATTAAATAGAGAACATATAAATGAGATTGGAAATCACTGTAATTTTGAGACAGAACTCATTGTTTATGGAAAAACTCCTGTTATGACACTTGGGTATTGTGTTCTTGGAAAATCAAATAAATGTTACCCGAATTGTAAAGCTTTGTGCAAGAGTAAAAATGATTATTATTTAAAAGACCGACTAGGGCTTTATTTCCGCGTAGTAGCGGATAATGTACAAACCATTAATACCATTTATAATAGCAAAATTACTTCTTTGGATTATTCTGGCTTGCCTGTAAATTCGGTACGAATTGATATTTTAGATGAGAATTTATTAGAAATTAACCATATTATTAAGACCGTAAAACAAGAAAAAAGATTAGAAGGAAAAGATTACACGAATGCTAATTTTATTCGTGAGGTGTGATTCATGTGTAGGGGTCGATGCCCACATCGACCCGCCAATGAGAATAAGACATAAAACGGGTCGATGAAGGCATCGACCCCTACAATATTGGATTGCTACTTAAATTTATTATTAATTCCATATTATCATCATTTGCGGATTTATTCTTACGAATTTGTCCGCATTTTTTGCATTTGAATACAATAACATATCCTTTTTTAGAATTGTATTCAATGCCAATTGGTTCTAGGTCTCCATGGCATTCTTCGGCTCGGTCGCCTGGGTTTTTATCCACGTGCTTGGAATGTAAACAATGTGGACAATGGTTTCTGCAGGTATAACCTAGTTTTTCTACCTTTTTTCCGCAATGGTCACATACAAATTCTTCGTCTATTTCGGTAAATTTTCTTAACATCGTGTTTTCCTTTCTTGGTTTATTCCTATTTTCGGGTCGATGAAGGCATCGACCCCTACAGTTTATGTTTTAATCGGCTAGTAAGCTTCCTCCTATAAATTCACGAATGAGTGAGGTTTTTGGAATGGCATCTTCTGGGATGGATTCGAAGTAGCTAAGTAAGCGAATGAGTCTGGTTGCTTCTGCATATTCTGGTTCTGTATTGGTAATTTGTTTTAATAGTGGTAAAGCATAGTCTTTTAGTACTCCTAATTCATAAATAAGCGAGGAATTGAACATGCTGTCTGCCTCTTCTTGGTATGGATAAATGTATCTCTCTTCTCCACGATTTACCGAATACCACATTTTTATGGTATGTTTTGCACTATATCCTCTAAATTGATTGTCTCTTACTATTCTTCTTATTAGACGGGTATCGGTTGTGGAAATACGGTTGTAATAGTCAATATTTAGTACGGTTAGGGCACTAATATAGATTTTATATTTTTGTTCTTTTGGAATTGCACTTGTTAGTTTATCATTTAAGCAATGGATTCCTTCAATTACCAAAACTTCATCTTCTGCTAACTTCATGGTTTCCCCATTATATTTTTTATGCCCTACTGTGAAGTCAAAAGTTGGTACTTCAATTTCTTCTCCTTTTAATAATTTTACTAAGTGTTCATTAAATAGTTTTACATCTAAAGCTTCTATACACTCAAAATCGTAATTTCCTAGTTCATCTTTTGGGTTTTCTTCTCGTTCTACAAAGTAATTATCTACCGATATCGTTACTGGTTTTAAGCCATTTAATCGTAGTTGAAATCCTAAACGTTTTGCAAATGTTGTCTTTCCCGAAGAGGATGGTCCTGCAATTAGAATTACTTTTACTTGTTTATCGTTTGCAATGTGGTCTGCAAGGTCTGCTATCTTTTTTTCGTGTAAACTTTCGGATAAAAGAATGGCATCTTGTGCATCATCTTTTTTTGCTTGTTCGTTTAATTTATAAATCGTATTAATCCCAATTAGTTTGTATATATCTTCATATTCATCTAAGGTTGCTACTAATTTTTTATTCTCAACAAATGGGCTAAGTTTGGTTGGTGTTTTCCAATTTGGATAACGTACAATAAAACCATCTTTGTATTTTACAAGGTCATATATTTTCGTATATCCTGTGGAAATTGGCATAACTCCAAAAAAGTAATTAAAATAATCTTCGCAGTAATATAGAGAGGCTCCATATGGCGTATCTTGTGCAATTTGTATTTTTCCTTTTAGAGTATTTTCTTTTTCATAAAACTCTTCTGCCTCTTGCCTTGTCATTTTTACTTTTCGGATTTCTAAATCCTGTTCAATGATTTCGCTCATTCTTTTTTGAATCTTTCCAATCATTTCTTCTGTTATTTCCATATTGTCTAATTCACAAAACATCGCATTTGACAACTGATAATTCACTGTTAAAAGAGCTTCTGGGTATAACTCATTTAATGCTTTTGCCATAATATACATGATTCCTCTTATATAAATCATCATACCATCTTTGCAGTTTAAATCGATTAATTCTATATTGGCATCTTCTGTTAATTTTAAATTCAAACTTCGAACTTCATTATTCACTTTACATGCAATTACTTCGGTTTTCGCATTTTTGATTTCTTGTTCTAATAATTCATACACGGTTATTCCTGAATTCGCCTCTAACTTTTCATTTTCATATGTAATTTTCATTTTTTATTATCATTCCTTCCGCCAAAAGGCTTAAAATTTAATTAAACTATTGTATGACACAATATTTTTTATACATAGGCAATATCTTTTTTAGTATATTCTTCTGGTTTTAATCCAATTCTTGTTCTCATATAGTTTGAAAATAGTAATGTTGCAATTGAAAGCATAAGTCCTACTACAATCATTGCATATTCGATTGTCATGAAAGTTAACAAGTACGAGCCAAGAGCTCCTGCTAACATTCTAAATAAACTTGCAATTAAGCTGTATATCGCATATATTTTTGTTAGCATTTCTGGTGTCATAAAGTTTCCCATGTACCTTTTTCGTATAATTTGAAAAACACCTTTATCTGACATTCTTAAAATATAGGTTAGAATAATAATCGCTAGTTGTGGTATTCTTGCTATCCCCATTACGACTACTCCTCCTGCAATTACAATTCCAAATGTCATACGTAGTGCAATATAGGTTAAAGATTTATTTTTATGTTTTTCATTAAAATAATTTGCCTTTGTTGCTGACATACCTTGAATCATATCTAGTGTTGCTAATATGATACCTATGTATTTTGCTGGTACTTGAATATCTTTTAATAAAGTAGTTTGATAGGTTCCAAATAAACAAATCATGCCCCACATAAATCCTAACATGAATAACAAACTTTTTAATCTTGGTGATTTCGCAATAAACGTTAATCCATCTTTTACTTCATTAATACTTTGTTTTACTGTCTTCTTTTTTTCTTGCTCTTCTTTTCTTATTTCTATAAAGTTTAATGAGATTATAAACGCAAATGTAATAAATGTAATTCCAAGGATAATTGGAATATATGGATTTATTTCATACAAAAATCCTGCTAACACGGTTGTTATTGCCGAAATGTAGCAATATCTTGAATACCCTTTGCTTTCTATTTTACTAAATATTTTTCCTCTTGCATTGGCTTCTGGTATAGAAGTATTTAACATTGGAGTTTCTGCTACTGACTTAAATGACCATGCAATTGCTGATATGAGTTGCGATAATATAATAATAAGATAGTTTGTAGAACACATAATTAATATAAATTCCGCCATCCAAAGTATATTTCCTACTATAATGCTTTTTCTAATTCCTAATTTGGAAACAACGACTGTCATAGGAACTTGAAAAATCAATTTAAAAAATGCATATACAGATTCCATAAAGACTACATTTGCATTTGATAAACCTTTTACTTGTGTTAAAAATAATACTTTTATGGCATTAAAAAATAATACATCTGCTGCAAGCATTTTGTAAATTGGATATAATTTCATATTTAATTTCTTTTTCAATGCTAATTTCTTTTCTTCTTCCATTGTTTCTCCTTCATACTCTTTGGTATTTGATATGCTTATTGTAACATAGTGATTTTTTAAAATCAACTGGTATTTGGTATATTTTGCTAAGTGCGTGGATATACTGTAAATAACAAAAGATTTTTTAAGGGAGGTACAAGCTATGAATTTAGAACGATTACATGTGATGTTAAATAACAAGGAAAAAGTGGATGTTTATTATGATGAAAGACCTGTATGGGTGCAGGAAGTACATGATAATATTGCAAAGGTTAGTTTTATTGATAATTTTGAGGAAAAGGATGTTTATATAGAGGATTTGTATGAGGATGATTTATATAATTAAAAAGAAATGCCCAATGTGTTTTTTCACATTGGGCACTCGCTAGCTAATTTAGCTAGCTCGTTTGGTTATAAATAGATACACTCGCTTTATTGGTTTTATAAATTTTCCCTCCACAGGGAAAGTTTTTACATATTCCATTATAATGGAAACTTTTTCTGCCTTTTCTATTTTGCTAACCAATTCTTCGATTGTTGTTTTTTCCTTTCGGTTTTCTTTCGCTAACTTTCTTACGATTTCTCTTACGAAATTCTCATACTCATCTGTATCGTTTGAGTATAAGCCTACAAAAGTGTCTTCTCCTTTTGTAGGTAAGCAAATGAATCCCTCTGTCCTTTCGTACCCACTATGTTCTCCTACCTCTTGATGTAACTCCCGTACTATCATAGTTATAACCCTCCTTGGCTTCTTTCTTGAATACCAAAAAGCATTATAGCTTATTTTTTTCGTTTTGTGAATACTTTTTTAAAATTTTATTCTTTCTTCTATCCACATTTTTAATTCTGGAATTTTGATTCTTACTTGTTCCATGGTATCACGGTCACGGATGGTTACACTGTCATCTTCTATGGTATCGAAATCGATGGTAATACAGTATGGTGTTCCAATTTCGTCTTCTCTACGGTAACGTTTTCCAATGGAGCCTGCTTCATCATAATCGCACATGAAGTTTTGAGATAAGGTTTCATATACTTCTTCTGCTTTTTCGGATAGTTTTTTGGATAGTGGCAGAATGGCTACTTTGTATGGTGCTAGAGCTGGGTGTAGATGTAATACGGTTCTGGTATCACCTTCAGCGATTTCTTCTTCCTCGTAGGCATTACACATCATGGCTAAGAAAATTCGGTCCACTCCAACGGCTGGCTCGATACAGTATGGTACATATCGTTCGTTTGTTTCTGAATCTAAGTAGGTTAAATCTTCTTTCGATGCTTCCATATGTCTTGATAGGTCATAATCGGTTCTGTCCGCAATTCCCCATAATTCTCCCCATCCAAATGGGAACAAGAATTCAATATCGGTAGTTCCTTTGCTATAGAAGGATAATTCTTCTTTTGAATGTTCTCTTAATCTTAGATTTTCTTCTTTTATTCCTAAGTTTAATAGCCAGTTTTTAGAGAAGTTTTTCCAATATTCGTACCATTCTAAGTCGGTTCCTGGTTTGCAAAAAAATTCTAATTCCATTTGCTCAAATTCTCTGGTTCTAAAAATAAAGTTTCCTGGTGTAATTTCATTTCGGAAAGAACGTCCCATTTGTCCAATTCCCATTGGCATTTTTCTTCTTGTGGTTCGAAGTACGTTTTTAAAATCGACAAACATTCCTTGTGCTGTTTCTGGTCTTAAATATACTTCTGATTTTGCGTCTTCCGTTACTCCCATATAACTTTTAAACATTAGGTTAAATTGACGAATATCGGTATAATCCATTTTGCCACAATTTGGACATACAATGTTATTTTCTTTTATATAGTCTACTAATTGTTCATTTGTCCAACCATCTAGTCCTGCCATTTCTTTTCCCTTACTAAATGCCCATTCTTCAATTAACTTATCTGCCCTATGTCTTGTTTTACATGCTTTGCAATCGATTAATGGGTCGGAAAATCCTCCTACATGTCCTGTGGTTACCCATACTTGTGGGTTCATGATAATGGCTGCATCAATTCCTACATTATAACGGTTGCCTGTAATAAATTTTTTCCACCAAGCATCTTTAATGTTCTTTTTTAATTCTGCTCCTAATGGTCCATAATCCCATGAGTTTGCAAGACCTCCATAGATTTCTGAGCCTGGATAGACAAAGCCTCTTGCTTTGCATAAATTTACGATTTTTTCCATTGAATCTACCATAAAAATACCTCCTTTATTTTTGCTAAGATAAAAGAAATCAAAAAAACTCTCATTCCTAGCAAGTTACTTGCTAGGGACGAAAGTTTACTTTTCCGCGGTTCCACCCTAATTGGTAATCATTACCCACCTTCATTTTATTTGCTCCAAAGCTCCCCATATAGTTTATATGATTAGATTTCATCAAACTCTAACTCTCTTTGGCATATTCCCTATACTTTTTCTTTTTCTTCGCAATATTTGATTTTGTATTATTATATACAGTTTTTAAGAAATAGTCAACTTTTTTAGCCTACTTTTTTATTTTTCTCAACAATAATATCTCCAAACAATTCCTCTTGTGTTGTTTTTACTTTATCTCTTCTGGTTAATTCTAGTAATCCTGTAAAAGCAGTTACTACTTCTTGTTTGTTACACTTCGATAATGAATACAAACGGTTAAATACAAATTTCGGTTTCTTTAAAAGTTCTTTAAACATTTCTTTTACTTTACTTGCTACTGTATAAGTATCCGTAATTGCAATTTTTTTGATATTTTCAGCATTTTTGTTTAAACGATTTTTATGTTTATTCATTAATTTTTCATATACTTTTTCTAAAAGTTCTTTGCTATATTCTTTTTCTAATTCTTGTTTTGGGAGTTTAATTTCCTCTGGTAGTTTAAAAAATCGATTTGCATATTCATTGTAGTTTTGTCTTAATTTTTCTGCTATTTCCTTATAGGCTTTGTATTCAATGATTCTTGCAATTAATTGTTCTTCGGTTAATTCTTCGTCTACTTCTTCTTGTTTTGGAAGAAGCCCCTTGGATTTCATATAAACAAGGGTAGATGCCATAATTAAGAATTCACTTGTAATTTCTAAGTTCATTTCTTCTGCCTTGCGTATATATTCTAAATATTGGTCTGCGATTTCACTAATTTGAATATCGTAAATATCCATCTTGTTTTTGTCAATTAAATGGCATAATAAGTCAAGTGGTCCTTCAAAGTTATGAATTTTTATTGCATATTGCTTTGTTTGCATGGTTAATAAGTTTTGCATTCTAATACTTCCTTTATGATTCTTTCTTTATATCCTTTTTTCATTAAATAATTTTTGATTTCTTCTTTTTCAAAATTGGCTTGCTTTTTTATAACAATCTTTTGTGCAGAAGTTTTTTCGTATTCTTCAATTTCATCTGCATGCTCATAGAAATAGTCTTCTATGACATCTTTTGGGAGTCCTTTTGTGTAAAGTTTATATTTCATTTCTCTTATTGATAAATTCTTTAATGCCATAAATTCGTTTACAGCTCTTTTCACATAGTCCTCTTCATTTAAGTAACCAGCGTCTTTTACATATTCTATAATATCATATAAAAGGTCGTTTTGTATAGTGTTCTGAAATTTATTTTTTACTTCTTGTATCGTTCTTTTTTTATACATAATATAATTCATAACTTTTGTTTTTTCTTTATCAAATTCTTCTACTGTATACATTCTATTCTTCATCCTCATCAACCGATAGGTCTTCTCCTAGGCTTTTTTCGAAGGCTTTGGCAAAGTTGTCTCTTATTTTTTGTTCTACTTCTTTCATGATTTCTGGATTGTCTAATAGGTATTGTTTTACATTTTCTCTTCCTTGTCCAATTCTGGTTCCATTATAACTAAACCATGAACCACTTTTTTCAATAATATCTAGGTTAACTCCCATGTCTAGTATGTTTCCTTCTTTGGAAATACCTTTTCCATATACAATATCAAATTCTGCTTCTCGAAATGGTGGTGCTACTTTGTTTTTTACGATTTTTACTTTTGCTCTGCTTCCTACTACTTCTCCATCTTGTTTGATGTTTTCCGCTTTTCTAATGTCCATACGAACCGATGCATAAAATTTTAGGGCTCTTCCTCCTGTAGTAGTTTCTGGATTTCCAAACATTACTCCTATTTTCTCTCTTAATTGGTTAATGAAGATTAAGACGGTTTTGGATTTATTGATGGCTCCTGCTAATTTTCGTAATGCTTGTGACATAAGTCTTGCTTGTAATCCCATATGCGAATCTCCCATGTCTCCATCAATTTCTGCTTTTGGTACTAAGGCTGCAACAGAGTCTACAACAATTACATCTAAGGCTCCACTTCGAATTAGGCTTTCGGTAATTTCTAAAGCTTGTTCTCCTGTATCTGGTTGAGATACAATTAAGTTATCAACATCAACTCCTAGGTGTTTTGCATAGACTGGGTCTAGAGCATGTTCTGCATCAATGAATGCAGCTTCGCCTCCCATTTTTTGTGCTTCTGCTACAACATGTAAGGCAAGAGTTGTTTTACCAGAAGATTCTGGTCCGTAAATTTCAATAATTCTACCACGTGGTACTCCACCAATTCCTAGTGCAATGTCTAACCCTAAGGCACCTGTTGGAATTGCCTCTATGTTCATTGCTTGAAACTCTCCTAGTTTCATAACAGATCCTTTTCCAAATTGTTTTTCGATTTGTCCCATTGCTGCTTCTAATGCTTTTTTCTTTTCTGAATTTTCCATTCTTTTTTCCTCCTATTTCTAATAAAACGTTTGTTTGTAATTGTATTATCACATTACATTTTGTATTTGTCAATACTTTTTTAAAATTTTTTTATTTTTCTTTGTTTTACCTTTTTTATTGCCTATACCAGTTTTCAATTCCTTCATATACATTGTATCGGTTTGGATTGATTTCGCCTATTACATTTGGACTACAGACTAATGTTTGTTTATTATTGTATAAAAAGATATATGGTATTTGTTCCTGGTATATTTCAATCATTCGATTGTATTTTTCTTTTAATACGGCTTCATCTCGTATGTTTTTTACCTCGTCTAGCAAATTCAACATTTCTTCATTTACAAAATTGGCTATGTTATTTTGTGAAAAATAGCTTGATAAGTCTGGTGCAATTCCACGGTTTACTCCCGTTAGCATCATATCATAATTTTTATTTTGTAAATAGCTTTGGTATTGTGCATCCGATACTTTCTTTACTGTAATGGTAATTCCAAAATCGCTTAATGCTTGCCTAATGTTTTCTGCTACTTGTACCCTATTTTCATTACTACTATTTACGATGAGATCAAATCGTAATCGTTCGGTTCGATAGTTTTTTACTCGGTACCATGTTTTTTGATTATATATCCATCCTGCTTGTTCTAATATGGTTCTTGCCATTTCATGGTTTCTTTCATACCCTACTTTTTTGTCTTGGTATAAATAGCTTTCCTCTTCTAATGGAAAATTGGAAATAAGATATTCTCCACGATAGATGGTTCCAACAATATTTTCTTTATCAATAATATAAGAAATGGCTTTTCTTACTTCTACATTCGCTAATACACTATTTTTATGGTTAAAAGAAAGATAATCTAAACTTTCTCCAGAATATTCTTTTTTATGATAGCCTATGGTTCCAATATAATCTTCTAAGTTAAGGGTTTTGGTCGTAAACACATCAATATTTCCTGTCTTAAAAGCATTGTAAACTTCTCCCATATTTTGATATTTGATGATTTGTATTTCTTCTAATTTACTTTCTGCTTTTTCACGGTTCCACCAAGTTTGATTTTTCTGTAATATGATTCTTTCGTCATTACTAACAATTTTAAATCTTCCGGTTCCTACTGGTGCGCTATTTTTAGCAGTATTTACAAAATCTTCATTTAAGTAATAAACATTTGATAGAATGGGAAATGTTAAATTATATTCAAAAAATGGCACTTCTTCATTTAGATTTATTTTTATTGTTGTATTATCGATTACTTCAACCCCAATTACTTTTTCAACATTATAGGAATAAATTGAATTTCCTCCTAATTCTTTTAGCCTGTCTATTGTAAATTGAACATCTTTTGCTGTTAGTGAATGCCCGTCTTGCCATTTCACATCTTCTTTTAGTTTTACTACATAAGAGGTCTCGTTTTGTTTACTCCATTCTTTGGCAAGGCATAATTCTATTTTATGGTCACTCGTAATGGTTAAAAGCGGTTCATAAATAAGTCTTGATATGTCTTGTATGTTTTGATTTTTACTTAAAATTGGATTTATGGTATCAAAAGCTACCACTGGTATACGAAGATTGGTAATGACTTCAATTTCTTCTTCAATTTCCTCTGGCAGGACTTTTGTTTGTTCTGGTTGTTGAGTATGATAAATATAATATCCAGCAGCAATTAACAATCCTGCTACAATGATAATAAATATATATTTAATTGCATTGGATTTCATGTGTTCCTCCTCCATTTTTCTTTTACTATCATATCGTAAATTTTCCCAAGATGCAACCAAAAATCTGGTTTTTAACAAAAAATGGAGAGAACGCCTTTGTTTCCCCCCACATTTATTTAAAAACCCCATGTTTAATCTCTCGATTCTACTACAATGCGAATTCCAGTTCTGTCTTCCCCCTCAACTTGAACCTCCGCAAATGCTGGTACACAAACAAGATCCACTCCTGTTGGTGCTACAAATCCTCTTGCGATTGCTACCGCCTTAATTGCTTGGTTTAGTGCTCCTGCTCCAATTGCTTGCATTTCTGCTCTTTCATTTTCCTTTACCAAACCAGCGATTGCTCCTGCTACTGAATTTGGATTTGATTTTGATGAAATTTTTAAAACTTCCATTTTTTCTGCCTCCTAAA
>CAOKNG010000032.1 GCA_948470025.1 uncultured Clostridium sp. | reverse complement strand
AACCTTTGCTATTACTACATTTTAATTTTTCGTCATAAGAGAACAAAATTGTGATTACCAAAGCAATTAGTGTGATTCCGGTTTTGGGTTGTGTGATATGCAACTCCTACGTTTTTTCTTTTTATTTTCTCCATTTTTCTTCCGTTCCTTTCTTTTTTCACAGTATATCATAGTGGTTGAATTTTGTATACATCTTTGTACACTTATTTTCATAATAATGTGACTTCCTTACATCTCTACTTCAATTTCATTTACCTTCCCATTATCCATAAGTTTTACTTGTTTTTGGGGGATTTCTTCGCCGTTTAGGATGAATTTTTCAACTCCTGTGTTTTTTCCATTTGGATTTTTTACTTTGATGTTATAGACACTGCTACCAAATTCATAGCGAATACTATATTCTTTCCAACTTGCATCAATGGAAGGGCGAAGGGATAACATCTCATTTTCGATTTTTAGCCCTAGAATATATTCGATTCCTGCTTTGTATGCCCAACTTGAAGAACCTGTATACCATGTCCAGCCTCCTCTTCCGGCTTAGGTTTCCTACTCCATATACATCGGCAGCTATTACATAGGGTTCTACTTTATAACGGCTTGCCATTTCTTTGGTTCTTGCATGTTCTATCGGATTAATCATTCGGAAATACCCTGTGGCTTTGTCGCCAAAGCCTAACATGGCTTCTGCAATAATCGTCCATACTGCTGCATGGGTGTATTGTCCGCCATTTTCTCTTACTCCTGGTAAGTAGGCTTTAATATACCCTGGTTCTAAGGTACTTTTTTCGAAGGCGGGGTCTAGTAGTTTGATGATTCCATTTTCTTTATCAACTAGATATTTTTCTAGGCTTTCCATAGATATATATTTTTTGTCATTATCGCCAGCACCTGAAATAACAGACCAACATTGTGCAATATTATCTATTTTACATTCTTCATTTTGAATGGTTCCTAATACACTTCCATCGTCCATATAGGCTCTTTTATACCATCTTCCATCCCAGGCTATATTGTTTAGGTTTCGTTTTAATTCTTCTTGTACCTTTCGGTATCGTTTTGCGGTTTCGTCATCCCCTCTTAACTCACAAATTGGGATAAAACGGTTTAGCACTTCATATAGAAAAAAGCCAAGCCATACACTTTCTCCTTTTCCTTTGTTACCAACTGTACTAAACCCGTCATTCCAATCTCCTGAACCAATTTTAGGAATTCCATGTTCACCAAAACAAAGGGCTTTTTCTATGGCTCTTATACAATGCTTATAAACATCTTCTTTTACTTCGGATTCTTCGTGTAAATCATAATGTTCATCGATATTTTCTTCTAATATAGGTCCCTTTCGATAGGATACTTCTTGTTCTAGTAATGTGGTATCATTGGTAAAACGAATGTATTCTGCGGTTACATAGGCAAGCCATAAAAGGTCATCTGAAAATTTGGTACGAATTCCTCTACCAGTTTCCTCATGCCACCAATGTTCCACATCTCCTTCGATGAATTGATGAGAAGCATGTTTTAAGACTTGTTCTTTCATGAGGGTTGGTGCTAGATATTTCATGCCCATTGTATCTTGGAGTTGGTCTCTAAAACCGTAGGCACCTCCAGATTGGTAAAATCCAGATTTTGCCCACAAACGGCTAGCAATGGTTTGGTAAGCAAGCCAACCATTTAATAAAATGTTCATGGATTCAACTGGTGTTTTTACTTGTACGGTTTTTAGAAGGTTTCCCCAGTACTCTTTGGTTTTTTGTAGGGCTTGTTTAGCATTTTCTAAAATAGTATATTGGTACGCTTTTTCTTGCATTTCTTGAATACTATCTTCACTTCCTAATACCAATACGATTTCTTTATCTTCAAAGGCTTTTAGTTCTAATTCCATTTCAATGGCAATACATGGGGTATTTCCAATAGCATTTTCATTATTTAGGTTTTGAAAATTCATCATTTCTGGAAAGCGAAGAGTTCCTTTGCCAATGAATTTCCTTTTGTTTCCGGTATACGTTTTTATATTTAAACTAGAGGAAACATATAGCTTGGAGGCTTGTAAATCTTGCATATATTGGTTATTGGCATATACCATGTTTTTGTCTTGGTCGAATTGTAAATGAATATAACCATCACTTTTTAGACTGTCTTCTCCTAACACTGGTTTTAAATAGTACACAATTTTTAATTCTCTTTTTTCTGGTAAGATATTTTTAAAACGAAGAAGGGAAACTTTGATACTATCTTCTATTGGGACAAAAGTTTCTTGTTCTTGTAGTAATCCATATCGTATATTTTGAAATTTGGTATATCCAAACCCATAGGTAATATAGTAGTCTTCTTCATCTTGGTTTAATCCAGGGCATAAGGTCCATATTTTGTTGTATTTATGGTCTTTTACATATACAATTTCAGAAGGAATGTCTCCTACTGCGTCATTTGTCCAATCGGTTAGACGGTTTAGCCTACTGTTCTTTTCCCAAGTATAACCTGAATTATTGGTAGTAACCACACTTCCAAAGTTTGGGTTTGCTAATATATGGCTCCAAGCAACCACTGGTTTCGTATTTTTGGTCATTTTTATAATATATTCTTTGCCATCTTTTCGGAAGCCTCCATATTCGTTATAATACAATAATTCCTCCATATTGATGGCATTGTTTGTTTTTTCAAAACTTGGTAATACAAGTTCTTCTGTTTTTTGTGGTTCTTGTTTTTTTATGCTATCTAAATAATCCTCTTCTAAGTCTCTTAATATCGTTTTTAGGTTTCCTGCATGTGTATTTAAAATGAAATTTGCACGGAATTCTAAAACTTCCACATTTTCGATTTCATTGGCATTTAGTAAATAGATACCTGCTTTTTGGTTTAATAAATACATCAAATGATGGTTTAAGATTTGGGTTTCTATCATTTCTTTGACATATCGTTCATATACATTTTCTTCTTCATTTAAAATGACTACATCAATTGATACATTTTTGGTTTTGAAATATTCAAACGCTTTTAGTACTTCTTCTACAACATATGCATCGTTTACATCTTTTATTTTGACAAGTAAAATTGGAAAATCTCCCGAAATACCATATTGCCATAAATCGCTTATATAGTAGGTATTTTCTTTTGGTTTTGCTTGCCATTTTTTTAATGGATTTTGTACAATTAAATAAGATAATAGTTTTTGATATACCTCAATGTCTTTTCCTTTTACTCCTAAATACCTAGCCTCTTCTTCTACTCGTACTTTGGATAACTCAAAGGCTCTTTTTACATTTTCGTTGCTAGCATATTTTTTTAAGTTTTCTTCGATTTGTTCTTTTGTTTCTGACATGGTAATAATTAAATTTAGGGTAATGGTTTCTTGTGGTTTTAGTAAAATGGTTCTTTTTAATGCCACAACTGGGTCAACGGTTAAACCTAAACTTTTCGAAAATGGAATCGAATCTTCTATCATTTTCGGAATTCCTAAAGATACTCCTTTTTTTAGTCGTTCATAATCGATTTCATATTCCAATTCTCCAATGGTTTCGTGGTTGGTATTTAAGGTAACACCCAAGAAAAGTTCTGGTGTTTGCCCTCTTCTATTTCGTTTGATTAATAGAGAATTGGTATCTTCTAAATATTCGTATTTTAAAAATAAGTTGTTAAAGGCTCGGTGAGAATAATCTTGTTCCTGCCTTGATAATACTGGTTCAAAAACACTAGAAATTTCTAAGGTTTCTTCCATATTTCCTGTATTTTCTAGGGTTAACGTTCTAATTTCTACTGGGTCTTCTGGTGCTGTTATGATTTTGCAAGTGGTAATAATGTTTTCATCGTTTCTGATAAATTTGTCTTGGTCTGGTAAGAAATTTACTTCTAATTTATCTGGTTTTACGGTATTGTTTTTGGTTAGTGTACTCCAAATTCGTTTGGTACGAATGTTTTTTACGTAAAATGCAATTCCTTCTGGTACATCATTTGTGGATTTATAGCGGTTCACCAATTGATTTTTGTATTTACTAAATCCTTCCCCTCTTTCATTGATACAAATTGAATAATTTTCATTGGAAATGATGTTAAAATTGTTTCGGTTTTCGTTTAATTTCGTATAAACTCGAGTGGTATAATTTTCATAATCCATGGTTTTTAGTTTTTCAATTTTTTCTTTCTTTTCCTTTGTAATGATAACATCTTCTGGCATGCGTTCTTGTAATAATATATCCACTGCTTTTATTTCTGGGTTTTCCATAAAGCGTTCTTGTAAAATGTTGTTGTTTAGTAAATTGTTAATAGCAAGTAAAATAAGGGCTTGATGGTGTGCCATATAGGTTTTTACCACTGCATATTTTTGGTTTTGGCGAAGTCTTGCTGGCGTATAATCGATGGCTTCGTAAAATCCGTATTTTCCTACCATTTGATTTTGTTCTAGTTTTTTCATATTTTCTAATACACCTTTTGGGTCATCTTGCAATGCTAATATACTTCCATAACTACTTACTACCATTTCATCTGCAAGCCCTCGTTTTAAGCCAAGCCATGGAATACCAAAGGCTTTGTATTGGTAATTTGAGTTTAAGTCTTTTAAATTAAAAGCAGATTCCGAAATTCCCCATGGAATGCCTAACTTTTCGGCATATTCTTTTTGACTCATTCTCATAAAATGGCAAGATTCGGAAAGCAAACTTCCTTCATACATACGCATATTGATATTTGGCATTAGATATTCGAATGCTGTACCTGACCACGATACCAAGCCTTTATACCCTCTATTAATGGTTAAGGTTCTACTTAAGTTTTGCCAATGTTTGGATGGAATATCGTGTTTGGCAATGGCAACAAAACTTGCCTGCCTTGCTTCTGAGGCTAGTAAATCGTAATAAGAATCGGTTAGTTTGTTTTCTTCTACATGAAACCCAATCGAGAAAAGTCGTTTTTCTTCATCATATAAATAGCTAAAGTCAGTCTGTTCAATCAATTTGGTTACGATTTGAAGAAGTGTTTGTACTTGTTGTACGTCTATTTTGTCTTCTTGGTGTGTTTTTACATTTTCTAAAAAATCTTTGGTAATGTATAAATATCCTACAAAATTACCACTGTCTACGGTTGAAATATACCTTGGTAGGAGTGGGGTTAAGGTAACTGTATTGTACCAATTGTATAAATGCCCATTCCATTTGGCTAGTTTTTCGATGGTTTGTAAGGTGTTTTGTAGTTTTTGAATAGTAGTAGTCATATCAATAAAACCTAAATCGTAAGCAGATATGATGGTAATTAAGCCTAGCCCAATATTGGTAGAGGAGGTTCTTGGTACTACTTTTTTTGCTCGGTCCTCTTGGTAATTATCGGGTGGTAAATAATTGTTTTTTTGGTTCATATAGGTTTCAAAATAATCCCACGTTTTTTTCCCAATGTCTCGTATATCGTTTATTTGTGAATCGGTTAGCTGTTTTACTTTGGCGACTGGAATGTTCTCTTTACTAATATACCAACAAATAATTGGAGCAATTAGCCATAATCCCCCAAGAGCAGTTAGTATTACCATCATAAAAGTAAAATTGGTAAATTGAGCCGCCAATATACTTAATATAGCAACAATTACTTGAATCCACATAAAACGATAATAGGAAAATAAGTCGGTTTTCCCATTCTTTTCTGCTTCTTCTGCGGTTGTCCATTCTAACAAATGTTGTTTGGAATAGTATTTTCGGTAAAGTGTTTTGATAATGGCATTTAGCGACAAATAGGCTTTATGTGGTAGGAAACTAATTTCTAAGATTCCTCTTAACATACTTGCTTTTATGCTTGATATGGTTTTATCGGAACTTTTATGAGATTGGTTTCCTGCTTTTGTATGGCACATATAATGAAAAACATCTAGTAAGGTTGGAAAAAGGACGCTAATGAGTAGCACCAATAATCCAAGCCAAATATTTTGTTTTTCTAATTGTTGGTAAATCACGAAGGTAATAAAACCAAATATTGTCATAACGGGTATGAAACTTTGCCTTAGGTTGTCAAAAATTTTAAATTTGGATAATTTGTTTAATGGGTTTTTTTTGCTTATTTCCTCTCCATTTACAATGGTGCCTTTTAGCCAAGATAGAATTTGTAGGTCTCCTCTTATCCAACGGTGTAGCCTCATCATATAGGCATTGTATTTATATGGGTATCCATCTAAGAGTAATATATCGGAGGCAAGACCACATCTTAGGTAACATCCTTCTAATAAATCGTGGCTAAGGACAGTGTTTTCTGGTATTTCATTCTTAAAGATGGTATGAAAAATTTGTAAATCGTAAATTCCTTTTCCGGTAAAAATACCTTCATCAAAGTTATCTTGGTAGGTGTCGGAAATGGCATTGGTATAGGAATCTACTCCTCCTGCTCCTGCATAGATTTTGGTAAATAGACTTTTTCTTGCAGAAACTAGGTCAATTCCAATTCGTGGTTGTATTAGACCATGCCCAGAAATAACGGCATCTTTGGTTTGGTTTAATTGTGGCCTATTTAGGATATGGGAGGCTGCTCCAACTAGTTCTAGGGCGGAGTTTAGTACTAAATTGGTGTCAGAATCTAGGGTAATAATATAGCGGATTTCGGGAATATTGGTTTCTTGTTCCATGGTGTTTGCTAAAAAAAGTCCTGTGGTTTTTTCACATAAGAATTCATTTAGCTTACATATCATTCCTCTTTTTCTTTCCCACCCTAAAAAGCATTTTTCTTTCTCATTCCAGTCTCGTTTTCGGTAAATAAATTGGAATTTTCCCATGGGTTCTGTCTTGTATTTTTGGTTTAGACGTTCTACTTCTTCTTTTCCTGCTTTTACAATTTCTTTATCATAGGGTTCTTGTTGTTTGTCTGAGGCACTGGCATCGGCAAGTAAGGTAAAATATAGGTTTTGTGATGGATTGGCAAGAGAATAGACTTCTAATTTTTTCATTAGGTCTACTACTTTTTCTTTGCTTGTTACAATGGTTGGAATAATAACCATTGTGGCTTGGTTTTTGGGAATTCCATAGGCATAATCCATTTTTGGAATGAGGCTTGGTTTTACCCATTTACTTAAGATAAATTGGACGCATTGGCTTGTAATCGCTGAAATAGGAATTAGCATAATAATAGCAATTCCTATTCCCCACCATAGGTTTGTTTGGTTTTTATAATATATGCCAAGTGCTATTGTTGGGAGTAATGTTAGGATAAAAAGCAGACTAATATAACCAACGACACTTTTTTTCGTGCGTGGTGGTTTTTTATTGGTTTGTAATGCCTTGTATAATTCTTTTTCTCCTTCATCAATTAGATAATATCCTATGTGGGTTTGTTTGGCGTTATCTTGTGTATTCGATTCTGGTTCTGATTTTTGGCATAGTTCTAATGCTTTTTTGGTAATATAGATTTCTGAAATTTTCGTGCGTTTGGAAATTTCCTTTATTTTATTTCGGTAATAGGCTTTGGTTTTGTAGTCCATGTTTTCATATACACCACTTGGGTCTTGTTTTAGAACTTCTTCTACGCCATTAATGTTTTCAAAAATTTCTAAGAAATTGATTCTTCCAATTTCTTTCATGCTTTTAATACAGTTTCCAATAATGACTTTTCTTACTGCAATATCAAAGTGTTCTTTTTTAATAATTTCCGATACACTGGTTCCCATTTTCATTACTTCGGTTTCAAGTGCGTCTAAATAGCCATATGCCTGTTTTCCATATCGTTTTAAACGATACGACATATGTTCAATAAATGGGTATTTCATTTCTTTGTTTTCAATTACTTTATGCCTATTTTGTGGCTTTACTTTAAAACGAAGTTCGTCTTTTGATTTTCGTTCTACTAATCGTTCTAATATATTTTCTACTTTGTATTTTTGCATTTGAACGGATGTGATTTTATCGCATACGCCTCGAATGGTTTCAATCATGGCAATTTGCAAAAAGGTACCAATGTTCCAAATTTCCTCCATGCCCAGTGTTTTTTTCCTTTGGTAAGCTGCTAATAATTTTTGTAAATTATGGCTATCAATTTTGCCTTCGGTATAGGCTACAATTTCGGAGGCTAATACATAAATTCTAGCAAACCCTTCGTATGTGCCATTTGCCAATGCTACAAAGTTTTTATATTTACTTAAAGTCAAGTCTTTTACAATCATTTTTACGGTTTCTTCGATTGTATAATAGTTATCAAGTAACCATTCTCCTGCTGGGTGAATGTGAAGACCCATTTTTAGATGTGTATTTAGTAATTCATAGGTTTTGGTAATTTCGTTAAAATTCTCTTCTAACCTAGGAATTGGGTACGTTATTTTATCGGATTTATCTTTTAGAATATGGTCAGATGCTATTTTTTCTAAATAGTTTTCTAATTGATTTTCGTCTAATAAGGCTCCTTTAATGTTTAATACTTTTACTAATTTCAAAAAAATCCACTCCTTGGTATGTATTTTTTTAAAATTAGTGTTTCCGTTTTGTCAAAAACTATACAAAAAATTATACAAAAATTTGTTTGGCATTTCTTTTTATTTGCTATATATTAGTAAGTGCCTTTCTGCAAAGGTAGAAAGGAGGTTTTTCATGAAAGACTTGATTAAGCTGTTAAAACTTTATTTGATTTACTTGATTGTAAAACATTTAGGGGATTAACACACAAAAAAGACTAGGATTAGCGCTCCTAGTCTTTTTTCGTTCTTCTAAAAGACTTGATTAAGACTTTGTCTTGATGTTATTATAACATCTATTTTATGGTATGTCAAATTTTGCTTTTTATTCTTGTTTACCACTTATTTTCTTAATTAATTCTTCTAAACATCTGTCAATTTCGGCTGCACAAAAACGATAGGTAGCTATATCATATCCCCATGGGTCTTTTATTTCTACTCCATCTTTTGTGATGTCTACATATTCTTTTAGGGTCATTATTTTGTCTTTTAAATTGGGATACATTTGTATAAGAGTGTGTTTATGGGAGTTTGTCATACATAAAATAATGTCCATTTCTTGAATGTTCGAATCTCTTGTTAGGGTAGCTCTATGTTGTTTTAAGTTTACCCCATATTCCTCCATTACGTTAATGGCTTCCTCGGTGGAAATATCGCCTGGCATGGCAAATATGCCTGAGGAATATACGTCTATATTGGGTAGGTTGTTTTCTTTTAATTTCTTTTTCATAAGCCAATGTGCCATGGCACTTCGGCAGATATTTCCTGTACAAATAAACATGATTTTCATTAGTCTTGTCCTCCTTTTTTGGTAGATATCTATTTTTGTTTCTATTACGGGTCGATGAAGGCATCGACCCCTACATTTTTTGGTTATTATATCATAGGATAAGCAAAAAGAAAACCCCTAGAATTGCTCGTTTGCAATTCTGGGGGTAGACAAAGATTAGTGCGGATAAGCTGTACGTCTGGCAGACGGTGTATCCCTGTCTTGCCTTCGCTTAAGTTCTTTCTTTATTAAAAGAAGTTCTTTTTCGACACAAACAAGTTCCTCTCTTATTTCTAACTTCTTTTCCTCCTGCTGCTGTTCTAATTCCTCTAACTCCTTGTCTGAAAATTCGTTTAAATCGATATCCCGATCAAACATGTTTTGCTCCTTTCGTCTTTGCAATTTTATGTAACACTATCATTATACTATATTATTTACATAATTTCAAGTTTTTAAATATATTAGCACTTCTTTTATTTGTCATTTTCTTGGATTTCAAAAATTCGGCAGGTATTTTGATAGGTAAGATTTGCTATGTCTTGTTCTTTGTAGCCTTTTACCTCTGCAATTTTTCTTGCAATGTAGATTACATTTGAGGAGTCGTTTCGTTTTCCTCGGTTTGGTTCTGGGGATAGGTATGGGCTGTCGGTTTCGATTAGCATTTTGTTGTCTGGTACCATGCGAATAATTTCGTCTGCATTTTTGGCGTTTTTAAAGGTAACTGGACCTGCAAAAGAGATATAGAAACCTAACGTTAGGGCTTCTTTTACTAGCTCCCTATTTAATGGACAACAATGAAATACTCCTTTTTTGTTAACTGGATGTGTTTTTAAGATTTCTAAGGTATCAGCTACTGCCTCTCTTGTATGAATAACAATTGGTAAGTCTAATTGATTGGCTAATTCGATTTGTGTAATAAAGGCAAATTGTTGTAAGTCTTTGTTTTCTTTATTCCAATAGTAGTCTAGTCCAATTTCACCGATGCCTACTACTTTTTCGTGTTTTGCTAAGGTTTCAATTTGTCTAATTTGTTCCTTAATGTTTTCCACATTTTCCGCAATATCGTTAGGTGAAATTCCAGAAACTGTATAGATTTGTGGATAAGTTTTCGCTAGTTCTAAACCTTGCTTTGAACCTTCTAGGCTATAGCCTGCACTGATTAGGTTTGTTATCCCAGACCTAAAAATGTGCTGTATGACGTTTTCTCGGTCTATATTAAATTTTTCATCATCTAAATGACAATGGGAATCAAATAAATTCATGGTTTTCTCCTCCTACAGGCATAAAACGGTAACATTGGCAATGGCATATTCGTGGCAATGGGATAGGCTTATATCGATGTTTTCAAGGGTTGGGATTTCTTTTCCGTATTAGCTGAATTCTAGGTCTTCCCTTCTCATCGTTTGTTACTTCGATGTCTTTCCAGGTAATTTCGTAGTGTTTAAAAAATCCAGAAATTGCTTTAAACATAGCTTCTTTTGCTGCAAACCTTGCAGCATAGTGTTGGTATTTCATCTTCTTTTTAGATTCACAATAGGCAATTTCTTTTTCGGTATAGACTCTTTTTAAAAAGGCTCCATTGGTGTCTTCAATGGATTCCTTAATTCTTGCTATTTCAATAATATCGGTTCCGCATTTAATTTGCATGGCTTGTCTCCTTTAGGGGGTATTTTTCTTGTCTTCGGGTCGATGAAGGCATCGACCCCTACGTCATATTGATTAATGCAATGAAATTGATGATGTTTAGGGTTAAGGATATACCTAGTATGACAAGAACAATTTTGTTGATTTTGTTTTCTTTTTCTAGGTTTCGTTCTTTGTAGGCTAGGTCAAATTTTGTTTTTATGGTATCATATAATTTTTGTACTTCATTTACTTGTCTTGCTTTTTGGTAGATATTCGTTCCTACATCATCATGAGTTACTTCGTTAATCCATAAATCTTTGGAAAATGCAATAAATTCTTCTCTTGCTTTGGCTAGGGTTTGTTTCTTTTTTGCTTGTTTTTCTAGTTTTTTTAGATAAATTTTTTGGTATTGTGCAAGTAGGTATGTATATAAATATTGATTTTCGTATAGGTATGGTAGTTTGGTATAGTTATGATGATCAATTCCTGATGTTAATAGTCCCATTCCTTCTTTTGTAAAGCCTGTACGGATAAAATTCCATTTTGACAAAATTTCCATATGTCTTTTGTTAAAATTTGATTTATAGGAGCTTGGATAAATGTTAGCATATTTGAAAAATTCAAATTCGATGTCTTCAAATTGTTTGTCATCTTTCCAATGCTCTTGTTCCACACAAGTATAGGCATAGGTAAGAAAGCGATTGGTGTCGATGTCCAATGCTTTGGCATCTTCTACGTTTCCAGTAAGTTCTTTTATGAGGTCTGTTAATTTTTGTACCTCTCCAAAGGTTGTGGTTTGCATGCGAATATTTTCGTATTGTTTTAATCCTTTTAATTCGGAATGAATATCACGAAATTTGTAGTTAAAATCTAATACATCTCGAAAATTATTGCTTTCTTCAATATTGGTTTTCATTACGAAAAAGCAAATGCCTGTACGAAAACAGACTAATTGCATTTTTTGCATATGGAAGAAAATTCCATCTTCTCGTCCTGCTTTTCCTTGCATATCACTTTTTAGGTCATATTCAAACATAGTAACTGGATATTTTGAAAGAATTGTCGCTTTCGTATCTTTCGAAAATTCTTCAAATTTTCGTATTTTTTCTTTGTTATAGGCAAAGTTTTGGAACATGAATTCTTGTATTCTTGGTAAGAAATAGTGGTATAAATCCATGTCTTTTTCTTTTTCAAAAAATTTTACCTTACACTTTTTGTTGGTTAGTAGTTTTAATAAATATTTGGTATATTTATTTTCTTTTACAATATATGGATAAATAAAGTAAGTATATTGGTATTTCGTCTTTAGTTCCATGTTTTTACATATCCTTCCTTTCTAAAAGAATGTAAATTAGTGTTTTTTTGGTACTATTTTATCTTTTTATTGGTCTGTATAGTAGTAAGAATTTAAGTCTCCGGCCAAATGCCATTTTCCAATAAAGTCGATAACTACATTATCTTGTAATTCATACATTGGCGAAACGATAACTGAGCCTAATTTGTCTATTGCTCCCCATTTTCCATTTTGTTTTATGGCTGCATAACCATAGTTATTAACTTCAGTTCCATCGTCATAAATATAGTCTACTACAACATTTCCGTCTTTTCCTACAAACCCGTACTTTCCATCTTTTTTGCTTAAAAAGATTTCGTTTGCGGTTAATACTTCTTGTGGTGTTTTTTCTTCAAATTTGAAGTTGTAGTATTTATAGTTTTGGTTTTGGTATAGCCTAAAATAGCCTTTTTCTATTTCTATATCTGAAACAATTCCTGTTAATTTTTTTTCAAATTTCGTATTGTATAAGTCTTGTTCATTGCTATTTTCTTTGTTTGCTATGATAAAGTCGGTCTCATTTTGGTAAAAGATATTGGTATATTCAAATGGTATTTTTTCTTCACTTGTATTACTAATTACGCCATATTTTCCTTGTTTTTTCGCTATATAATAATCACCCAATGCTATTTTTAATTCTTCATATTGTGGTGCAATCATTTCTTCTCCTGAAACACTTAGTACACCATATTGCTTGTCTTTTACAATGATTAGTTTATCCTCTTCTACCTTGGCTACTTGTTCAAATTTGTCTTCTAATAATACTTCTTCTTTCTCATTGATTAGTTTCCATTTTCCCTCTTGTTTTACCACATAGGTTTTGTTTCCACTTACTTGTGCAATATCTTCATATTTTGGTTCTAAAATTACTTTTGCATTAAAGTCAATTACTCCATAATTTCCTTCGGCATTTTTTACAATATAGCCTTTTTTATAATCCGTTTCGATTGACTTAATTTCTTTATATTCTACTGGAATAATTATTTTTCCTTTATTATCGCATAAACCAAAGTTATCTTCCTTTTGTAGTACAAAACTATTTTTTGTACCTGGTAATGCTGTTATACTTTGGTATTCTGGTTTTAAGAGTTCTTTTCCAAGAATACTTGTAAGCCCATACAATTCTCCTTTTTTAACTTTTAAAACTCCCTCTTCATACCACATATTATAGTTTTCATCTGTATTTTCAATGGCTTCTACAATATCATAATCGGTTAATATTTCCTTGTTTTTCGAATTTAATACCTTTACTTTATAGGTACCTGTTTCATAATTGACATCTTGCATACAAATAAAAATATCGGTTTTACTATCTGGTACCGTAATCATTTCCTCATATGTAGGTTCAATTACAAATTCACCTTTGCCATTAATCACTCCCCATTTTTCATTTGTAAAACAAGGATAATAGCGGCTAGTTGTCGTTGTTTTGTCTGATGTATCGGTTGAAAGTAAGGTTTTAATACCAATCACAAACATAACCATAACTGCAATTGCCATGATTACTGCAAATACTTTTTTTAGATTTAATTTGGATTCGGTATCATATCGTCTCCCGT
>CAOKNG010000031.1 GCA_948470025.1 uncultured Clostridium sp. | reverse complement strand
AATTGGAATCTTCCTAGTGTTTTATTGTAAGCAGCCATTTCACGTTCTCCTTGTAATACGTGAACTTCTACACTGGTTTGACCATCGGCAGCAGTTGAGAAGACTTGTGATTTTTTGGTTGGGATAGTGGTATTTCTTTCGATTAATTTGGTGAATACACCACCATAAGTTTCAATTCCTAATGATAATGGTGTTACATCAAGTAATACTAAATCTTTTACATCTCCTGATAATACACCACCTTGAATTGCTGCACCAATGGCAACACATTCGTCTGGGTTTATTCCCTTGTCTGGTTCTTTTCCTGTTACTCTTTTTACTAATTCTTGTACACATGGTACTCTTGTAGAACCACCAACTAATAATACTTTATGCACATCAGAAGCAGAAATTCCTGCATCTTTTAGGGCTTGGTTTACTGGTCCCGCCGTCGATTCTACTAAATCACGAATTAATTCTTCGAATTTTGCCTTTGTTAAGGTAATATCCATATGTTTTGGTCCTGTTGCATCTGCTGTAATAAATGGTAAATTAATATTGGTTTGTTGTACACCAGATAATTCAATTTTTGCTTTTTCTGCTGCTTCTTTTAAACGTTGCATTGCCATTTTATCTGCACTTAAATCAACACCTTGTTCTTTTTTGAATTCTGCTACTAGGTAATCAATAATTTTTTGGTCGAAGTCATCTCCTCCTAAGTGGTTGTTTCCACTGGTTGCTAATACTTCAAATACACCATCCCCAATATCTAGAATAGAAACATCGAAGGTTCCTCCTCCTAAGTCGTATACCATAATTTTTTGGTCTTGGTCTTCTTTATCCATACCATAAGCAAGTGAAGCTGCGGTTGGTTCGTTGATAATTCTTAATACTTCTAAGCCTGCAATTTTTCCTGCGTCTTTGGTAGCTTGTCTTTGTGAATCGCTAAAGTATGCAGGTACAGTAATAACGGCTTGTTTTACTTCGCTTCCTAAGTAATTTTCTGCATCTTGTTTTAGTTTTTGTAAAATCATGGCTGAAATTTCTTGTGGGGTAAATTCATCCCCTTCAATTTTTACTTTTTTGTCTGTTCCCATGCTTCTTTTAATGGAGATAACCGTATTGTCTGGATTGGTAACTGCTTGACGTTTTGCAATTTGTCCTACTAATCTTTCTCCATTTTTTGAAAATGCTACAACAGATGGGGTTGTTCTATTTCCTTCTGCATTTGGTATAACAACTGGCTCTCCTCCCTCCATTACTGCAACACATGAATTGGTTGTTCCTAAGTCAATTCCTATAATTTTTCCCATTTTAAATTCCTCCTAAAATTTATTTTTTTATTATTATAATCTTTTGTAATCTATATATTAAAAATTTAATAACATCTTTATAATGTAATGCAAAAGAATACATTCTTTTGCATAAGTTATCTGTACCTCACTTCGTTCGAACAGCTAACTTAATTTGCAACAACGACCATGGAATGGCGTATTACCTTTTCTCTTATTTTATAACCTTTTCTAAATTCTTCTTTTATTTCTTTTTCGCCTAAATTTTCGTCTTGCACACTGCTTACTGCTTCGTGGTATTCTGGGTTAAAGGTTTCTCCTACTGTTTTTATTTCTTCTACTCCTAAGCTTGCTAACGTATCCATAAACTGTTTGTATACCATTTCGACTCCTTGTTTATAGTTTTGGTCTTCGGTTTTGGTTGAAACTGCTTTTTCTAGGTTATCTAGTACTGGCAAAATTGATGTTACAATATCGGACGTTAAAGAATCATACAAACTTTCTCTTTCTTTGGCACTTCTTTTTTTGAAGTTATCAAATTCTGCCATTAAACGTTTGTAACGGTCTGTCATTTCTTCTAATTCTTGTTTTGCCGTATCTTTCATTACATTTTCTAAATTTTGATTTTTGTTATTTTCCTCTCTTTCCAACTTTTGTTTTTCATCATTGTTTGTTGTTTTTTCTACTTCTTCCTTTTTTTCTTCCATCTAAACTCATTCCTTTCTTGTTTGTTTAAAAGTACGTATAAATAACCTGCTCTTAGGCGATTAAAATCGCCCTTACATCTCTTTGTTTTCCTATTAAATACCATTTCTTCTTGCTTTGCTCTAAATCACACATGGGTATGAAAATTTTGTTTTTATACTAATCTTTTTATAAATCTTTTTCTTTCATTTTTTTACTAATGTATTTCATAACTGAAATTACTTTTGAATAATCCATTCGTTTTGGTCCTATAATTCCAATGGTTCCTAAATCTTTATCTCCTACCGAATGTTTAAAAGTAACAATACTAAAATCTTTTAATTGTTCATTATCATTTTCGTCCCCTATGTAAACATTAATATCTTTTGCAATGCCAGAATTTAGCATGTCTAGTACTAATTCTTTTTCATCTAAGATATTCACAAAGTTTTTGGCAATTTCTAGGCTTTTAAATTCTGGTAAATCAAAGGCTTTTTTGGTTCCTTCTAAATAAATGTTATTTTCTTCTTCAATAACTTTGTTAATTTGCTCTATAATTGGTTTTATAACTTCGATACTGTAATTGATTTCGGAAAAAATGTATTCTTCCATTGGTTTATCAATCTTATTAAGTGGCTTTCCTTGTAATTTGCTGTTAAACAAATTATTTAAAGTTTCTACTTGGCTTGTATTAATGTCTTCATCGTATTTTATAATAGTTTCTTTTACCATTCCCGTATCGGTTACAATCACAACCATTAACATTCTTGTGCCTAATAATACAAATTTGATTTCTTCTATGGTTTGCCTATCTGGTTTTGGTCCGAATAGCAACCGTAGTGTAATGGGTAATTTCGGATAAGGTTGAGGTTGCGATTTTGGTTAAATCTTCAATTTCGTTTACTTTTGTGGCTAGTTTTGTTTGAATGTATTTTATTTCTTCTAAAGAAATATCTTCTTCATTTACTAATTCATCCACATAAAATCGATATCCTTTTTCTGAAGGTACTCTGCCAGAAGATGTGTGAGGTTTATCTAAATAACCATTGTTTTCAAGTTCTGCTAATTCGTTTCGGACAGTTGCACTACTATAATTTAACCCATATTTTTCAACTAGTGTTGCTGAGCTTACTGGTTCTGCGGTATTAATGTACTCGTCTACAACTGCTTGCAAAATCTCTTTTTTACGCTTATCTAGCACCTTTATCACCTCTTTTTTTAGCACTTGAAAGTTTAGATTGCTAATTTCTTTGTATATATTATAACCAAAATTAGCAATTGTCAACCCCAATTGCTAATTTTATTTGTGAAATTTTTGTGAATAAAGAAAAAGCCCAGAAGAATTAACTCCTTCTGGACCAAAAAAGGCTTTTTCCTTTTGGTAACAGTACTTCACATGTTAGTAATCCAAGAATTGTTGCTATTCCCATCACAATTCCTCCAATAATTCGCTGATATGTGAAAATAAATAATCCTGTAAAAAACAAACATGCTACTGCAACTACCAATAACTTTACTGCCAAGTCTCTTTCTCTCTTCATGATGTTCTCCTTTTTTTACAACAATGGTTAGTTTTCTCATTACTCTTTTATTATACCACTTTTCCATTCTTTTTTCAAATTTTACCTGATTCCAAAAATTCGATCTCCTGCATCGCCTAAACCTGGCACGATATAGCCGATATCGTTTAAATGGTCATCAATTTTTGCACAGTAGATTTGTACATCTGGATAGGCTTCTTCTACTCGCTTTATTCCTTCTGGTGCTGCAATTAGGCATAAGAATTTTATTTTCTTTACCCCATCTTCTTTCATCATCTTAATAGCATCTACCGCTGAGCCACCAGTTGCAAGCATTGGATCTACTAGAATTACTTCTCTATCTTGTATATCTTTTGGTACTTTGTAATAGTAGCGCACTGGTTCTAGTGTTTCTTCGTTACGATATAACCCGATTACTCCTATTTTGGCATTTGGAACAATTTTTGTAATTCCGTTTGACATACCTAGTCCTGCTCTTAGGATTGGTACAAAGGTATAACGGTCTTCGTTAATTTTTTTTGCCATTGTTTTTCCTATTGGAGTTTCTACTTCTACGTCATCTGTTTTTGCATCACGCATTGCTTCATAGCATAGTAGCATTGCGATTTCTTCTGCTAATTCGCGAAATTCTTTGGTTCCTGTTTTTTTGTCTCTTAAAATTGCTACTTTGTGTTCAATTAAAGGATGGTTTAATTCGATTGTTTTCATGATATCTTTCCTTCTTTCCAATTATTATATTATTTTGTACCTATATGGTATGTACTCTTACGTTTCCAAATATTTTTTTACTTCTTGGTAGATTTCTTCGTGAATGTCTTGTACGGTTCTTAATTCTCCGTCTTTTACACATTTTACTTCATACCAATCGTAATCTTTTACTAAATCACATGCTGTGTTGTAACTATCGATGATATGCCTTTTATCTCGTTCATGAATGTCTTTTCTTGCTGTATGGGTAAATTTATTGGCTCTATGTTCAATTAGGCTTAACGCATATTCTGGTGGCATACTTAGGAAGAAAGTTTTAGTTGGTATTGGTAAGCCATATAGATGAAATTCAAAATCCCATAACCAGTCTAAGAATTTTTTTCTTTCTTCTTTATTTTCTATTTTTCCTGCTTGATGAACCATATTGGCTGTTGTATAACGGTCTGCTAATATAATTCCGCCTTCTTTATAATAGTCTTCATAATAGCGTTTGAAAGTAGCATAACGGTCTGCTGCATAAAAAGTAGAAGCAATATATGGGCTAACATCTTTCGCATTTTCTCCAAATTCTCCAGATAAGTACATTTTCACTAAACTTGAAGAAGCATTGTCATAGTTTGGAAAATTAACTACACGAAATTCTAAATTTTCTTCTTTTAATCGTTCTTGCAATTTTCGAAATTGCGTTTCTTTCCCACTTCCATCGGTTCCTTCTATTACAAATAATTTTCCCATCATTGTTCCCTTCTTTCTATTATTTTTTGATTTTTTCTATCTTGTATATTTCTGACAAACCTTTACCATCACATTTTTAAATTTTCCGCAAAAAGGCCCCTTTACCTAAGGGGGCTGTCAGCGAAGCTGACTGGGGGTTCTTATGCTCCCATTCCTTTTTTTATATAATCGATTTCTTCTTCTACGTTTAATCGCATAAACAATGGTTCCCCTTTTGGAATTACCTTAATTCCATTTGGTATGTGGTCCATTTTGTAGATACTTTCCCAAGTTTCTTTCTTATCATCTAATCCAATTTGAGTAAGTAGGCTTTTGGCTGTTTTTTCCATAAATGGTAATAGCATAATTCCTATTTTTCTTAGATTCTCAATTAGATGGTTCATGCAAGAGGCTAATTTTTCAGTTTTTCCTTCTTTTTGTAGTACCCATGGTGCGGTTTCATCAATATATTTATTGGTTCTTGCAATGATATTCCAAAGTTCTTGTAAAGAGTTTGCAAATTCAAATTTTTCGAAATGTTCTTCTACTAGATTGATTTGCTTTTTTGTGTATTCTTCTAAATCCGCATCTACTTCATTTACTTGTCCTACATAGCTTGGTACAATTCCATCAAAATATTTATTTACCATTGATACTGTTCGGTTTAATAGATTTCCTAAATCATTACATAAATCAAAATTAAAACGTTCGATAAAGCTTTCTGGTGAAAAGACACCATCTTGTACCACTGGCATTTCACGAAGTAGAAAATAGCGTACGGCATCTAATCCATAACGGTTTATTAACAATTCTGGATATACTACATTCCCCTTTGACTTACTCATTTTTCCATCTTTCATCATAATCCAGTTATGCACTAAAATTTTCTTTGGTACTGGTAAATCAAGTGCCATTAAGAAAATTGGCCAATAAATTAAATGAAATCTGGCAATATCTTTTCCTACAATTTGTAAATCGGCTGGCCAGTATTTTTTAAATTTGGTATCATCTTCCGACAAATATCCAAGTGCTGTAATGTAGTTTGTTAGTGCATCTAGCCATACATATACTACATGAGTAGGGTCGCTTTTTACTTTAATTCCCCAGTCAAAATTGGTACGGCTTACACATAAATCTTCTAACCCTGGTTTAATAAAATTATTTAACATTTCTGTTTTACGAAATTCTGGTGTGATAAAATCGCTTTCTTCATATAATTTCACTAATCGGTCTGCATACTTTTTCATATTGAAAAAATATGCTTCCTCTTTCATTAAAACCACATCTCTACCACAATCTGGGCATTTCCCATCTACCAATTGTGTTTTGGTAAAATAGGTCTCACAAGGCACACAGTACATGCCTTCATAGGTACCTTTATAAATATCGCCATTGGCAAGAAATTTCTCAAAAATTTCTTGTACCACTTTTTTATGCCTATCTTCTGTGGTGCGAATAAAATCATCATAATCAATTTCCATTTTTGCCCACAATTCTTTTGCCATATCTGCCATACGGTCTACATGTTCCTGTGGTGTCATATGATTTTTTTCGGCAACGGTTTGAATTTTCTGACCATGCTCATCAGTACCTGTAAGAAGGTATGTATCATACCCTCTTAGCTTCTTGTGTTTTTTAACCGTATCTGCTACTACTGTAGTATAAGCAGTTCCTATATGAAATTTTCCACTTGGATAATAAATTGGTGTGGTAATATAGTATTTTTCCATGTTCTCACGTCCTTGTCTTTTCTTTATACGTTTTTCCAAAACCATTCTAGGCTGTTATCAATGCTTTTTTTCTTTTTTGCTTTTGTTTCAATATCATCCACCCAAAGGTATGATGCATAGGAAATAAATATCATAACAAAGTCCACTACTAAACATTTTGATATGTCTGGTATCATATTTTCATATTGTGTAGGTAATATTAAAAATTGAACACCATGCATTACAAGTAATATTAGAAATACGACTAGTGTTAACATTGGCACATACGCATTTTTTGCTTCCTTTCCTATATACACTAAACAAATGGTAAGAAATAGTGATAATAGTAAAATCCATGGGTCTGCTACATTAATTAAAAACATCTTTTGTTCCTCCTTATTTTAATTTTTCTTCAATTAAGTTTACGAGTTCTTCTGCTTTTGTTTTAATATATTCTTTATCTTCCCCCTCAATCATAACTCTTACCAAAGGTTCTGTTCCAGAAGGACGTATTAAAACCCTACCATTGTCTGCAAATTCTGCTTCTAGTTCTTGTATTTTTTGCTTGATTGTTTCATCTTTTTCATAATCTTGTTTTTTATCTGCAGCCACTTTTGCATTAATTAATACTTGCGGATATATGTTAATTATACTACAAAGTTTTGATGCTGACACATTTTTTTCTAATAAAATTTGAATTACCATAAGAGATGTTAAAATGCCATCTCCTGTTGGGTTTACATCTAGGAAAATAATATGTCCTGATTGCTCTCCTCCTAGATTATAGCCATTTTTTAGCATTTTTTCTAATACATAGCGGTCTCCTACTTTTGTTTGACACTCTTGTAACCCATTTTCTTTACAGTATTTCTTTAACCCTAAATTACTCATAACAGTGGCAACAACCGTGTCTTTCTTTAAGGTTCCTTTTTCCTTCATATAGTTTGAACAAATGGCTAACACTTGGTCCCCATCAATTTCATTTCCTTGTTCATCAATTAATAAACAACGGTCTCCATCGCCATCATAAGCAATTCCTAAACTTAATTTATGTTCTACCACAAATTTTTTAATTTGCCCTAAATGCGTTGAGCCACAGTTTTCATTGATATTAACCCCGTTTGGATGATTATTGATAATCACATATTGAATTCCTAATTCGGAAAATATTTTTTCGGCTACTTTATAAGTTGCTCCATTGGCTGTATCAATTCCTACAATAAAATCTTCTTTTTTACAATTACCTATGGTAGGTTGAAAACGTTCTAATAAATTGTTTGCATATTCGTCAATTAAATCTTCTCTTAGCTCAGAAACTCCAATTTTGTCATGTGGTGCGTTCATTCCATCAATGCCTTCTGAATCCATAATTTCTTCGATTTCTTCTTCGATGGTATCATCTATTTTCATTCCTTTATTACTAAAGTATTTTACCCCATTAAACTCATAGGTATTATGTGAGGCAGAAATAACAACACTGGCATCTGCATTTAGCTTTCTTGTTAAATAGGCTACTGCTGGTGTTGGAATTACACCTAATAATTTTACATTCGCACCATAGCTTAAAAATCCTGCTGTCATAGCACTTTCTATTAACGAACCAGAAATACGGGTATCTCTTCCAATTAAGATGGTTGGGGCATGGTCTGTATGTTTGGATAATACACATGCTCCTGCTTTTGCTACTTTGTAGACTAAATTTGGTGTAAGTTCGGTATTGGCAATTCTACGAATGCCGTCTGTTCCAAAATATTTTCTCATTTTTTCTTCTCCTTTTTGTATTATATCGTTAATCAAAATTAATCTGTAATATTTTAATTTTGACTTGTTATCTCAAGTTTTGAGATAGTCGTTTTTACTCAAATAAACCCTTTTTTATTCGTTTTGGTTGTTCTGTTTGTAATTTTAAGTTTTTCAATATATGGTTTGGATTTACTGTTGTTAGCTGTTCTAACTGCTCTTTGGAAATTATTTTTTTTAATTTCTGTATTTGTTCTTGTATTATATCATACTTTTCGTGATTGTGTGCATCTACTGCTAAAAAATGAATTGCATTTGCTTTTAATAATCGAATTAGTGTTTTTTTAGCTCTTTTTCCATAGTATCCACCAATGCTTGCAAAATTGGCTTGAAATAGTACTCCTTTTGTAATTAAATTTACTACAAAATTGGGATTTTCTTGTACATACTGGTATCGTTCTGGATGAGCAATAATGGGGACTAATCCATTTGCTTGTATCTCGAAAATTAATTGTTCTAAGTAATTAACCTTACTATTCATTGGCAATTCAAATAGGACATAACGGCTACCTGATAAGGTAGATGCCTTTTTTTCTTTTATCAATGTTACTAGATTTGGATTAACATAAATTTCGCTTCCATTATGAATTTTGATGTCTAATCCTTTCTCTAGCGTTACTCGGTTTAATGCTTCTACTACTGCTTGTCTCTTTACCTGTTCTACTTCATATTGATTTTCCATATAATGTGAGGTAGCAATTATATCGGTAAATCCCATTTTTTGTGCTTTTTCTAACATTGCATACGTTTCTTCCACAGTCTTGGCACCATCGTCAATATTGGGAATTATATGTGTGTGAATATCAATCATCCTTATTTTCTTCCTTCTCTTCGTCCAAAATTGTTTTGTTTTTTTCTTGTTCTTCTATTTTCGTATTGTTTTCTCGATTCGTTACTGTTTCTTTCTTTTCTTCTTTTTGCCCATAATAATAGGTGTTTTCATAGGTTCTTGCCTTTATTGGTATTTTATTAATCACAATTCCTGTAATGTTTCCTCCAACATGTTCTATCATTTTCTTTACTTTTTCTACCTCTCCCATTTTGGTCGATTGGTACGAAGTAACCAGTAAACTAAAGTCTAACATTCTTGCTAAAATCACAGAATCGGTAACCAGTAGGGCTGGTGTCCCATCAAAAATAACCATATCAAAAGTATTTTTTAATTTCCCTATGAATTCTTGCATTTTTTCTAAACCAAGTAATTCCGATGGATTTGGTGGAATGTCTCCTGTTGGCATTACATAAAGTCCTTTTGTGGTAGTTGTTTGAAAATATGCCATAATATCTTCTTTATTTTCTAGGTCACTAACGCCAGATAAATAATTGGATAAGCCTTGTTTTCGTTCGATTCCAAACATATCATGTAATCTTCCTTTTCGCATATCTGAATCGATTAAAGCTACCTTTTTTCCTTCATTTGCAAAGGAAATAGCAAGATTGGCTGATACCCAACTTTTTCCTTCTCCTGGTACACTGCTTGTTACTAATAATGTTTTCATTCCTTGGTTAGAAGTCATAAATTGAAGATTGGTTCTTAAAGTTCGAAACATTTCAGAAATCGGCGATTTCGGGTCTTGATGAATCATTAACTCTTTTTCATTTGTGTTTCCTTTTCGTTTCATTTCATAATCATATTGTGGAATAGAGGCTAATACCGTTAATCCTAATCTTTTTTCTGCTTCCTCACTCTTTTTTATGGTGGTATCAAACAAACTTCTTATAAAGACAAATCCTACTGAAACTACAAATCCTAGGATACCAAAGAATATCGTATTCTTTTTTTCATTAATGTTATATGGCTTATCTGCCTCTTTTGCTTCATCTACTATTTGAAGATTATCTAATTTATAAATATCTTTTGCTTTTTCAATAAATACTTTTGCCATTTCATTGGTTAAGTCTTTGGCTACTTTAGGATTGCTATTTCGTACTGAAATTTCAATTAATTGAGTCGATGTTACGAAACTTACTGTTACATTTTCTCTTAACTCCTCTTCTGTTAGATTGGTATATCCAAGGTTTCCGTATCACTTGTCTTATAATGTTGTTTGTTTTCATTAATTCTGTATAATTTGCTACTAGTTGTTGGTTTAGTGTAACATCATTTCCTGTAATCGTATTATTTTGTGCTTGATTGCTTTTGGTTAAAATTAAAGTTGCCGATGACTCGTAGTCTGGTACTAACATGTATTTTGTATAGACAAATCCAAATATAGCAAATAGGATTGTTAGCAAAATAATCCATACTTTTTTATTCCAAAATATATCAAATAATTCTTTTAAATCGATCTCTTCCATATTTTCTCCATTTTTTTAACGTTAGCTCTATTATATCCATATTTTCTCACATTTGCAATATGTTTGTAAGAAAAATTTTGTAAGAACCCCCAGTCAGCTTCGCCGACAGCCCCCTTAGGTAAAGGGGCCTTTTACTCTAGTATTTTAAGGTAACACCAATGTCGGAATTTGTCGAAAAGTTTTTATCATTTTTTATTGTTTTTTGACAATGAGGTGTGTTATAATTTTATTAAAATTAGACAAACCATGGAAAGGAGGGTATGTATATGGAAGATAAGAATACTCTATTAATTTTAAATATGCTTCATGAAAACTTTGAAAAAGTTTTTACGAAACTAGATGAACATGATAAAAAATTTGAAAAAGTTTTCGCGAAATTTGATGAACATGACAAAAAATTTGAAAAAGTTTTTGGGAAACTTGATGAGCATGACAAAAAATTCAGTGAATATGGTACAGACATAAAAGAAATCAAAGCTCAATTACATAAGCTTAACAATACCGTTACAAAAATTGAATACGAACATGATAAAAAAATACAAATTGGCTTAGAAAAACTTTCTATGGTTATTGATAAAACAGATTATATGCAAGAAAGTCTCGATAGAATTAATTCAAAACTTGATCATCATGACATTCATATTGAAGTCTTAGAAGAAAAGGTTTTATAAATCATTTTAAGCTAAAATATAATAAATTACATTTTAGCTTAAATCTAACATCCTATTTTTTCTGATAGGAAATTTTTCAAATATTAATCAATATGGTTTGTCTAATTTTTACTTACTACATCTCATACATATAATGAATAAAATCCTTTTTGGCCTTTTCCATATCTGTAACATATAAAAAAGCTCCATTTTCTAAAATTTCTTCACTATACTCATTTTTCGGTATCATAACCGATGTAAGACTACTTAAATAGGCATCTTTATTTGCAATCAATTCTGGAAGCATTCCCATATACTTTCCTACATCCACATTTGTTGTTACTTGCTCTAAAATCAAATCCATAATTCTAGAAATTTCCCCTAGGTCTTTGGTTAATATCTTATTTAGCATAGCAACCAACACTTCTCTTTGTCTTCTCGTTCTTCCAAAATCGCCATAATCTGTTGTTCCACTTCTATACCCCGCTTCTCTTTCCTTCACATGAGCCGCTGCTTGTTCCCCTGTAAGAGTAACTTTTCCATAACTTGTTACTTTTTTGGTTGGCTTCCCGGAAAATTCATAAAACATATCAACAAAGTGATTAATCGAATTCATCTCTTCTTTTGTAATTTCTACTTCCACACCACCAATTTCATTAATAATATCATACATACTTGAAATATTTACAGTAACATATTCCTTCAAGTTAAGCCCAAAATTTTCGTTAATTGTCTTTACTGCTAACTGTTCTTTTCCTGTTGCAAATGCCGCATTAATTTTATATCGATTTTCAAAACCATCTATGTTGGCTGCTGTATCACGTGGAATACTAATTAATTTAATACTTTTGAATTTTGGGTTAATCGAAATAATCATAATTGCATCACTATTTCCATCATATTGGTTAGACATATCTTTTGAGTCAGAACCAAGAAGTAGAATATTCATTACTTGTTCATATTCTTTTTCGGTTAATCCCTCTATTTCGCTATATACTTCGCTATTGATTCCCAGATTTCCTTCATCTAAATCTTTAAAATGTATTTTTGAAAGTCGATCACCAACAAACTTACTTACCAAGATAACAGAACATAGAATGATAATAAAGAGCATGATAATAACTGCCTTTACCCATTTATTCATTCCTTTTATCCAGATTCCAATTCTACTTCCTACACTTTTTATGCCTCTTCCAATGGAAATTGCTATATTTTTTATGGTGTTTCCAATTTGTGCTAAGATTCCCTTTATTCCTTTTTGTTTCTTTGGTATTAGTTCGTTATGATCACCATATATCATTTTCTTACCTCTTACCTAAGCCACTCTGGATTTGCTAAATACCAATCAATCGTTTTTATAATGCCATCTTCGAATTTTGTTTTTGGCTCCCAGCCTAGTTCTTTCTTTATTTTGGTTGGATCGATGGCATAACGGTAGTCATGTCCTTTTCTATCCTCTACAAATTCTATCATAGATTCTGGTTTATGTAAATGGTTCAAGATTAATTTTACAATTTCAATATTTCTTTTTTCGTTATGTCCGCCGATGTTATATCGTTCTCCTGCTCTTCCATTATGGAACACCATATCGATTGCTTCACAGTGGTCTTCTACAAATAACCAATCACGAATGTTTTTCCCGTCTCCATAGACTGGTAATTTTTCATTGTTCATTGCTAGTTTGATCATATGTGGGATTAGTTTTTCGTTGTGTTGGTATGGTCCGTAATTGTTAGAACAGTTGGTAATGGTTACGTTCATTTTGAAGGTTTCGTAGTAGGCTCTTGCAATTAGGTCGGAGCTTGCTTTTGAGGCAGAGTATGGGCTGTTTGGATTGATTGGGGTGGTTTCTGTAAAGTAACCTTCTTCACCAAGGGTGCCATATACTTCGTCGGTTGAAATATGGACGAATTTATTTTGGCTTCCTTCTCCCCATGTTTGTTTTGCTACTTCTAGTAGGGTATGGGTTCCAATTACATTGGTTTGTGTGAAGATGAATGGGTTTTTGATGCTGTTATCTACGTGGGATTCTGCTGCGAAGTGAATGACTCCGTTGATTTCGTGTTTTTCGAATATGTCTTTTACGAAGGTGTAATCGCATATGTCTCCCTCTATAAAGGTGATTTTGTCTGCTACTTTTTTTAGGTTGTTTAAATTTCCTGCATAGGTTAGTTTGTCTAGTACGATGATGTTGTAGTCTGGGTGTTTTGCTACGAAGAATTCTGCAAAATTGGCTCCAATGAATCCGGCTGCTCCGGTGATTAATATGTTGTTGGTCATTTTTCTCTCTCCTTTTTTCTTCTTTATTTGGGTTTCCGCTTCCGTTTAGCAATGATGTTAATTTTTTTCATTTCGCCCTCCAAGCTCACGGGTATTCCCCCGCCTCAAAGGGCTGTCGGGTCTTCATTACAAAAATTAACATCATTGCTAAACTCACGCTAGTGTTTGCTATTATTCTATATTTGTAGGGGTCGATGCCTTCATCGACCCGTTTTCATTTTTGTTTCTACATTAGATTTTTGAATAAATCCGTTTGTTTTAGGTCTTTTAGGGGTGGCCATTTTGTGTCTTTTTCTGAGGTTACGATTTCTTCTGGTTTCATGTTGCCAAATGGCCAGTTGATGGCTACATCTTTGTCATTCCATGCTAGACCACCTTCTGCGTCGTGGTTGTATATATCATCACATTTATAGGTAAATTCTGCTTCTTCGGATAGGACTAGGAAGCCGTGTGCGAAGCCTTTTGGAATTAGGAACATTTTTTTATTTTCTTCTGAAAGAATGATTCCTTCCCATTTGCCATAGGTTTTGCTATTTGGTCTTAGGTCTACTGCTACATCGAATACTTCACCTTTTAGGACTCGTACTAGTTTTGCTTGTGTGTTTTCTTTTTGGAAATGTAAGCCTCTTAATACACCTTTTTTGGATTTTGATTGATTATCTTGTACAAAATTATAATATAGTCCTATTTCTTCAAATTCTGCTTTCGAATATGTTTCCATGAAGTATCCTCTATCATCACCAAACACGGTTGGTTCAATAACATATACTCCATCAATGCTTGTTTCTATTTTTTTAAACTTTCCCATTTTACTCGTCTCCTATTTTGTTTTCTGCTAAATCTTTCAAAAATTTCCCATATTCTGTTTTCATGAATTTGTCTGCTAGCACAGATAATTGTTCTGGTGTAATCCATTCTTTACGAAATGCAATTTCCTCTGGGCAACAAATTTGCATACCTTGTCTTTTTTCAATGGTCTGTACGAAACTTGCTGTTTCAATTAAGGAATCGTGTGTGCCAGTATCAAACCATGTCATGGCTCGTCCTAGTTTTTCTACCTTTAGACGCCCTTGTCTCATATATTCTTCATTAATTGAGGTAATTTCTAATTCTCCTCTTGCCGATGGTTTTACGTTTTTTGCAATGCCTACTACGTCGTTTGTGTAAAAATACAGGCCCGGTACTGCATAATGTGATTTTGGAATTTCTGGTTTTTCTTCAATTGAAATAGCATGTCCATCTTGGTTAATTTCTACTACTCCATATGCAGATGGGTCTTTTACATAATAGCCAAATATAGTAGCTTCATCCTCTCGTTCATTGGCACGTTTTAGTAATTTGCATAGGTTATTTCCATAGAACAT
>CAOKNG010000030.1 GCA_948470025.1 uncultured Clostridium sp. | reverse complement strand
CAAAATTCACCAAAAATTCACAAAAAACTTACTCTAATTGGTTTACATATTGTCGAAAACTTGCTATAATAGAAGATGTGCAAAAAAGGAGAGTCTTATACAGTTTAATACATAATGTAGAAGTTACATCATAAGATGAAAATATCGTTAAAAAAGAATTATTTTTAAAATAGAACAAATTGTTTATGTTAGAAAGGACGTTGAAATTTTATGATTTCAGGTTATAGTGTAAAAAAGCCATTCACTGTATTTGTTGCAGTGATTTTGATTGTGCTGCTTGGTTGTATTTCATTTATGAATATGACCACAGACTTATTGCCAAAGATGGATTTGCCATATGCTTTAATTATTACAACATATGTAGGGGCAAGCCCAGAAAAAGTGGAAACCGTTGTTACAAAGCCAATGGAACAATCGATGGCAACCGTTAGTAATGTAAAAAATATTTCTTCCATTTCTTCGGAAAATTCTTCTATGGTTATTTTGGAATTTTCAAATGATGTCAATATGGATTCTGCTTTAATTGAGTTAAATGGGAAAATAGATTTGATAAAGGCTAATTGGGATGATTCCAATATAGGTGCTCCAATTGTAAGCAAGATTAATCCCAATATGTTGCCAGTTATGATGAGTGCTGTTGATGTAGGCGAAATGAATTCTACCGAAATTAAGAATTTTGTAAACCAAAATGTTTTACCACAATTAGAGAGAATTTCTGGTGTGGCATCGGTTAGCACTACTGGAATTGTTGAGGAAAAATTAGAAATTAAGTTAAACCAAGACAAAATTGATGCAGTAAATACAAAATTAATGGACCATGTGAATGCTACATTATCGCAAACACAAGGTCAGTTAAATAGTGCAAAAGCACAAATTGCCCAAGGAAAAGAAGAGCTTAACAAACAATCAAATGAACAAATGGGAAAAGTGATTGATGGGTTAAGCCAAATTCAAACAGGAATTTCCACCATTGCTTCTACCGAAAGTGAACTAGCCACAAAAGAGGAAGGACTAAAGTTTACCAAAACAACATTAACAACAACCATTCAAGGACTAGACCAAGCACTTTCTAAATTGAATAGTGAAAAAGCAGAACTAATCAAATTAGGAGAAACAGTAACAGAGGAGCAAAAAGCGAAAATTGAAATTTTAAATAGTAGTATTTCGCAAACAGAAAAATTAAAAAGTGAAACAACTGCCAAATTAAAAGAAATCGATACAGGTCTTAACCAAATAACAGTTGGAAAAACGGAACTTGCTAAACAAAAAGTAAATCTACAACAAAAAGAAGTAGAATTAGAAAAAGCAAAGGCGACCTTAACACTTGAATTAAGCAAAGCGGCAAGCAAGCTTGAACAAGGGGAAGCCGAATTAGAAAAAGGAATAAAGGAATTTGAAACAGCACGTGATGAAGCATTAAAAAATGCTTCTATCGATGGTATTATTACTGCCGATATGGTGTCCAATATTTTAATGGCAAATAATTTTTCTATGCCAGCAGGTTATATCGAAACCGAAAATGATAAAATGCTAATTAAAGTAGGCGAAAAGTTTGAAAACTTAGATGAAATAAAAAATATGACACTTCTTTCTTTTGAGATAGAAGGGCTAGAAAAAGTAACCTTAAATGATTTAGCAGATATTGGCTATACCGATAATTCCGAAGAAATATATGCCAAAGTAAACGGAAACAATGCCATTATGCTAAGTTTCCAAAAACAAAGTACGGCATCAACAGCAGAAGTATGTAAAGAAATTGAAGAAACTATGGAAAAATTAGAGGAAAAAAACGATGGGGTTCGTTTTACTACTTTAATGAACCAAGGAATTTATATTGATTTAATTATTGGAACAGTGTTAGAAAACTTATTATATGGAGCAATTCTTGCGGTTATTATTTTATGGATTTTCTTAAAAGATTTCAAACCAACTATTATTATTGCATTATCTATTCCAATTAGTTTAACATTTGCCATTGCACTTATGTACTTTACAGGAGTTACAATTAATATTATTTCGTTATCTGGATTAGCACTAGGGGTTGGAATGTTAGTAGATAATTCCATTGTTGTGATTGAAAACATTTACAGGTTACGTAAGGAAGGAAACGGTGTAAAAGAAGCAAGCATACAAGGAGCAGCAAGAGTAGCAGGAGCCATTGCAGCTTCTACCTTAACAACGGTATGTGTATTTTTACCGATTGTCTTTGTACAAGGAATTTCTAGGCAGTTATTTACAGATATGGGATTAACCATTGGTTATTCACTACTTGCAAGTTTAATTATAGCACTTACTTTAGTACCAGCAATGGCATCGAAAATGTTTAAAAACACAACACAAAAAGAAACAAAATTATTGGATCGATTTGTTGGATTTTACGAAAAAACTCTAAAAGTAGCATTAAACCACAAAATAATTGTTGTTATATGTTGCATACTATTATTAGTAACCAGTGGCATATTAGCAGGCAGTATGGGAACTGCATTTATTCCAGATGTAGACGGAACACAAATGTCAATTACCATAACACCACCAAAAGAAACCACCGAAAAAGAAGTCCAAGACAAAACCAATGAAATAGTAGGAACATTATTGGAAAATATAGAAGAAATAGACACCATTGGAGCAATTAATGCAAGTGCTATGGGAACGATGTCAATGTCAAGTGGAACTGCTAATACAATGAATTTGTATGCCATTTTAAAAGAAGAGAAGAAAATATCGAATAAAGAAATTGAAAAAAGAATTTATGAATTAACAAAGGATTCCAATTATGAAATTTCAGTCAGTACCTCAAATATGGATATGTCTTCTATGATGTCATCTGGTATTCAAATTGTAGTAAAAGGAAAAGAAACGGAAGAATTACAAAAAATTGCAAAAGAACTTACCAGTATGATAGAACAAATAGAGGGAATTGATACCGTAGATTCTGGTGTTTCGGAAACACAAAAAGAGAGTCATGTGGTAGTAGATAAAAATAAGGCAATGGAATATGGATTAACAGTAGCAGGAATTTACCAAACCATTGCAAGTGAAGTATCAAACCAAAAAGAGGCAACAGAGGTTAGTATTGAAAACAAAGATTACCCAGTGGTGGTTGTAAAACAAGAACAAAAGAAAACTACAACAGATAACTTAGCATCAATTAAATTATCAGGAAAGAAAAACAATGAAACAGTAGAAGTAGCATTATCGGAAGTAGCAACCATAGAAGAAACGAATGGATTATCTTCCATTCAGCATGACCAACAAGAACGTTATGTTAGTGTAACAGCAACCATAAAATCAGATAGTAATGTGGGGTTAGTAGGAAGAGAGGTACAAAACAAGTTAAAAGAATACACAGCACCAGAAGGCTACACAGTAGAGCTACAAGGAGAAAGTGAAACCATCAATCAATCTCTAAAAGATTTAGCAATCATGATTTTACTTGCCATTGTATTTATCTATCTTATCATGGTAGCACAATTCCAATCACTAAAATCGCCATTCATTGTCATGTTTACAATTCCTCTAGCCTTCACAGGAGGACTATTTGCACTATGGATTTGTGGATGTGAAATAAGCTTAATTGCAATGCTTGGCTTCCTAATGCTAGCAGGAGTTGTTGTAAACAATGGTATTGTGTTTATCGACTATGCCAACAACTTACGAATTGAAAAAGGCTTAACCGTAAAAGACGCACTTATTCAAACAGGAAGAACCAGACTAAAACCAATTCTGATGACAGCCCTAACCACTATTTTAGGACTATCCACTATGGCATTAGGCATGGGTCAAGGCTCAGAAATGATACAACCATTAGGAATTGTAACCATAGGAGGATTAATCTATTCAACCATACTAACACTATATCTAGTACCAGCATTGTATATGATGATGAATAGGGATAAAAAGAAATAATAAGATAAAAAGGAATCATAGAAATATGGTTCCTTTTTGGTAAATATAAGAAAATTCACAAAAACTATTGACAGTGCATAAAATATATTATATATTAACATATGAACATGTATTCATATAAAAGGAGGAAATATGGAGGAAAAAGATTTAGTATGCAGTGAGAAATGTCCGCATTTTCAAACAATTAATAAAGTAAAATTAGAAGAACCGAAGGCTAGAGAAATTGAGATGTTATCGAATATGTTTAAACTATTTGCAGACAATACAAGGCTTCGCATTATTTGTAGTATTTTAAATACGGAATTATGCGTGTGTGACTTATGTGAGGTATTGGGGTTAAACCAATCTACCGTATCACATCAATTACAAATATTAAGAAGTGCGAAATTAGTGAAGTATAGAAGAGAAGGAAAACAAATTTATTATCGTTTACAAGATGAACATATTGAACAAATTATTTCGACCAGTTTAGCACATATTTTAGAAGAGGAGGGAAAATAGAAATGAGTTGTCATCATTGTGAGCACGAACACCATCATGAACATGAACATCATAGCCAAAAAGAAGAAAAATTATCAATCTATTTATATGGAATTGCGATTTTATTTCTTATATTATCGCTTATTCCCGTATTTGCCCCATATAAAATAGAACTAATTGTATTAGCTATTTTATTTTCGGGTTATGAATTACTTTGGAATGGTATAAAAAATATCTTTCATTTCAACTTCGAAGAAGAAACCCTTATGACCATTGCCGTTATTGCAGCATTTGCCCTTGGCGAATATGTAGAAAGTTGTTTGGTAATCTTACTATATCGTTTTGGCGAATTCCTAGAAGAACGAGCAAGCGAGAAATCGGAAGATAGTATAAAAGAAATTGTAAAAATTAAAGCAGATACGGCAAATCGTGTTATTAATAATACCATTGAAACAGTAGATGTAAAAGAAATTAAAGTAGGAGATACCATTCTAATAAAACCAGGAGAAAAAATTCCAGTAGATGGAATCATCATTTATGGAGAATCTGAAATTGATACTTCAACACTTACAGGAGAAAGTGCACCTATGTATGTAACCAAAGAAAATGAGGTGTTATCTGGTGGAGTTAATTTAACAGGAGCCATTACATGTAGAGTCATAAGAGATGTGGAACATTCGACGGCTTCTCAAATTGTAGATTTAGTATACGAAGCTACTAATAACAAAGGAAAAACAGAAAAATTTATTACGAAATTTTCTAAAGTTTATACTCCAATTGTTATCATAATTGCAATACTAATCGCTATAGTGCCATTCATTTTTAAACTTGATGTAAAAGAATGGATACTAAGAGCATTAATCTTTTTAGTAGCATCATGCCCATGTAGTTTAGTCATATCGGTTCCATTATCTTTCTTTACATCACTTGGAAAAATATCCAAAAAAGGAATGATTATAAAAGGAACAAAGCATATTGAAAATCTTGCAAAAGCGAGCGTGGTTGCGTTTGATAAAACAGGGACACTAACCACGGGAAAAATGAAAATAGAACAAATAGAAGTATTTGGAAACAATACCGAAGAAACGATACTTTCTTATATGTATAGTTTAGAGTTACTTTCTAATCATCCAATTGGAACAGCGATTAAGGATTACCATGACGATATTAAACAAAAGAAAGTAGAAGAATATAAAGAAATTGCAGGACATGGATTATATGGAAAAATTGAACAAAAGGAAGTGCTTTTTGGAAATCATAAGCTATTAGAACAATATCAAGTTACAAACGATAAAGGAATACCTCAAAATGCCATTTGCTTAGTAATAGAAAGAAAAATAGCAGGATATATTACATTAACAGAAGAAATCCGAAAAGAAAGTAAAAACTTGGTAAAAGAGTTAAAAAACATTGGAGTAAAAAAAGCTATTATGCTAACAGGTGATAACGAAAAAAGTGGTGAAAAAATAGGAAAAGAGCTAAATTTCGATGAAATAAAAGCATCACTTTTACCACAAGAAAAACTAAAAGCAATTGAAGAATTAAAACAAAAAGGAGAAAACGTTATTTTCGTAGGAGATGGTATTAACGATAGTCCCGTTTTGGCAAGTAGCAACTTTGGAATTGCCATGGGAGCAGGAACTAACATAGCAAGCATTACAGCAGATGGAATACTTATTTCAAACAACCTAAGCACATTACCAAGTATGATAAAAACTGCAAAACGTGCTATGAAAGTAGTAAAAGCAAATATCATTTTTTCACTTCTCGTAAAATTAATTGTCTTATTATTAGGAGCAATTGGAATAGCACCAATCTGGCTTGCTATTTTAGCCGATACAGGAGTAACGTTCTTAACCGTTGTAAATGCGGTTCAAAATATAAAATAGAGAAGAGAACTTTGATGACGAGGTATGAGATTCTTTTAAAGAAATGCAAAAAAATGAAATAAAAATATTTAAGATAAACTTATAAAAATCCTGCACCAATAATCTTGCGAATTTGGGTAAGATATGCTAAGATGAAAGTGAGGAAAATAAAAAAGGATTTGAATGATAATAGTAAATGGAATATTTTTAAACAAATTTTGTGATATCGGATATTAGAGGAATGAAAGGAGTTGCTATAATGAAAAAGATATATGTACTTTTAATGCATACGAATACAATACCAGCTAAGATCATTAGAAAAGTTACTAATTATAAATATAGCCATGTAGGAATTGCTTTAGAAAAAGATTGTAATGTGATATATAGTTTTGGGAGAAAGAAACTTCATTCCATTTTAGATGCAGGGTTTTGCGTAGAATATAAAGATGGAGCATTTTTTAAAACCTTCCATAAAACGATGTGTACAATTTATGAAGTAAATGTAACAGAAGAACAGTATGAAAAGGTGGAAAATATTATTCATGCTATGTTATTACATAGTAGTCAATATCAATATGATTTTATTGGAATTGTATTACGCTTTTTTGGCATTCCGTTAACCTTTAAAAATAAATATGTATGTAGCTATTTTGTTGCTTCTGTGCTACAAAAATCAAAAATATATCAGTTTCAAAAACGAGTGTGTTTTGTAAAACCAAAAGATTTTGAAAATTTAAGAGGTTTTCATGAGATTTATACAGGTAGATACTTACTATATCAATAAAAGCGGAGGGGTTACATGAAAATTATTGGAGTAACAGGGACTTCAGGAGCAGGAAAAACGAGTTTATGCGAAATACTAAATAAACAATATGGAGCATATATTATTGATGCTGATAAAATAGCAAAACGTTTATCAAAAAAGGGAACAATGTATTTAAATGCGATTGTCGAATGTTTTGGAAATCAAATTCTTACTGAAGAAGGGGAACTAAAACGAAAAGAATTAGCAAACCTTATTTATCATAATGAAGAAAAAAGAAGTAAGTTAAATCGGTCTTACGTTTCTGTATGTAGTACAAGAAATTAAAGAAAAAATTAATGCATTGAAGGAAGATTGCATTGTAATCGATGCACCATTATTATTTGAAAGTAAGTTAAACCAAATTTGTGATTTTGTAATTGGAATAATAGCAAAAGAAGAAGAAAAAATAGAACGTATTTGTAAACGAGATGGCATTTCTAAGGAAATGGCGAAAAAAAGGTTAAGTATTCAAATGAGTGAGGAAGAATTACAAAAAAGAGCAGATTACATGATTGTGAATGATGGCAATATGAAAATGTTGGAGGAGAAAATTAAGAATATTTGGGATGAAAATAAACAATAAAGAAGAAAAGATGACTTTGTAAGAATAAGCAAAACTATCTTTTCAAACGAAATTAATCGACACACAAATCTCAAGTATGTTACAAAAATATGACATTTTTGTAACATACTTGAATTATGTCAGTTTTTAGAATATAATGAAATTGCTAAATTATGGATACGAATGACTAAATTGGTAAAGGGGAGAGACTATGGAAACATTTGCTGAATATATATTGTCAGAACCTGACTATATTAAGAAAATGGAAATTGTATATTATTTGCAAAAAAGAACCAATATTTTTTTTGATAACTCAGTTATTTTTAAAACAGAAATTGCAAAAATGTTTATTGATGATATGGGAATTGACGATGTGGATGAAAATCTTTTATTAACAGCGTGTTTGCTATGTTTCTGTAAAAAATCGGATGACCCTCAAGACTTATCAAAGGTAAAATCATATGCGAAAGAGGGAGCAGAGTATTTAGCGACTTTGGGGTTTGATAAACGTTTTTGTAAAATTTGTGAAGAAGTAAATCGATATAGTGGTAGTGAACCAAGAGAAAAAGAAAGTGATATATTAGAGTTGGTTGATAACTTTTGCGGAATGCTATTAAACCGACCAGAAAGACGAGGATTTCCAGTAGATGAAGCTTTAATATTATTAGAGTTTCGTAATATGAAAGGAAAACAGAATCGTTATTTAGAAAAATTCAAACAGTTTGTTATGGTAACAGAACAAATTGCGGTATAGTTAGGAGGATAGATATGGTAAGTGGATTAAACGGAAATATCTGTACTGGTAAAATAGCAAAAGCAACGAGGAAATTTAATAATTTAGAGAATAGAGCAATTGTAGGAATCAACGAATTAAAAGAAATAAGAGCTAAAAACAAAAAAGAGCCAATTGAGTATGTTGTAGCGGAAGAAAAAGATAAAAAAGCAGAAATTGTTGAATTTAAGCAAGGACAAAAAGCAGAAGTTATTCCATTAAATCGAAAGAATATTGAAAACATCCAAGAAAGAGCATCTGGTGGCGACGAGAGATAAAATACAAAAGAAGAGGATTATATTACGTAATCCTCATTTTGTTATAAAAAATGCCTGTAGGGGGTGTAGATTATGCAACCCGAATTTATAAAACGAAAATAAAAGGATGAATAATGTGTAACTCTCTACAGGGATAGAAACAAGGAGGAAAACAAAAAATGTACGAAGTATTTGCAGATTTACATGTGCATATTGGAAGAAGCAAATCCAATAAACCAATTAAAATTACAGCGGCAAGAAGTTTAAATTTTGAAAACATTGCCAAAGAATGTGTAGACCGTAAAGGAATTAGTGTTGTTGGAATTATTGATTGTGCATCTCCATATGTTATTGAAGATATTGAAGAATTTTTACAAAATGGTGAAGCTTATGAAATACCAGATGGAGGAATTGTATATAAAAATAAAGTATGTATTATTTTAGGAAGTGAAATAGAAACTTCGGAAATAAACGACCAAGGAAAAACAGGAAGTGCTCATAACTTATGCTATTTTCCAAGTTTAAAAGACATTAAAGCATTTTCAAAGGAAATGAGTAACCATATTCATAATATTACGCTAAGTTCACAAAGAGCAGACATTTCAGCATATGAATTAGTAGATATTGTTGAAAAATACAATGGGATTCTAATTCCAGCTCATGCTTTTACGCCACACAAAAGCTTTTATGGGAATTGCACAGACCGTCTATCTAAGATTTTTAAAGAAAAATTTGATAAAATTTTTGCCATTGAATTAGGTTTAAGTTCCGATACGTTTTTAGCAGATACTATATCAGAATTAGAAACGAGAAGCTTTTTAACCAATTCCGATGCTCATTCTTTGCCTAAAATTGCAAGAGAATATAACAAAATGTTAGTAGAAGACATTAGTTTTGGGGAATTTATAAAAGCTCTAAAAGGGGAAGAAGGAAGAAAAATTGTAGCCAATTATGGGTTAGACCCAAAACTTGGCAAATACCATAGAACCTATTGTGAAAAATGCGAAAAAAATGTAGAAGGAATTGCCCCAGTAACCACATGCCCAGACTGTGATTCGAAAAATATTACGATGGGAGTGTTTGACCGAATTGAAAAGATAAAAGATAAAAAAGAAACCAAAAGTCCAGAAAATAGACCACCATATATTTATCAAATCCCTCTTACCTTTATTCCAGGTTTAGGAGCAAAAACAATCGATAAACTATTAAACCACTTCGAAACGGAAATGAATATTTTACACAAACTTTCGAAAGACGATATTGAAGCGGTTACCAATGCTAAAATTGCCAATACCATTATGATGGCAAGAGAAGGAAATCTTACCATACAAGCAGGTGGTGGTGGTGTATATGGTAAAGTAACTACCAAAGAGTAGAAATACGATAAAAACAGTTCTAAATCTCATTTTATTACATAGACATTATGTATAAGAAAAACGGATACAAAGTAGGATAACCGTTCCACATAGCAAAACTAGGAGGTAATAACTTGAGAAACGTAGGAAGAAAGAAAAATAGTAGAGCAAAAGAAGTGATACTAACTCATATAAAAAATAATATAAGAGAATACAGTATAGCGACATTATTATTGCTAATTGGATTAATCTTTGGGATTATTTTTGTAAACAATGCTTCCGAAATGCAAGTGCAAGATATTACAGGGTATTTATCGGAATTTGTAAATTCGTTAAAAAATAATGCTGAAATTGACCAAGGAGCATTATTAAAGGATTGTCTAATTTCTAACTTTTTGTTGGTTCTTGCTTTATGGTTTGTTGGTTCTACAGTAATTGGAATTCCAATTGTATATGGGATTATTATTTATAGAGGCTTTTGCTTAGGGTATACAATTTCTTCTGCCATTGCAACTTTAGGAATTGGGAAACGGAATGTTATTTGTTGCAACTTCTATTTTATTACAAAACATTATCTTTATTCCTTGTATTTTAACATTAGCTGTGAGTGGTATGAAATTATATAAAGCAATTATGAAAGATAAAAGAAGAGAAACCATCAAATTAGAAATAACGAGACACACAATTTTTTCCTGTATTTTACTTTTGGGGCTCGAACTTGCTGCCTTAGTAGAAGTATACCTTTCGTCAAATTTATTAGAAATTTGTTCGAAATACTTTTAAGAAAAATTATTTTGAAAAATTTTAGAAAATCTATTTACATTTTTGAATAATTTTGATATAACAATATAAGTGTTATGTCAATTCTGTAAGACAAACAAAATTAGAGAGTTTAAGGTAGGGAGTAAAATGGAGAAACAAATTAGCAGTTTTTTAGAATTTATCAAGGAGGATAAGAAATTATCAAACAATACATTACAATCATACAGAAGGGATATTGTGCAATTAGAAGAATATATGAATGAAAATAAATTAAATTATCAAAGAGTAACAGAGGAAGATATGAGAAGATACTTTTCTTACCTACAACAAACTGGTAAAAAGTCATCAACCATTTCAAGAAATGTAGCATCCATTCGTTCATTTTATCAATTTTTAGTGCGTAATAAAAAAATTAAAAAAGATCCAACCGAAAAAATTCAATCTCCAAAAGTAGAGAAAAAAGCACCAAGTGTTTTAACTTCTTCTGAAATTGAATTATTATTAGAACAACCAAAAAATATCGACTTAAAAGGAATTCGTGATAAAGCGATGTTAGAGTTTGCTTATGCAACTGGAATGAGAGTATCTGAAATTATTGCCTTAAATATAGAAGATATTAATTTAAAAGATGGATTAGTAAATTGTAAAACATCAGCAAGACAAAGAAAAATACCACTAGGTTCTCTTTCTTTAAGAGCATTAGCAGATTATATCGAAAATTCAAGACCAATCTTAATTAAAGATGATAGTATAACAGCATTATTTGTTAATACAAATGGAAAGAGATTAACTCGTCAAGGGTTCTGGAAGATTGTAAGATACTACAAAGAGCAAGCACATATTACAAAGGATATTACACCACATGTATTAAGACATTCTTTTGCAACACACTTATTACAAAATGGAGCAGATTTAAAATCAATCCAAACCATGCTAGGACATTCTGATATTTCATCAACACAAGTATATATGCAATTCCAAGATGAGAGTATCAAAAGCATTTATAAAAATGCTCACCCAAGAGCATAGATGTTTTACCTTCGGCGAAAGTAAATAAGAATAATGAAGAGTAGATTGTGAAAAACGATTTGCTCTTTTTGTTATTACGAAAGTAACAAGGTTTCTTAAGTATCTCACCCACAGGCTTTGCCTATGAGGTGGGTCAGGTTCTTATAATGATAAAAATTATTGAAATAGAGTTGAAATGAGTTACATAATATGGTAAAATATAAAAGATAGAGAAATCTAAAGTTTATAAATTCACAAAACAGGAGGAAAGAAGATGAAAGATGTAAAAATGCGGTATTTGAATGCTATAGTAGGTATATGTGTTTATACCACTATATTTGAGGCGTTTGTACTAAGTGTTGTAACAGTACTATGGCATGAAAACTATCACTGGGATTTTATCCAAATGATTCTCATATTAGGAGCATTGGTAGGCATGTCATGTATGTTTCCAGTTTCCTATGTATCAATAAGAATATGGTGTAATAATGGCAGTATATCAAAATGCAACCGGATTACATCATTGGCATTTTTTTGCATTTACACAGGTTGCCAATTAGTATTGACCATAAATGTTTTAGAATTAATGCCGAATAAGTCATCAAAACTGGCATTTTTCATGCTAATTGGATTTATACTTACAAGTAGTTTGTATTTTCCAATAAAGGAGTTTTGTGAAGAGAAAGAAGATTCGAAAAAGTAAATGAACTTTTTACCTAGCAGTTGTCTAATTGAAACTGTTAGGATTTTTCTTTTTATTTTTGTGACAAATGCTTTTTTGTTTGATATAATATGCTAGAGGTAGGAAAAAGGTATGTATAAATTTTTTGTTGAAAATAGTCAAATTAATGAGGATATCGCAATTATTACTGGTGAAGATGTGAACCATATTAAAAATGTGCTTAGGTTGCAAAAAGAGGAGCAAGTGCAAATTTGTAATAAAGACACATCAAAATCGTATATTGCAAAGATTTTGGAATTGGAGAAAGATAGAGTAATTGTAGAGATTTTAGAAGAATGTTTAGAGACAACAGAGAGTAAGATTTTATTAGATATTTTTCAAGGTCTGCCAAAGCAAGAGAAAATGGAGCAGATTATTGTAAAAGCAACTGAAATTGGGGTAAGTGGTGTTATACCAGTAAAGATGGCACGATGTGTGGTGAAATTAGATGATAAAACAGAAATAAAAAAAGTAGATAGATGGCAAAAGATTGCACAAGTGGCTGCCAAACAAAGTAAACGTGATAAGATACTAAAGGTACATTCTGTAATTTCTTTAAAAAATATATATGAAAAATTGTTAGAATATGATATAGTAATTGTGGCATATGAAGAAGAAAAAGAAACAACAATAAAGCAAGTATTACAAGAAGTGAGCCGTGAAACAACAAAGAAGATGGCAGTGGTTGTTGGTCCTGAGGGAGGAATGGAGTTTGATGAAGTGGAATTTTTAAGAAAACTTCCTAATGGGAAAGTGGTCACATTAGGAAAAAGAATTTTAAGAACAGAAACAGCCCCCTTGGTATTAGCAAGTGTTATTATGTACGAATTTGATGAAATGCAATAGAATTACAAGATGGACGAAAAAGTATTGTTAAGTGACATGAAGTATGTTTTAGCAATGCAAAGGTATTTACTTTACTAAAAAGGAATGATTTATATGAAAGATAGAAAAGAGGAAATAGAGCAATTCGAACAAAATATGAAGAAATTTGAAAATGACCGAATGGATAAAAAGGTCTTGCCAAAAGAAGAAGAAAATAAAATTCATAAAAAAGTATTTGAAAGTATCTTACTAGCAGATGTAGTAATGGCATTTTTGTATTGTATTAGTTTAGGCTCTTTGAATATTGAAACACCAATTTTTCTAATGGATTTAAAAGTATTTAGCTTAAGCCTAATTGCAGTTACCATTATCCTTTTTGAAATTAGTTATCGTAAAGAGAATGGAACATTAGCAATCCATGGAATCGAATGTTTTGTATTATCTACTTTTATGCTATTTACAAGCAGTATCTATACAATGTACATGAAAGAATTTCACATGTATATAGCGATTGCATCATATGCATTTGCTATTTATTATGTAGGAAAATCCATTGTTGTTTATCAAAAAATGAAAAAACAATACATAGCAAGTCTAAGTGATATAGAAGAGATTATCAAAAAATAATAAAATATGGCAGGGGGTCGATGCCCGCATCGACCCAATTAATATGAACAACACCAACAAAGAAATGAGGAACCAATATGAAAAGCATGACAGGCTTTGGGAGATCCAATTTTGAAAAAGATGGACGAATGTATAATGTTGAAATAAAATCGGTAAATCACAGGTATTGTGATATTAGTGTAAAAATGCCAAGAAGCATTAGTTATTTGGAAGAAAAGGTGAAAAAGGAAATTGTAAGTCAAATTTCAAGAGGGAAAATTGATGTGTATATTACTTTTGAAAATAACAGTGCAAAAGGAAAAGATATTAGAATTAACAGGGAACTTGCAGAAATTTACATTAGAGAATTAAAACAATTAGCAACTGAAAATGAGATTGGTGCTAATATTCCAGTAACGGAAATTTCAAAATTTCCAGATGTGTTAGTGATTCAAAATGTAGAAGAAGAAGATACTATATGGAAGGAATTAGAAATTTGTTTAAAGAATGCTTTAGAAAATTTTATTGCTATGCGTGAAGAAGAAGGAAATAAGATAAAAGAGGATTTACAAGGAAGATTAAAAGACATTGAAGAAAAAGTTTTACAAATTTCTGGATTTTCTACTGGACTTGTGGACGATTATGTAGTAAAATTAGAAACGAGAATTAAGGAAATTCTAAAAACGGATGTTGTAGATAAAGAACGCTTAAACCAAGAAATTGTTATTTATGCGGATAAATGCTCCATAGAAGAAGAATTAACGAGACTAAAAAGCCATATTGTACAATTTCAAAAAATGCTAGAAGAGACAATACCAATTGGAAAGAAAATTGATTTTTTGATTCAAGAAATGAACCGAGAAACTAACACAATTGGGTCAAAATCGCGGTAGTTTAGAGATTACGAATTTAGTAATTGAAACAAAAACAGTATTAGAAGACATTCGTGAGCAAATTCAAAATATTGAATAAAGAAGACATTCGTAAGTCAATTAAAAATATTGGATAAAGGAGAACTGACATGCAATTAATTAATATAGGATTTGGAAACATTGTTTCCGCCAATCGTATTGTTGCAATTGTAAGCCCAGAATCTGCACCAATTAAAAGAATGGTGCAAGAAGCAAAAGATAATAAAACAGCAGTTGATGCAACCTATGGAAGACGAACAAGAGCGGTTATTATTATGGATTCTGGACATATTATCTTATCTGCTGTTCAACCGGAAACCGTAGCAGGAAGGTTAGATAAAGAAGACAAAGATGAGGTAGAAGAATAAATGATTGTCTTAGTGGCTTCGCCACTTAGAAATCATGATATGCGTTAGAATAAAAAAGGAAAAGGGGTAGATGAAAAATGATGGTAAAACCAAGTGTTACCGAATTATTAACAAAGGTAGATAATCGATTCGAATTAGTGGTTATGACAGCAAAACGTGCAAGACAATTATCAAAAGGAGACAAACCACTTACCAACAAACAAGAAGAATCAACTGTAACGCTAGCTGCAGACGAAATTGCAGAAGGACAGGTGACAATATGCCAAGAAGAGGAATAGAAAA